>URSO01000044.1 GCA_900550415.1 uncultured Collinsella sp.
CCAGCGCTTCGCCGACAAGTTCGGTGGCGCCGCTGCCGCCCAGCTCAAGAAGGCCGAGGAGGCCAAGGCTGCCAAGGCTGCCAAGGCTGCTGAGGCCGAGGCCGCTCGCAAGGCCGCCGCTGAGGCTAAGGCTGCCGAGAAGGCCAAGCGTGCTGCTAAGTTTGCCGAGGAGGCTGCCAAGCAGGCCGCCGAGGCTCCCGCAGAGGCTCCCGTCGAGGAGGCCGCTGCCGAGGCCGAGACCACCGAGGCTGCTGAGTAAATAGCTCGCCGAGGAATCGCTCGCATTCATGGCATAAGGGCCGTGCATCCGTTTGGGTGCGCGGCCCTTTTCTTTTTATTGGTGCAAGCTAACCTGTCCCCGTGGCACCAAATGGCAGAGAGACGGCGTTTGCTCAGATAAAACTTGCCAAAATAAACCTGTCCCATTGTGGCAGGTTGGTCATAGTTATTACGTGGCGGTCGAGGTCGACCGTATAGGCCGCGCCTTGTTTGGCTAAAGTACAATCATCTGTGTTTAGCTCGCCCGCAGCTGCACGGCGTGGGCGATGGCCAAAAAGGAAAACCACATGGGATTCATGTCAAAGCTGCTGTCCTTTGGATCCGATAAGGACCTGAAGCGCTACTACAAGATCGTCGACGAGATCAACGGTCTTGAGCCCCAGTTTGAGAAGATGACCGAGGAGGAGCTCCGCGCCCAGACCGATAAGTTCCGCGAGCGATACGCCAACGGCGAGTCGCTCGACGATATGCTCCCCGAGGCTTTTGCCACCGTGCGCGAGGCTTCAAAGCGCATCACGGGCATGCGTCACTTTGATGTACAGCTTATCGGCGCCATGGCGCTTCACGAGGGCCACATTGCCGAGATGAAGACCGGCGAGGGCAAGACCCTGGTCTCCACCTTGGCCGGCTACCTCAACGCTATCGCTGGCAAGGGCGTGCATGTCGTTACTGTCAACGATTACCTGGCAAAGCGCGACTCCGAGTGGATGGGCCGCATCTACAAGTACCTGGGAATGACCGTCGGTCTGCTCCAGAACAACATGCCGCTCGAACTCAAGCGCCCGGCCTACCAGGCAGACGTCACCTACGGCACCAACTCCGAGTTCGGTTTCGACTACCTGCGCGACAACATGGTCACCCGCCCCGAGCAGCGCGTACAGCGCGGCCACCATTACGCCATCGTCGACGAGGTCGACTCCATCTTGATCGACGAGGCCAGAACGCCGCTCATCATCTCGGGCGCCGGCACCAAGTCCGCCAGCACCTACAAGGACTTCGCGCGTGCCGTGCGCGGCCTGGAGCGCGGTGAGGACGTGTCGCACGACATGCTCACCGCCACCGAGGACGTCGAGCCCACGGGCGACTACGTCATGGACGAGGCCAAGCACACCATCGCCGCCACCGAGCGCGGTCTTAAGAAGATCGAGCGCCGCCTGGGCATCGAGGACATCTATGCCGACCTTTCGGGCCAGCTGGTCAACCACCTGCAGCAGGCGCTGAAGGCTCAGTACATGTTCCATCGCGACAAGCAGTACGTGGTCACTAACGGCGAGGTCAAGATCGTCGACGAGTTCACCGGTCGCATCATGGAAGGCCGCCGCTACTCCGAGGGCCTGCATCAGGCCATCGAGGCCAAAGAGGGCGTGCTCGTGCGCGAGGAGAACCAGACCCTTGCCACCATCACCCTGCAGAACTACTTCCGCCTGTATGACAAGCTCTCCGGCATGACCGGTACGGCACTCACCGAGGACGCCGAGTTCCGCGAGATCTACAAGCTGCCCGTCGAGGTCATCCCCTCCAACAAGCCCGTTCAGCGTGTTGACCACGAGGATCTGGTGTACCGCACCATCCAGGCCAAGTACAACGCCGTTGCCGACGACGTCGAGCGACGTCACGCCAAGGGCCAGCCGGTCCTGGTGGGCACCGTCTCCATCGAAAGCTCCGAGAAGCTGTCGGCCGCCCTTACCAAGCGCGGCATCGCGCACGAGGTCCTCAACGCTAAGCATCACGAGCGCGAGGCTCATATCGTTGCCCAGGCCGGACGCTACGGCGCCGTGACCATCGCTACTAACATGGCCGGTCGTGGTACCGACATTCTGCTGGGTGGCAACCCCGACGAGCTGGTGCGCGAGCGCCTTGAGTACGAGGGCCTGACCATGGAGGACGTGACGCCCGAGCAGCTCGAGCAGTTTAACGCCGAGGCCAAGGAGACCTGCAAGGCCGAGCGCGAGCGCGTGCTTGCCGCCGGCGGCCTGACCGTCATCGGCACCGAGCGCCATGAGTCCCGTCGTATCGACAACCAGCTGCGCGGCCGCTCCGGTCGTCAGGGCGATCCGGGCGAGACTCAGTTCTACTTGTCGCTCGAGGACGACCTCATGCGCCTGTTCGGCGGCGACAAGATGGACCGCGTCTCCAAGATGATGGTCACCGCCGACATGGGCGACGACATGCCCATCCAGCACAAGATCATCTCCAAGGCCGTCGAGAGCGCCCAGCACAAGGTCGAGAGCATCAACTTCTCCATGCGCAAGAGCGTCCTCGAGTACGATGACGTCATGAACAAGCAGCGCCAGGTCATCTACGCCGAGCGCAACAAGATTCTGGACGGCAAGGATCTGACCGACCATATCACCGAGGTCATGCACGACACCGTGTACCGCTGCGTGCAGGAGTTCTGCACCAAGGACAGCCACGATGGCGAGCGCGATCTCGAGGGCCTGCGCAAGTGGGTCGTGGAGCTCACCGGGCATATCGATACGCCGAAGTTCCCCGACGAGGACTTTGAGGCCCTGGCTGCCGATGTCCTGGCCTACGTCGAGAAGTGCTACAACATGAAGGCCGAGCGCTTGGGCGAGGACCTCATGCGCGAGCTCAACACCCAGGTCATGCTGCGCGTCATCGATACCCGCTGGATGAACTACCTGCAGGAGATGGACTACCTCAAGACTGGTATCGGACTGCGCGGCTTTGGTCAGCGCGACCCGCTGGTCGAGTACAAGACCGAGGCTTATGGTGCCTTCCAGATGCTCGTCGACACCATGTATGAGGATTACCTGCGCACCGTCCTGCGCATCGAGATCAAGGCCGCCCCGCACGCCGTGGAGCACAAGGAGGACCCCGCGCTCGAGGGCGCGCGCTTCTCCGGCCCCGCCGATGTCGATGGCGATAACGGCAACTCGGTGCTGCGCAAGCAGGCACAGGTGCAGGCCCGTACGGCCGTCCAGGGAGGCCCGGCTGCCGTCAACAACGGTGGCAAGGTGACCACCTACCGCAAGGACGAGAGCGACGATCCGTACGTCAACGTTGGCCGCAATGACCTTTGCCCCTGCGGCAGCGGCAAGAAGTTCAAGTACTGCCACGGCAGGAATCGTTAATGGCCGAGGCTTTAGAGGTAACGCCCGCCGAGCTGGACGCGTTTGCGGACCGGCTCGGCGAGGTCGAGTCGTATCTTCATTTGGACGAGAAGCGCACGCGCGTGACCGAGCTCGAGGCCAAAAGCGTGGCCCCCGGCTTTTGGGATGACGCCGACGCCGCTCGCGCCACCATGGAGGAGATCGCTCGCGCCAAAGAAGATATCGCTGCCGTGGATACCGCGCGCGGCGAGCTATCTGACGCCCGCGCGGCGCTGGAGCTTGCCGAGGAGATGGGCGACGACCCCGATGCCGCCGCATTGCGCGAGGAGGCTGCCGCTACGGCAGAACGCCTGGCCCGCGCTATCGACGAGCTCGAGCTTTCGAGTTGGTTTACCGGTGAGTTCGATCACGGCGACGCGATTGTGACCATCAAGCCCGGACAGGGCGGCCTGGAGGCGCAGGACTGGACCTTCATGCTCTTCAAGATGTACATGAAGTACTGCCAGCGTCGCGGCTGGAAGGTCACCATTAACGACTGCCCCGCAGCCGAGGTCATCGGCATCGACCGTGCGACCTTTACCGTCGAGGGTAAGGACGCGTTTGGCATGCTGCGCGCCGAGGCCGGCGTCCACCGTCTGGTGCGCATTAGCCCCACCGACGACAAGAAGCGCCGCCAGACCACGTTTGCCGGCGTTGAGGTCATCCCCGTGCTGCCTGACGATATCGACATCGAGATCAGTCCCGACGATATCCGCGTGGACGTGTATCACGCGAGCGGCCCGGGCGGACAGGGCGTCAACACCACCGACTCCGCCGTACGCGTGACGCATTTTCCCAGCGGCATCGTTGTCACTTGCCAAAACGAGCGCAGCCAGATTCAAAACAAGGCCGCGTGCATGCAGATTCTCAAGGCCCGTCTGTACGAGATCGAGCTCGAGAAGCGCGCCGAGGCGCTCGACGAGATTCGTGGACCCAAGACCACGATCGGTTTTGGTAACCAGATTCGCAGCTACGTGCTCTACCCGTATCAGATGGTCAAGGACCTGCGCTCGGGTGTGGAGACCAGCAATGTCGAGGCCGTTCTTGACGATGGCGATCTGGATCCGTTTGTAATTGGCTATCACCGTTGGGCTACCGGCAACGCCGGTGCGGAAGGCTCGGACGCCTAGGCACATGGTTGGCTCCGGGTCGATGCAAACACTTCGCAGGGGGTGGTATTTGCTCGGTGAATCGGTAGAATCGAATACAGTAAGAAGTTCAAAGCGCACTCGTTTGGGTGCGCTTTTTTGAGGGAGGCAGCATGGCATATCGTCTGGACATCAAGCGCATTCTTTCGCTGAACTTCTTTCATGACTTGCCCAAGATCATGTTTGGCTGCGCCCTGGCAGCTATCGCGACGGATCTGTTTTTGATTCCCAACGGTCTTGCTGCCGGCGGCGTTACGGGTCTCGCCACGATTATCCAGGCGGTCGGCGCCTCGCATGGCATCTCGCTGCCTGTCGGTATTCAAACCATCGTGATGAATGCCTTGCTGCTGCTGGTCGTTATGCGCGAGGGGGGCATGTTCTACGTGGTCCAGACGGCGACGGGCTTTGTGCTGCTGGGCTTCTTCACCGACCTGTTCGCTCCGTTTGTGGCGCCGCTGGCACATGCCGATCTGATGCTGCCCGCTATGTGGGGCGGCATCATCACGGGCATCGGCTATGGCATGGTGTTGCGCGCCGGTGCTAACACCGGCGGCTCCGACACGATCGGCCAGATCATCTCGCGCAATACATCGCTGCCGGTTGGCTCCACCGTCATGGCGATCGATGTTGCCGTGTGCGCGCTGTCGGCCCCGGTCTTTTCGGTCGAAAACGCGCTGTATGCGGGCCTTTCGATGGTCATTAGCGGTTACGTGATCGATGCCGTGGTCGACGGCGGCAACAGGCGCCGTATGGTGCTCATCATCTCGGACAAGTTTCCCGATATCGCGGCCGACATCATGTATGGCCTGGGTCGCGGCTGCACCAAGTTTAGGGCGACCGGCATGTACTCGGGTGCCGAGAAGCCGGTGATCATGGTCATTGTGAGCCGCCGCGAACTCAACACCCTCAAAACGATCGTGCGCGAGCGCGATCCTCACGCCATTGTGACGGTCGCCGACGTTACGGAAACCTTCGGTGAGGGATTCAAGGACATTAACGCGTAGGGCCGACTGCGTTCCATCCAAAAGACGTTCACATTGATAAACCGTTTCATCAGCGGTTCTGCCTGCTCAATTGTTCAAATAATGATAAATACTCTGGTAAAGCTTCCAGTTTCCAGCATAATGAATGACGTACGTGCATCGCGGCTGTGTTGGGACTACCTTTCCGTGCCGTGCGCATCTTGTCTTAAGAGGATGAAAGGAAGGCACAATGAGCGACGAAGAGCTCAAAAAGGTTGCCAACGAGGTAAGGAAGGGCATCGTCACCGGCGTGCACGCTGCCAAGTCCGGCCATCCGGGCGGTTCGCTCGGCGCTGCCGACATCATGACCTATCTGTACTTTGAGGAAATGAACGTCGACCCGGCCGACCCCCGCAAGGCCGACCGCGATCGCTTCGTGCTTTCCAAGGGTCATTGCGCGCCTGGTCTGTACGCCGTGCTCGCCGAGCGCGGATTCTTCCCCAAGGAGGATCTCGAGACGCTGCGCCACATCGGCAGCCACCTGCAAGGTCACCCCAACATGAACGACACCCCGGGCGTCGATATGTCCACCGGTTCGCTCGGCCAGGGCATCTCCGCCGCCGTGGGCATGGCCGTTGCCGCCAAGCACTGGGGGGATACTTACCGCACCTACGCCCTGCTGGGCGACGGCGAGAGCGAGGAGGGCCAGGTTTGGGAGGCTGCCATGTTTGCTGGCAACCAGCAGCTTGACAACCTCTGCGTGATCGTCGACCACAATGGCCTGCAGATCGACGGCCCCGTCGAGGAGGTCAACGACCCCATGCCGCTCGCCGACAAGTTCCGCGCCTTCAAGTTCCACGTGGTGGAGCTCGCCGACGGCAACGATTTCGATCAGATCCGCGCCGCCTTTGCCGAGGCCCGCGCCACCAAGGGTCAGCCGACCGCCATCATCGCCGAGACCACCAAGGGCAAGGGCGTTTCCTTTATGGAGAACCAGGTGGGTTGGCACGGCAAGGCCCCCAACGATGAACAGTTTGAGCAGGCCATGGCAGAGCTCACGGCCGCCGGAGAGGAGCTCTAGGATGGCAGACGTCAAGAAAATCGCCACGCGCGTAAGCTACGGCGAGGCCCTCGTCGAGCTCGCCAACGAGCACGACGACTTTGTGGTCCTCGACGCCGATCTGGCCGCCGCCACGCAGACCGGCAAGTTTAAGGCAGCCTGCCCCGACCGCTTCTTCGATGTGGGCATTGCCGAGAGCAACCTGATGGGTGTTGCCGCCGGTATCGCGACCACCGGCCGCGTCGCCTTCGCGAGCACCTTTGCCATGTTTGCCGCTGGCCGCGCCTTTGAGCAGGTCCGCAACTCCATCGGCTATCCGCACCTTAACGTTAAGATAGGTGCCACGCACGCCGGTATCTCGGTGGGCGAGGACGGCGCCACGCACCAGTGCTGCGAGGATATCGCCCTCATGCGCGTCATCCCCGGCATGACCGTTATCGTTCCCGCCGACGACGTGGAGGCCCGCGCCGTGACGCGCGCCGCCTACGAGTGCGACGGTCCGGTGTACATGCGCTTCGCCCGTTTGGCCTCGCCGGTTATCAACGACCCCGAGACCTACAAGTTCGAGGTAGGCAAGGGCATCGTCATGCGCGAGGGCACCGACGTCACCATCATCGCCTGCGGCCTAATGGTCGGCGAGGCCCTCGAGGCCGCCGAGCAGCTCGCTGCCGAGGGCATCGATGCCGAGGTCATCAACATGCACACCATCAAGCCCATCGACGCCGACCTGATCGTCAAGAGCGCCACCAAGACCGGTCACGTCGTGACCGTCGAGGAGCACTCCGTGATCGGTGGCCTGGGCAGCGCCGTTGCCGACGTCCTGTGTGAGCAGTGCCCGACGCCGCTCAAGAAGATCGGTGTCAACGACACCTTCGGCGAGTCCGGCCCGGGTGCCGAGCTCCTGCACAAGTACGGCCTGGACGCCGCCAACATCGTGGCGACCACCAAGGAGTTCTTGGCATAAGGCAAGACGAGGCAAAGCATCGTCTCAACAACCACATCCAAGCCAGAACAGGGGCATCCCCAAAGAGGGCGCCCCTGTTTTTGTTGAATTTAAATTAGAGTCCTGCCAAGCAAAGTTCCCATGGGGAAACGGGCCCATCTTAACAAAGTGCAATTCAGACCCTTCCAACTTTGTATGCGCAGCATCTCAAGTTGGTGCGTCGGCCCCATAGTAGCCGCAGGCCGGGCGCAGGGTTACCTCCCAAATCTTTCCGCAGCGCAGGCCGGCGTTTGTCCGCAGCTCCGCAGGAGCAGGACAAATGCCGGCCATGCGCGAGGACGATTTGGGAGGTAACCCTGCGCCCGGCCGGTGAGACCCAAACCCCGCCATGCTTCTTATGTGCAGCAAAGCTAATGCTGCTAAAATACAAAGCGCTCATGTAGTTTAAACGCACGACGATAAGGAGCACCAGTGGGTAACCACTTCCGTACCTCCGGTGCGGGCGATGATGCCCCCAAGACGCAGACAGGCGTCCAGGGCAGTCGTTTCGCCACTCCGGATTCAGAGGGCCAGCCTGTTGCTCAGGCCCCCGCTCAGCCGGCAGATCAGGCACAGCCGGCATCCGATCCCTTTGCCTACAATCCCACCAGCGATGTCGCGCTTTCCGGCACGGCGGGTTTTGAGCCCGTTCAGGCCGTGACCGCTCGCGTGGAGCAGCCTCAGGCTGGCGCCGCCACGCCGCAGCCTACCATGGCCGGCATTCCCGACCCCATGGCCCCTGCGACGCCGGTTCCTCAGCCTGCGCAGTCCGGTCTCTTTGCCGCTATTCCCGATCCCACGCAGCCTGCTGCCCCGGTGGTCGAGAGCGATCAGGCCGCCGAGGTCGCAAGCCTCGATAACGCGCTCAACAACCCCGATTTTACGTCGGTGTTTGCGCCCATCGATCCGCAAGCCAGCCGCAAGAAGATGGCCAAGCAGGCCGGTGTCGAGCCCGTCATCCTTATGGAGCATGTCACCAAGATCTATCCGGCACAGCCCAACAAGCCTGCACTCGACGACATCAACATCGAGATCTATCCGGGCGAGTTCGTCTTCCTGGTCGGTCATTCCGGCTCGGGTAAGACCACGCTGCTGTCGACGCTCAACCGCGACGTCAAGCCGACGAGCGGCCGCATCTTGGTTGCCGGTCAGGACCTCATGAAGATCAAGAACCGCAAGGTTCCGTTCCTGCGCCGCCAGATTGGCGCCGTGTTCCAGGACTTTAAGCTTCTGCCGCAAAAGACCGCCTACGAAAACGTGGCGTTTGCCCTGCAGTGCATCGGCAAGCCCAAGGGCGTCATTCGCAGCCAGGTGCCGGAGGTGCTGCGTCTGGTCGGTCTGGCCGATCAGATGGACTCGCTGCCCGACCAGCTTTCCGGTGGCGAGCAGCAGCGCGTCGCCGTCGCCCGCGCTATGGTCAACCGTCCGCCGCTGCTGATCTGCGACGAGCCCACGGGTAACCTCGACCCGGCGATCTCGCTGGGCATCATGAAGCTGCTCGAGCGTATTAACCGCACCGGCACCACCGTGATCGTCGCCACGCACGACCGCGAGATGGTCGATAGCATGCACCGTCGCGTGATCGCCCTCGAGGGCGGCCACGTTATCCGCGACCAGGAGAGGGGAGGTTACGGCAACTATGGCACCAACTAACGTGGGCTACTCCTTCAAAGAGGCAATCAGTCACTTCTTCCGTAACTGGACTACCTCGCTCGGCGCCGTCATCACGATCTTCCTTTCGCTGTTTATCATCGGCCTGTTCATCATGGGCTCCGCGATGCTGAACTCCGTGATCGGCACCGTCGAGGATCAGGTCGTCATCAACGCCTTTATTAGCGATGACGCCGACCAGGCAGATGTTCAGGCCTTTGAGGCTGAGCTCAAGACGTGGAGCAACGTCAAGTCCGTGACGTACAAGGACAAGGACGACGCGCTGGCCGAGTATACGAGCAAGATGTCGGGCAACGCCGACGCCACCATGAGCGCGCTCGATGGCCAGAACCCGCTGCCGGCTTCGTTTGCAATTGAGATGGACGATCCGTCCAAGGTCGAGAGCACGGCCCAGAAGCTCAAGAAGAACGCCGACTTCCAGAAGATCGCGGATGACGGCGACGTCAACGCGAGCGTGCTGTACGGCCAAGAGGAAGTGAGCCGCCTGTTCCAGGTGACCAACTACATCCGCATCGCCGCCGTGGTGCTCGTTGGCCTTCTGACCTTTATCGCATTCATCTTCATCAACAACACGATTCGCCTGTCCATCACGGCGCGTCGTCGTGAGATTGCGATTATGCGTCTGGTCGGCGCCAGTAACGGCTTCATTCGCGGCCCGTTTATCACCGAGGGCGTACTGCAGGCCATTTTGGGCTCGCTGCTTTCCATCGGCGTTCTGGAGCTGCTGCGCAATCTGATGATTCCGCGTTTGCAGGAGAGCATCGGCTGGATGTCGTTTGCCCTGCCGATGCAGTACTACCTGGTGACCTATGCTGCGCTGATTCTGGTCGGTGTGATTATCGGTCTCTTTGGTTCTGCCATAGCCATGCGCCGCTACCTGCGCGTGTAGGCATGCCTGGAATTCATCCCTTCCAACGGGTCGTCTCTTATGGGGCGGCCCGTTTTTTGATCTCTAGGGGACGGCAGGAAAGCGAATCATTTGGGTAGACTCTTTGGAGTTCGTTATCGATAGCAAGGAGGCGCCATGGGGCGCAATAACAAGCATAAGCGCGGTGCTCGCAATAAGCGTGGGCCGGTGCGCAGCGAACGCCGTCCGAGCCTGACCGGGCGCGTGCAGCTCCATGAGCATGGCGCCTATGTCATAACCGAGAGCGGCGACTACAAGGTTATGGGCCGCGGTAAGCGCGAGATCATGGATGGCGATACCGTTGCCGTGAGCATTAAGAACAGCCCGCACGGTGAGCGGCGCGCCGTGATCGAAGGCGTGGTTGAGCGCGCAGCCATAAGCGTGGTGGGTACGTACCAGACCGCTGGTCCGCTCGGTGTGATCGAGCCGCTCGATTCGCGCCTGAAGGCCGACTTCTTCATTCTGCCCGAGGATACCTCGGCGGATCGTCTGGGCGTCCACCCGGGTGATGCCGTTGTCGCGCGCATTTTGACCTACCCGACGCGCCTGGAATCGGGCACCGTGACGATCGAACGCCGCATTGGCGGAGATGACGCGCCCGATTTGGGCGTTCAATACGTGATGGCGCGTTACGGCTATACCGATAGCTATCCCGAGGCCGCGCTGGACGAGGCCGAGGGGCTTTCGCTCGATGTGTCCGCGGCGCTTAAGGACCCGCTCCGCCGCGATCTGCGCGACCGCTTTGTCATCACGATCGACCCGGTCGACGCGCGCGACTTTGACGATGCCATTTCGCTTGAGCGCACGCCCGAGGGTGGCTACAAGCTGGGTGTGCATATCGCTGACGTTTCTCACTATGTGGCTTGGGACGGGCATATCGATCTTGAGGCTCGCCATCGTACGACATCGGTGTATCTGGCCGATCGCGTGCTTCCCATGCTGCCCGAACGCCTGTCCTGTGACCTATGCTCGCTTCGCCCTGACGAGGACCGTCTTGCGTTTACCGTTGACATTGAGCTCGATGCGCGGGGTCGCGTGCGGCATTACGATCCTTACCCCAGCGTGATTCGCTCGCGTGTGCGTATGGACTATGACGGCGCCGAGGCGCTGCTGGCGCGTGCCGGCGCGGTTGAGTATTCGGTGCTGGAAGGCGCCGCTGAGGATGTTGCGGCTGCTGAGGCCTCGCGCGAGGAGGCGCTTGAGCGCGGTCTTGCGTGCGAGGAAACTGCTCGCGGCTATAACGTCGACCTCGGCGATTTCCTTGTCGCCGCCAACGAACTCGCCGAACTTCGCCGTCGTATTCGTCGTGCCCGCGGCTCAGTCGATTTTGACACGGCCGAGATTCGCGCTCTATTGGATGAGGACGGAGCACCCGTGCAGATTGTGGCGCGCGAGCGTTCGTGTGCCACGTCGCTTATCGAGGAAGCCATGCTACTCGCCAACGAGTGCGTTGCAGAGTGGCTGGCAGACCGTGATATCGAGGCCTGCTATCGCGTGCATGAGGATCCGAGCCCCGATAGCCTGCACGGTGCCGCCGTTGCGCTGGCGCAGCTAGGCATCATCGACGATCGCCGTGCTGCCGGTATCGCCCTGGGGAGTCCCGATGAGCTACAGGCTGCAGTTGATGCTGCCGCCGGTACGGCCAACGCACCGCTCGTCAACACGCTGCTTCTGCGCAGCATGCAGCGCGCACTGTACAAGCCGCGCAACGAGGGCCACTTTGCGCTCGCCGCGCCGTGCTACTGTCACTTTACGAGTCCCATCCGTCGCTACCCCGATCTGGTGGTGCACCGCGTGCTCAAACTGCAGTTGGCCTATGAGCAGCTCGGCGGCAAGGACGCCCTGGTCCGTACGCCGCGGCTGATCGGCAAGGGGCGCGAGTCGCTGCCGCGCATTCTGCCGCAGATCTGCCGCGCATGCAGCGATGCCGAGCGCGCGGCAGATGCCGCTAGCCATGCGACGCAAAAGATCAAGATTGCCCAGTACTATGAGGACCGTCTGGGCGAGCGCTATGCCGGAACCGTCTCGTGGGTTAGCAGCATGGGCCTCTTTGTGCGCTTGGACCTGACGCAGGTCGAAGGCTTGGTTTCGATCAAGAGCCTGGGCAACGAGTGGTTCGAGTTCGACGAGGATGCGCTCACGCTCACAGGCGCCGACACGGGGACTCGCTATGAACTGGGTCAGCGCGTGATTATCGAGGTCTCGCGCGTCAATACCACGCGTGGGCACTTGGACTTTAAGCTTATCCATTAGCCAAATCTCGACTCATGGCGGGAGAGCGGAGGGCGGTCTTTCGGGGCCGCCCTCCGCATTTGGATCATGGCTACCTTGCCGTCTGCTCGGCCGCCCGC
The DNA here is from genome assembly GCA_900550415.1 of uncultured Collinsella sp. Taxonomy (GTDB): domain Bacteria; phylum Actinomycetota; class Coriobacteriia; order Coriobacteriales; family Coriobacteriaceae; genus Collinsella. Next base: position 12,474 of record URSO01000044.1, read on the forward strand.
TTACCTGCTATTCGAGAGGTAAAACCTACCAAAATAAACCTGTCCCTTTTTGGCAGGTTTACAAGAAAGCGGGGATGAGATGGCGACGGTGTATGGTTATGCGCGGGTGAGTTCGCGCGATCAGAATCTTAATCGGCAGCTGGATGCGCTGGGCGCCTATGGCGTGGGCTCGGCGAATATTTATGCCGACCATGCGAGCGGCAAGGACTTCGATCGACCGCGCTATCGCGAGCTGCTGCACGTCCTGGGAGACGGGGACGTGCTGGTGGTGCTTTCTATCGACCGACTTGGTCGTAATTACTCCGAGATTCTTGAGGAATGGCGACGCATTACCAAGGAGCTCGGGGTTGCCATTGTGGTGTTGGACATGCCATTGCTTGACACGCGCGCCAGGGCCAGCGGCGCGCCGGATGTGACTAATACCCTGATTGCCGATATTGTGCTACAACTGCTGAGCTACGTGGCGCAGGTGGAGCGCGAGAATATTCATCGGCGCCAGGCGGAGGGGATTGCAGCGGCGCGGGCGCGAGGGGTCCGTTTCGGTCGACCTCGCAAGCCGTGCCCTCCTCAGTTTGAGCTGGTGCGCGATAGCTATGAGGCGGGCGATATTACCCGCAGCCAGGCGGCAAAGTGCCTGGGCGTGTGCGTGGGGACGTTCGATCGCTGGATGCGCGAGGCGGGGTAGGGGTTTGCGTCGCTTTGTCGCTTCCTGTTGCGATTCAAATTTTGATACGGTGACGATGCCATTTGGGGCTACACTCGCTGATATTCAAAAAAGGAGGTTGGCCCTTGGCACGCGTAAAACAAATAATCGGATGGACCGCAATCGTTCTGTTCGCTGCAACGCTGGCGGGCATCTGGGTGCTGACGGAGCAAAATGCGGTGGAGACGTCGTTGCTGAGCGAGTCCACCGCGCGTGTGGTGGAGGGTCAGGCTACGGGCGTACAGGCTGCCGATGTCGCGGGTGAAGCTCAGACCGAGAACGGGATGACCGGGGGCACCGATTCGGCTGCTTCGAATGTCCGGTCTGGCCGACTTGCTTCCATTCGCATGTGGGTGGGCACGAACGTCCGTCGCGTTGCCCATACCGTAGAGTTTTTCTTCGTCGGATTGTTCGCCTCGGTGGTCGTGGTTTGCTTTTCCGGGCGTCCGTGGAGCGTATGCTCCCGTTGCGTGCCCGTGTTGCTCTTTTGCGCCGTCTGCTCCGTTGGCGATCAGGTACATAAGATCTTTGTTCCCGGCAGGCATTTCGACGTTATCGATTTAGGATTCGATGCTGCGGGCTATGTCACCGCCATGCTGTTGGTATTGCTGGCAGCGGCGTTGGTGCGCCATGCGACTCGGCCGATCGGCGCCCATGCGAGGCGCTAGCCGGTAACAAACCCGTTTCTGATAATGCGACCTTGTTGAATTATTTTGTGTCGCGCGTATTTCCGAGCGGTCGGATTTGAGGGGCGAGCGGTAGAACGCTCGCCCTTTGTGCGCCACGATGCGGCACAATGTACCGCAAAAGCTGTTTGTATCCGGTACGAATCGTTCGTTGGTCTTTAATTCTTCTCAACGGAGGTGTTTGAGATGGCAAACGGATTGCTTTTGCGGCTTCGCGAGCGTGAGCTCAGCGCGAGCCCGGCGGAACGCAATGTCATCGCATATGTAAGCGCTCATCCGCACGAGGTGGTCGGGCTGTCCGTCCGCGGTCTTGCCGATGCCACGTTCTCCTCGCCCTCGAGCATTTTGCGCTTTTGCAAGCGCTTGGGTTTTGCGGGCTACAAGGAGTTCCAGCGCGAACTGATTGCCGAGCTGGCGCTCTTGGGTGACAAGAAAGACGTTGCCCTCGAGGACATCTCCATGGATGACAGCGTCGAACGTATCGTGGGGAAGGTGATGAAAAGCAACGTGCGCACGATCGAAGCGACGGCGCGAACGCTCGATTACACCGTCTTGGAGCGATGTGCGGCCTATCTTAAGCGGGCACGCGCGGTCAATCTGTTCGGTATCGGTGCCTCTCGTTTGGTCGCGCACGATCTGGCGCAAAAGCTCATGCGTGTCGACAAAGAGTGCCATCTGTACGACGACTGGCATGATCAGCTCTTGTGTGCCAAGAACATGCATGAGGGCGATATGGCAATCGCCTTTAGCTACTCGGGCTTGACGCAAGAGGTGCTGGACTGCGCCGCCGAGGCTCAACGTCACAACTGTCCCGTTGTGGCCGTTACCAAAGTAGATGGATCATCCAAGCTTGCCACCGTGGCCGATGCCGTGCTCGGCGTCGCTGCGAGTGAACCCTTGGTCCGCAGCGGTGCCATGGCTTCGCGTATGGCCCAGCTTATGGTTGTCGATGCCCTGTACGCTGCTTACGTTGCCAGCGACTACGAACGGGCGACGCATGTCATTAAGCAAAACTACATCGAGAAACAGGAAAGATGAGGTGAATGAAATGCTCGATTTAACAAAATTCACGACCGAACAGCGTAATCATAGTTCAATGGACCTCGATACGATGACATCGCTGCAAATCGTCACGACGATGAATGATGAGGATCTTCGTGCCGTCCAGTCGGTCACGAAGGTGTTGCCCCAGGTTGCCACAGCAATCGACTGGGCTGCTGAGGCACTCGAGCGCGGCGGGCGCGTCTTTTACATGGGCGCAGGCACCAGCGGTCGTCTGGGCGTACTCGACGCTTCGGAGTGTCCGCCCACGTTTGGCGTGTCACCCGATCTGATTGTCGGGCTCATTGCCGGAGGCGAGACGGCGTTTATCAAGGCTGTCGAAGGTGCCGAAGACAGCGAGGAACTTGGCGCGAGCGACCTGCGGGGGCGTGGACTCTCGGACAAGGATCTTGTCGTTGGCCTGGCGGCAAGCGGCCGTACTCCCTATGTGGTGGGCGGCCTTGTGTACGCCAAGGCAACTGGGTGCAAGACCATTGCAATTGCCTGCAACCAAGGGTCGAAGATCGGGGAGAGCGCAGATCTTGCCATTGAACCCGTGCCCGGTCCCGAGGTGCTGACCGGCTCAACGAGGCTCAAGGCGGGAACGGTTCAAAAGCTCATTCTCAACATGATTTCGACCGGTGCCATGGTCAAGATCGGCAAGGTATACCAAAACCTGATGGTCGATGTGCAGCAGACGAACGAGAAGTTGGTGGTGCGCGGCCAGAACATCGTGATGGAGGCGACCGGCTGCACGCGCGAGCGCGCTATTCAGGCGCTTGCAGATGCCGGCGGCCACGTAAAAACCGCTATTGTCTCGGTACTGCTGGGCTGCGATGCCGAGCAGGCTGCGGTAGCTCTTGAGCGAGCGAGAGGCCATGTCCGTGCTGCGGTGAGTGGCCATGAGAAGAGCAATGCCGATGCCCAATAGGTGCGCGGCGTGAGCTGATATGACATCCAGACGAGATACCCAATACAAGGAGGAGTTATGACGAACAAAGAGCTGGCTCAAAAGCTGCTGGACCTTTTGGGCGGTAAAGACAACGTGTTGGCAAACGCGGCGTGCATGACGCGCCTGCGCGTGACCGTCAAAGACACGGGCAACGTCGACACGGAGGGTATTAAGGCACTCGACGGCGTGATGGGCCTGGTCGAGGACGACACGATGCAGATCGTGCTGGGTCCGGGCAAGGTGAATAAGGTGCTCGAGGAGTTCTCCAAGCTCACCGGCCTTGCGAAAGGCGTTGCTGACGAGAGCGTGGTTGACGCTGCGGCCACAAACAAAGCCGCGCAGAAGGCCAAGTACGAGTCCAAGCCGGTTCAGGCCTTCCTCAAGAAGATTTCCAATGTCTTCGTCGCCCTGCTTCCCGGCATCATTGCGGCTGGCCTCATCAACGGTATCTGCAACGTCATTAACGTCTCGACGGCAGGCGCGCTTGCAGGCGAGTGGTGGTACCAGGGCATTCGCTCCATGGGCTGGGCCCTGTTTGCCTATCTGCCCATCTTGGTGGGCTATAACGCGGCACGTGAGTTTGGCGGCTCCGCTGCGCTGGGCGGCATCGCCGGCATGATGTGTATTGCCAACAGTGCCATGCCCCTGCTTGCGCCTGGCGCGGCCGATCCTGCCACTGCCATCTTGCTGCCGCTCACCAATGCGCAGTACAACCCCGCAGCGGGCGGCATGATCGCGGCTCTTATCGCTGGCGCATTTTTTGCCTGGATGGAGCGTCAGATTCGCAAGGTTATGCCCAACGCGCTCGACACGTTCTTGTCCCCGCTGCTGGTGCTCATCATCGGCGCCTTTGCTCTGATGCTCGTCATCCAGCCGGTTGGCGCATGGCTGACGACTGCCATCTTTAGCGTTTTGACCTTTATCTTCGAGAAGCTGGGCGTCCTGGGTGGCTATATCCTGTCGGCAGGCTTCTTGCCGCTGGTTTCCGTCGGCCTGCATCAGGCGCTCACGCCGATCCACGCTATGCTCAACGATCCCGACGGCGCTACCAAGGGTATCAATTACCTGCTTCCCATCCTTATGATGGCTGGCGGCGGCCAGGTCGGTGCCGGTTTGGCGCTGTACTTTAAGACCAAAAACGCCAAGCTCAAGAAGTACGTTGCAGAGTCCATTCCCGTTGGAATCCTGGGTGTGGGCGAGCCTCTGATGTATGCCGTTACGCTGCCGCTCGTTCGTCCGTTTGTGACGGCCTGCCTGGGTGCCGGATTTGGCGGCGCGCTCGCGGCGCTGCTTCACATCGGCACGGTTTCTCAGGGCGTTTCCGGTCTGTTTGGCCTGCTGATCGTCGTTCCTGGTCAGCAGCTCGGCTACGTTGCCGCTATGCTGCTTGCCTATGCCGCTGGCTTTGTCCTGACGTGGTTCTTTGGCGTCGACGAGCAGAAGATCAACGAGTTCTTTGGCGAGTAGTTTGATATCGCGAGCCGTGTTGCTCAGGGCTCGCGGCGCGCGGCAGATTTCTTGATGCTATGGTTGTGCCGGCGGGGCTAACTGCTCCGCCGGCCTTTTTTAAAGGAGCGTTGAAGTGTGAAAACGGGTATTTCGATTTATCTTTCCAGCCCTTTGCAGGATATTGAGCGGACGATTGAGCGTGGTGCCGCGGCGGGTGCGCGCTACGCGTTCACCTCACTGCATATTCCCGAGGATGGGGGAGCGGCGTATGCCGATAAGGTCCGTCATGTGCTGTCGCTGCTCTCCGCCCGCGGCATTGCGCTCATTGCCGATGTGGGGCCTCGCACGTGCGATTTGCTCGGGCTTGAGCGCATCGAGGACCTGCGCGATCTGGGGTTGGAATACCTTCGTTTGGACTATGGCTTTAGCGCCCAACGGGTCGCGGAGCTGTCCGGTGTATTTCGCATAGTGGTCAATGCATCGACGGTGAGTTCAGATGAAATCGCATCGTGGCGTGAGGCCGGTGCCGATGTGACTCGTTTTGCCGCCTGCCACAATTTTTACCCCAAGCCTTATACCGGTTTAGCTCTGGAGGACATTGCTCGGGTGAATCTTCGTCTTGCGGCGCTTGGATTCGAAATCATGGCTTTTGTGCCGGGTGATGCCAACGTTCGCGGGCCGGTATTCGAGGGACTGCCGACGGTCGAGGCGCAGCGCGGTCGCGCGTCAAAGGTTGCTCTCAATATGCTTGAGCTTGCACATGGCGCCGATTGCGACATTGTGTTGGTCGGCGACCCCGATCTTTCCGATGCGGGCTGGACGCAGTTTGCTCATGTTTCCGCCGGATACGTGGACCTGCAATGCGAGCTTGAGCCCGGTTATGCCTATGTACGTGGGCAGATTCATCACGACCGACCCGATTCGAGCACCCTCATCTTTAGGTCTCAGGAGTCGCGTACGACGCTTAAGCCGGATTCCGTGCCGATGGATGCCGGTGCCGGCCTGTCACGAAAGACGGGGTCGATCGCTGTGAGCAATAGCGGCTATGGGCGCTACGAAGGCGAGCTTGAGATTGCGCGGGTCGATCTTCCCGGTGACGAGCGCATGAACGTTGCGGGCCATATCACGCCCGAGGCAATGGAGCTGCTGCCGTTCGTCAAACGCGGATTCGGGGTACGGTTCGTTTAGCGTGTGACCCGTGGGCTACAATTGGCCCATCATGCGAAGGCGCCTCGTGTGGCGTGTGCCTGCGTTGGCCGATCTATATTCGGAGGATTTCCATGACCGTACTGTTTGTTGAATATCCCAAGTGCTCGACCTGTAAGAAGGCCAAGGCATGGCTGGACGAACACGGGGTAGAGTATATCGACCGCGATATCGTTTTGGACAATCCCACGGCTGATGAGCTTGCGACCTGGATTGCTCGTTCGGGACTGCCGGTGCGACGCTTCTTTAACTCGTCGGGCATGAAATATCGAGAGCTGGGCCTGAAGGCGCGCCTGGACGCAGGCATGACGGATCAGCAGTGCTACGAGCTGCTGGCGACCGACGGCATGCTGGTTAAGCGCCCGCTGCTGGTGGGTGACGACTTTGCGATCCCCGGCTTTAAGGAAGCGGCTTGGACTGAGGCGCTGCTGTAGCAGCTACGGAAAGCGTATCCCAGTTTGAGCGCGAAATCTGGGATACGGTTTCCGGTTGGAGGCTCTACGGGAAACTGCGCCCCAACTTGAGCTTGAAATCTGGGACGCACTTTCCGCCGGCGGGCCTGCCCCAGTCAGTCCTCCAGCTGCGCCCATTCGTGTGGGTCGTAGACCTTTACGTGCTTGTTGGGCTTGCCGCTCCAGTACTCCTCGTCCATAAAGGGCAGATATGCCTGAACGCCGGGGCAGATAAAGGGGATCCGCTGCTGTTGCAGTCGCTCGCGCTGGCGCTGCTCCAGGTGCGCCTCGGATATGACAGTCGGCATACCGGACAGCTCGACGAGGCTTGCCTGGATTCGCTTAAGGTCGGGGAGTCCCGCGTGCCATGACATCCGCATGATCAAAAAGGATGCACGGCGGTATTTTGCCTGCATCACCGTGATGGCGGGGCGCAGAGTGGGATGGATTTTGTCCCGTTCGGGCCAAAGGTCAGCAGTGATCTCGAGGCCCAGGGTCTCCCATAGGTAATCAAGCTCTTCGTCCATGGCGCCTCGATATCTACGTGATCATTGATACTTCGATTGTGTTGCCTGGTGCTATCGTTTTCGCGGTAGAATCTGCCAACGGTTGACGGCTACCGCTCGCGGCGTTTTGCCCTTCGTGTGCAGCGGTCGACTTCACAGGTCCTTCATGTGTTGGCCGTATTTGACTGAATTTCAAAAAAGTCAAAATTGGGGCTTGCGTCACGGCCGGACTTCCCGTATATTTCTTTCTTGCGCAAAGGCACAGCCGAGCGCAGCGATGCAGTCATTGGGATGTCGTCTAATGGCAGGACAGCGGATTCTGGTTCCGTCAATGGGGGTT
>URSO01000045.1 GCA_900550415.1 uncultured Collinsella sp.
CGCTCAACATCGCCGGCCTCGCGGTGGTTATGGTGGTGGGCGTCGACGACCCGCGCATGGGAAACGGCGGCACATACGGCTTTGGCTACGCCCTGCTGGTGGGTGCTTCCTACGACGCCCCGCTTTCTGTCGGGCAGGTTCCCGCTCGACTGGCAACCATGGCCGCGGGCTTTGCGCTGTGCGCGGCGGTCTATTGGCGCTGCCGCAACCGCACGGCCGAGGCCCAGGCGGCAGCGGCGGCGCGCGAAAGCGGCGAGGAGCGCCCGTATAGAACCATCGTCCAGGCCTTGGACGAGGCATCGCTGCAAAATCCCAAGACCCGCTACCATATCAGGGCGGCGTTGGGCATCTCCCTTGCATTCTTTGCGGGCGACGTGTTGGGCGTGGAGCGCCTTATGTGGATGGGCTTGGTGGGGTCGAGCCTGTTGACCCCGTACGCGACGGCCGTGCGCGACCGCATCTGGTGGCGCGTGGGGTTCAGCGCGGTGGGCGTGGCGCTGTTCTGCTTGGTTTACCCGGCAGCCCCGCCCCTGGTTCAAGCCGTGTTTGGCATGGTGGTGGGCATGTGCTGCGGGCTATCCGGCAAATACCACTGGACGCAGGCGTTCAATACCATGGGGGCGATGCTATTGGCGCAGACCATGTTTGGCATGGGTGGGGCGGCGTTTTGGCGCATCGCGGACAGCCTGATCGCTGCGGCGGTGGTGGCGGCTTTCTCGGTGGCGTTCAATCGCGGCATGAGCCGACTTGCGTCCGATGGCGAGACCGCCGTATAGGCTTGTTTCGAGGCGCCGGGCGCCCGCGGCCGCCAGATGCGAGGGCGCACGGACGCGATGACGTGCGGGCGCGCGGCGTGCTCTCGCGCTAACAGATGCGGGGGAGCTGCTCGCCAACCAGCATATCGAGCACGCGCGTGGAGCCCCAACCGCAGCGGACGCGAACCGTGGGGCGTGCGTCGCGCCCGGTAGAGGCCGCCTCGCAAACCTCGCCTATGATGGCGGCGTTCTCGCCGTAGCGGCTGGAGCGCATGGCGGCAAGCGCGGCGTCGGCCTCGTCCGCGGGGACAACGGCGACCATCTTTCCCTCGTTGGCAACCTGCAGCACGTCGTATCCCAGCATCTCGCAGGCGCCGCGGACCTCTGGGCGCACGGGGATGGAGTCCTCGTCCACATAGATATTCACGCCCGATGCGGCGGCGAATTCGTTGAGGGTGCTGGCAAGGCCGCCGCGCGTGGGGTCGCGGAAGCAGCGCGCATGCGGTGCGGCGTCGAGCACGTTGTAGATGAGATGATTGAGCGGCGCGGCGTCGGACTCGATGGCGGTGGAGAACGCCAGGCCCTCGCGCTGGCTCATGATGGCGATGCCGTGATCTCCCAATGTGCCGCTGACCAGCACCTTGTCACCGGGGCGGCAGGCTGCTCCGGAGAGCTCCACGCCCGCGGGCACCTCGCCCACGCCGGCGGTGTTGATGTAGACGCCGTCCGCGCCGCCGCGCTCGACCACCTTGGTGTCGCCCGTGATGATCGCCACGTCCGCCTCGCGCGCCGTCTCCGCCATGGTCTGCACGATCTGACGCAGCTTGTCCATGGGGTAGCCCTCTTCGAGGATAAAACCGCACGATAGGTAGCGCACGTTGGCACCCGAGGTCGCGACGTCGTTAACGGTTCCGCACACGGCGAGTCGGCCGATATTACCGCCGGGGAAGAACTGCGGCGTCACCACAAAGCTGTCGGTCGACATGGCGATGCGCCCGCTCGCGGGCAGCGCGGCGACGCCGGCATCGTTGCCCTCGAGCAGCTCGGGCGACCCAAAGGCATCCAGAAAGACCTCGTCGATGATGCGTTTCATCATCTGACCGCCAGAGCCGTGGCCCAACAGGACGGTGCTATCGGTGACACTATGGGACATATCGAAAACTCCAATCGTGGGAGATGTCAGTGCGCGGGGGGCGTTCGGGCTAGACTCGGTAACGGTAGTATGCCGCGCAACTGCCTTCGGAACTCACCATGCAGGGGCCGACGGGATGCTCGGGTGTACAAGCGTGGCCGAACAGAGGACAGTCGCTCGGCGTAATGGCTCCGCGCAACACGTCGCCGCAGCGGCACCCACGTGGCTCGATTGTCGCTTCAACAGGCACGTCAAAGCGGGTGCGGGCGTCAAAGTGCGAAAACTCGGGACGAATGACGAGGCCCGAGCCGGCAATCGGCCCCAGACCGCGCCATGTGGTGTCGCACGGCTCAAACACCTGCTCGACCAGTTGGCGTGCCACGGGGTTGCCGTTCGCATTGACACCGCGGCGGTAGGCATTGTCGATCGCCGGCCTGCTCTCGACAACCATTTGGACCAGCATGCAGATGCCCTGCAGGATATCGACCGGCTCAAATCCGGTAACCACGCCCGGGGTCTTAAACTCGTCGACCAAAAAGTCAAAGGGGGTTAAGCCCGTGATGGTGGCGACGTGCCCCGGAAGGATAAAGCCGTCGATGGTGGTCTCGGGATCGTGGGCAATCGCGCGCAGCGCCGGTGGCGTGGTCTTATGGGCGCAGTAGACCGAGAAGTTCTGCAGCCCGCGCGCGTCTGCCTCCAGGATGGCGGCGGCGATGGTGGGCGTCGTGGTCTCAAAGCCGACGCCCATAAAGATGACCGGTCGATCGGGGTTGTGTTCGGCGATATCGAGTGCATCGAGCGGGGAGTACACAATGCGAATATCGCGCCCCGACGCCTTTTGCGCGGCGAGCGAGGTAGACGACCCGGGCACGCGCATCATGTCGCCAAAGGTGGTGATGATGGCGTCGTCCATGTTGGAAAGCGCGATTGCGTGATCGATGTCGCGGTTGGCGGTGACGCAAACGGGGCACCCCGGGCCGCTCAGCAGCTTGAGCCCGGCCGGCATAATGGAGCGAAAGCCATAGCGGCCAATGCTCACGGTATGCGTACCGCAGACTTCCATAAGATTGATGCTGCGGTTGCCGACAAGCTCATGAATACGATCGATGAGCTCGCGAGCCAGCTTGGGGTCGCGAAATGCCGAAAAGTCGATACCGGAGCGAACCGGCTGCGCCGCCGCCACTAGTATGCCTCGGCCGGGTTGGTGGCGAGTTGGTCCTCTTCGGCCAGCTCGGTCATGGTATTGACGAGCTCGAGCGTTTCTTGCGCTTCCTGCTCGTCGACGATCTGGATGCCAAAGCCGGCGTGCACGAGAATATAGTCGCCTACCTGTGCCGTCGGCACGAGGCGCAGCGAAACGGGGCGCTCGATGCCCATCATGTCGACGGTCGCCTTAAGGTCGTCGTCGCGTTTGACCACTTTACCGGGAACGGCAAGGCACATAATGTTCCCCTTTTATACGTTTTGCGCTGGACAGGCGCCTAATTACCCATCAGTTGATGGTAGCGCTCGCGGGAGTCGCGAGCAAACGCGTTACACCTGTGAGACGGCGGCGCACAGGCTGGCAAAACAGCCTATCGCAACGCCGTCTGCGCGAGGCGAGCGCGAGCGATGGCGGCCTGACCGTAGGCGATGCAGCCGTCGTTGGCGGGTACAGCGTGGGGGACCAAGACGGCAAGACCGGCGTCTTTGAGTTCGTGGGTAAGGAGCTGAAGCAAAAGCCGGTTCATGAACACACCGCCCGAGAGCGCGACGGTATCGAGGCCTTCGCGATCACAGATCTCGCACGCGATGTGGGTCGTAGCGTGCGTAATGGCGATGTGAAACCCGAGGGCGAGCCGGTCGGCCGGCACGCCTGCCTCGATTCCGTTCAGAAGAGCTTCGATGAGCGGTTGGGGGTCCAAGATGGGGGAGTCGTCCGCAGACGTGAATACGCCTGTATGATTGCCGTCGAGACGAACGGGCTTACCGTCAAGCGCGCGCCAGGCGGCGGCTTCGAGTTCTATGGCGGGTTCGCCCTCGTAGGTTGCCTTGTCGCAGATGCCCAGAATCGCTGCCGCGGCATCAAAGAGACGCCCCATGCTGCTGGTACGCGGGCTGTTGATGCCGCGCTCGATCATGGTGGCTGTCACGCTGCGTGTTTGCTCGTCGAGGGTGCCCAATAGCCCCGCGGCACCCGGATGCTCGAGCAGGCCGAGCTCGCTCAGCAGGGCAAAGGCATTGCGCCGGGCATCGCGCACGGATGCGGCTCCGCCTGGCAGCGCCCAGGTGCGCAGGTGCGCGGCGCGTTCAAAATCGGCAAGGCCGGCGATAAGAAACTCACCGCCCCATATGGTGCCGTCGGTGCCGGCACCCGTACCATCGAAGGCAATACCGAGGACGCGCGCATCGGGCGCAATCCGGCCAGCGACAATCGCCTCTGCCATTACGCTCGCGATGTGCGCATGATGATGCTGGATTTCGATTAGCGGCAGACTGTGCTCCCGTGCCCGCTCACGCGCCCACTGGCTCGATAGATAGTTGGGATGCATGTCGCATGCCAGGGCGGCAGGCGTCAGGTCAAAGAGGTTTTCTAGACGTGCGCGGGCGGCGCTCCAGGCATCGAAGGTCGCGCCGTTTTCGACATCGCCGATATGCTGCGACACAAAACAGGCCACATGGCCGTCGGCGTCCTCGCGCGTGAGCGCGATCGTGGCTTTTTGCTGCGGCCCGCAGGCGAGCACGCAGGGTGCAGTGCCGTCGAGCGCCGGCAGCGACAACGGTTGCGGCGCATATCCGCGTGCGCGACGCACAGGCATGACGGTGCCGTCGACCACACGTACCACGGAGTCGTCGTAGCGTGAGAGAATCGCACGGTCGTTGCCAAGTAGCGCGTCGGCGATGCCGGCGGCAACAAGATGTTCCCATGCAAGGGCATCGTCGGTCTCGATAGGTTCCTCGCTCAGGTTTCCGCTGGTCATGACCAGCGCGTGCATGCCATGCGACGAGGCAGCTGCAAGCAGCAGATGCTGAAGCGGTGTATAGGGGAGCATGACGCCGAGCTCGGGTAGATCGTGCGCGACGGATGGCGCGAGTGTAAGGCCGTCGGGGGAATCTCCCTCGCCAACAACACGGCGGCGCAGCAGCACAATGGGGCGGATGCTGCCGGCCAGTAAGTCGCGCTCGGCATCATCGACATGGCACAGGCGTTCAGTATCGGCAAGGCTGCGCACCATAACGGCAAGCGGCTTGTTGCTGCGGCGCTTGCGACGGCGCAGCTCGACCACCGCCTGCTCATTGGCGGCGTTGCAGGCCAGATGGAATCCGCCCAGCCCCTTGATGGCGACAATACCGCCGCTGGCCAGCAGCTCGACACAGCGGTCAATAATGGCATCGCTGGTTTCGCGCGTGTTGCCGACGGCCGGCATCGCCCCCAGACCCTCGAGCCCCATGTCGCCCGCCGCCTCGCGCCAGGTAATATGTGGCCCGCAGTCAAAGCAGGCATCGGGCTGCGCATGAAAGCGCCGGTCAAGCGGGTCGCCATACTCTGCGGCGCACTCGAGGCACATAGGAAAGCAATCCATCGACGTGGCCGCTCGGTCATAAGGCAGCGATCGGATGATGGTAAAGCGCGGCCCGCAGTTGGTGCAGTTGATAAAGGGGTAGTGATAGCGACGGTCGGCGGGGTCGAACAGTTCGCGCAGGCAGTCGTCACAGGTGGCGATATCGGGGGAGATGAGCGTCGTGTGCACGGTCTGATCCTGCGACGCTACAATACGAAAGACCTGCTCATCGTCGGCATCCCAAGCGTCGGGCTCCAGGTCTGCAACAGCGACATGCTCAACGCGGGCCGCGGCAGGCGCGTGCTCCGACAGCGCGGTGACAAATTCGTCGAGTGCCTCGACTGAAGCATGCGCCTCGATGTGCACGCCATCGCCCGCGTTGAGCACCCAGCCGCAAATGCCATGCGCCGTAGCCTCGCGATACACAAATGGCCGCATGCCAACGCCCTGCACAATGCCCGTCTCATGAATATGCACATGCCGCATGTGGCTTCCCCTCGTCAAAACCGACCAAAAAGGGACAGGTTTATTTTGGTCGGTAAAACTTCTAAACCTGCCAAAACAAACCTGTCCCTTTATGGCAGGTGCGCTGTGGGAAATCCCGCTACAGCCCCAGGCTCTGCTTGGTGGCGGCGCACGTGAGCTCGCCGTGCTTAACGCCGCGCAGCCCCAGCAACCGGTCGGCCAGCTCGTAGACACGCTCGCCGCGACCCTTGAGCGCCAGAATCTCCAGGCAGTTGTGGTGATCAAGATGCACGTGCATGGTCGATACGATCTCGTCGGTGTAGTCGTGCTGCACTTCGTCCAGACGGCGCGTCAGGTCGCCGGTATGGTGGTCGTAAATCATGGTGAGCGACCCGATAACATGCTCATCGGGCGTACGCATCTGCTCCTTGGCGATCGAGGCGCGAATCAGGTCGCGCACGGCCTCGGAGCGGTTGGCCACGTCGCCGCGGCGCGCGATCTGCTCGTCAAAACGGCGCAGCAGGTCGTCGGGTGCGGTAACCGAAAAACGGACCAGCTCAGAGCCGGAGCCACTACAGTGGCAGCCCGCGTCACCGTCCGCCCCGTGCGGATGCTCGTGCTCGTACCCGCAGCCGTGCTCGTGTTCGGCCACCTTACACCAGCTTCACGGAGCCGACGGAGTTGTGGTCGGCCTCGATGGCTTCCTCGTAGCCCTCGAGCGCGTCATGCGCCTCGTGCAACGCGGCCATGGCGGCCTCGAGCTTGGCGCCGATGCGCTCCATGTCAAAATTCTCGGTCGCATGTAGCAACTGATGGCTCCATTCGTGAGCGAGCTCGATGGTGTCGTCGACCTGTTTGACGCTCATGGCAAGCTGGCTCATGTTCATTCCAACATCATGCATGGGAAATCTCCTTATGCTCGGGGCAATCCAGTGGCTCAGATTCTACTACGCCCGCGCGGGGCGCTACCGCATAAGAAAACGGGTGCGAGTCTGTGTGACCCGCACCCGTTCACTGGGGGCTGTTTGTGACTACCATACTATCCGTGGTTGCACTCGGTGCATCCAGAAGTCCGGCGAGTGGTGCAAAAGCGCTCATAGACGGCGGGTAAGTAACAAGCGTATTACAGATGCTTCTCCAGCAGCGCCTGCAGCCTCGCCTTGGGCAGAGCGCCAACCGAGCGGTCGACCTCCTCGCCGTTCTTAAAGACGATCAGCGTGGGGATGCTCATGACGCCAAACTTCATGGCCAGGTCCTGGTTGTCGTCGACGTTGCACTTGGCCACAGCCAGCTTGCCGGCCAGCTCGTCGGCAACCTCGTCTACGATGGGCGAGAGCGAGCGGCAGGGGCCGCACCACGGTGCCCAAAAATCGACCAGCACGGGCAGGCTGTCGCTAACGACGGAATCGAAGTTCTCGGGGGTAATCTGCTTAATGTCAGCCATGGTGACCTCCATAATGTGACGCGGCTTGGCCGCGTAAAACTCAGTACGACCGTGCTTATACCCAGCCGTCCGCAAAGCAACCACTCGCAGGCGGCTCTTTTATATAATGGTTGGCACGCAAACGATTGGAGAGCGCATGTCCACGTCACAAAGCCAGAAAAAAGAAGCCATCGCCCAGGCGGCCGAGCAGGAGCTCGCATCGCTCGTGGGTCGCGGCGTGCGTATCGCGGGCAACGCGTGCTCGCCGATCGTGCTGGTAAAAGGCGATTTGGACGAGGCCGAGCGTTCGGGTGGCGAGCTTGCCGCCGGCCCGGATGGCGCGGCGTTGCGCAAGGCGCTTGGGGCCATCGGCTACGCGCCCGAGGATTTTTGCGTGCTGGCAAGCGTCGCCGGCGTGGGTGACGGAGCGGTCGCGGTGGGCGAGACGCTGCCGTGCGAGCTGTTCCGTGAGGCGCTTGAGGCTTTGGACCCCGAGGCGGTGCTACTGCTCGACAACAACGCGGCTGACGCCATGCGCGAGACCTACGCCGATATGCTCGTGGCGATCGATGACTTCGACACCGCCATGCTCAAGCCCGGCTTGGTCGCCCATGTGCAGGGTCGCCGCGTGCTCGCGCTCGACGGTTTTGAGGCGGCGCTCACTGACAAAGCCGCTAAGCAGCGCATGTGGGCCTACATCAAGCAGCTGACTCCGGCGGCCGCTCCGCTGTAGCGAGCCCGCGTCGACAAACGACCCCGAGCGGGCGAGCCGTACCCGCGGAACGCAAATCCGTCGCGCCCGCGCCCTTACATCACAGCGCGCAGCTCAAACCGATCGCCGTTAATGCGGAACTGGCAGTTGCCGTTCATGCGCTCCACGGCGAGTTTAATGCTCTTGGTGCCAAAGCCGTGACCCGCGTGCTGAGCCACGGGCATGCCGTCGACCATGTGCGGCGCCCGTCCAAATGTGTTGGAAACCGAAAGCAGCAGCTGCCCGTCCTCAAACCGCAGATCAAGATCGACAAAGCGCTTGCCCTCGGGGGCGGTGCTCGCCGCGGCAATGGCGTTTTCCAGGGCATTCGAAAGCACGCTGAACAGGTCGACATCGGCCACATGCACGCTCTGGGGCACGGCGGCGCGCAGATCGGCGGTGATGCCGTGCGCGTTGATGTCCGCGGAAAGCGACGAGAGCGCAATGTTGACCGTTTCGTTGGCGCAGTAGCGGCGCACGGCGGTGCGGTCGTTGGTCTCGCAGAGCGCGTCGATGCGCTCGAGTGCCTCATCGGTGTGACCCTCTTCGATCAGGGCCGCTAGACCGCGCAGGTAGTGGCGCATGTCGTGACGGAGAACCGAGAGCTCGCGTCCCGACTGGCGCCAGGCTTCGAGCTCTTTGATGGCCGCGCTGTCGCGGGTCGCGAGCATCCAGCGCTCGCGCTCGGCGATTTCCTTTGCCTCGTATTCGCGAAGGTAGACGGCAAGAAACATAAGGTAGAACGCGCAGAGGGCGAACGCCAAAAACTCAACGGTTACCACCGAGCCCGAGTGGAAGAGCGTGGTGTAGACGTTGGTGGCGTAGTCGAAGATGTAGTAGACGAGCGGCAGGATGAGCAGAATCTCCAGCTCGGTGGGGCTTTTGATCGCCAGGCGGGGGCCGATGTCGCTTGCCCAATGCAACAAGATCGCAAAGACGCCGAGCGTCGTGATGATGCGCGCCGCGTAGTATGCGATTTGCGAATCGGTGACGGCGAATGCGGCGATGCCCATCCAGTTGCTGAACTGGCAGCTCAGGTAGGCACTGGTAACGCCCAGGATGGCGAGCAGGGGACTCAGGCGATAGCGTACGCACAGGTAGACGACAAGCGGCAGATGCACGACGAGCGGATAGGCCTGTCGGGCGAAAAGCTCGCCGCCAACGGCGTTGGCAAGGCCGAATGCGCATCCGGTTGCGGCGCCGACCCCCACCAGCTCGAGCGAATGGCGGCCGTTGATCTCGACGCCGCATAGAGCCGCCGAGGCAAAGACGCCAAAGAGCAATGTCGTCGCATGGTGGATTGCCCAAAGTACCAGTTCTGCCGAGGAAAGCATCAGCGCCTCCCGCCCTCGAACCGTGCCGCAAAGTAGGCATCCTGGAATCCCTGCTTGCAGCTGCGCGCCAGCGGGATGCACGCGCCCGAGCGCATGACGATATCCGTGCGGTTAAAGTGGTCGATATTGCGCAGGTTGACCTGGTAGCTGCGGTGACATTTAAAGAAGGTCGCGTTTTGGGCCAGCTGGTCCTCGATGCTGCGGAACGGCTCGAGCGCCTCGATATCGCGGCCATCGCGCAGGTGGAAGACCACGTGCTTGTTGCGAGCCTCGGCATATTCGATATCGGATAGGCGCAGGGCATGGTAGCCAAAGGACGTCTTGATGACGAGCTCGTCGGTCGCTGCCGGACGCAGGCTCGACAGCTCGTCGAGCAATTGCGCCACGCGCTCGTAGGTCACGGGTTTGAGCAGGTAGTCGAAGGCGCGGACCTCGTAGGACTCAAGCGCGAACTCGGGCGATGAGGTCAGAAACACCAAGCGTACGGCGGTATCGGATTGGCGCAGCTCGCGGGCGGTGTCCATGCCGTTGACGAGCGGCATGATCATGTCGAGCATGATAATGTCGGCGCGCGATGCGGCATGGCGTGCCAGCAGGTCCTCGCCGCGCGTAACGAGCGCAACATCGACCGCCGTACCCGTCTCGGCCGACCAGCGGTTGATCATGCGGTGCAGGTTATCTAGAAAGGCGACGTCGTCGTCGCAGGCGATGATTTTGAGCATATTGGGCCCCCTTAGTACCTCGATTTTGCCACATCGTGCACGCGCCGCCCGCGGGGGTGCGTTCCATTTGCGCCCCACGGCACGCAACTCGCGCCGAGCGGCAGGGTGTCAAAACATGCGGTTGCACAATACCAGATGGATATATATGTCAATTTGAGCTGGCGGCTGGCGAGGGACCATGCCGGCCGCCAGCGCCAAGCGATATCGGACATCGCGAAAGCATAGGGGTAAGGGAGCTGAACGATGAAGGGGAAGAAGATGGGGATGCGCGCTGTGCTGACGCGCCTGCTGGGTATCGCAACCGTGGCATGCGCGCTCGTGGCGACGCCGGCGGTGGCAAGCGCCGAGACGCAGGTCATGCCCGACGGGGTGAAGGCGGAGGTGCTGCCGCTTACGCAGGCCAACAACGAACCCGTCCAAATCACCGAGCCGGGCAGTTACGTACTTAAGACGGCTGAGGGTGAGGTCACGCCATCTTCGGGTTACACCATCGACGCGCCGGATGCGTCTCGGATTAATCCTGTGAGGATCTACATCGATGGCACGGTCTACGTGAACGATAAGAATAACTGGCGGGTTGAGCAAACTTGATGGCTGTTCAACATCAAACAGGGTAGCAATATGCCCTCAATGTTGCACGAAGCGCCAGCTGCAACATAAACGGCGGCGATTCGCGAGCGGACGGATCGTCGCGCGTTTCGCGGCAGCGAGCAGTCGCTTGGTATCCAACTGGCAAATGACGAGCTCGCGAAACTGCTCGAGGTCCCTCTCGCCGAGCCCCTCTTCAATCTGAGGGGCAGGTATCGCGATCAATTCAACAAGCCGCTGTACGTGGGGCAGCAATATATCATCGGGTCGCGATACACCTTTTCGATGTAGCGTCGCGAAGGGCGCCCTTCGCCGTTGCGGCGCACGAGTGGATTCAGGAGAACCATCATCATGGTCCAAGGAGCCTTCCCTTCAAAGCCGTCATCTTCGATATGAACGGCGTCATCGTCGATACCAAGGCGTATTACCAGATCGAGCAGCGCGAGTTCTTCGAGGAATCCGGCATCGAGGTGAGCGACGAGGAGCTGTTGGCGACCGTGGGCGCCTCGTTCCAGTCGTTCCAGCGCTCCCTCGTCGACTGGTTGGGCTGCATCGGGCGCGTGGTGACACCGGACGAGGCCCTGCGCATCTATCGGGATTGGAAGAATGGGCGCGAGGTCGATTACGCCGCACTGATGAATCCCGGCGTGCACGAGGTCTTGGCGGGTCTCAAAGAGCGCGGCGAGCGCCACACGCGCGCCGCGCGCTCGTTTTCGGCAAACGCTTTCCTTCTCGGAAGGGAAAAGCCGGGTATGGAACCCGTCCCATCGCCGTTGGTATCATAGCTAGGCGAGAGGAGGTCAAAGCCGATGGACGTGCAGCTGGCGCGATTTGCGCTCCACATCATGGAGCACGAGGGCATCAAGCCCGCTGAGCTTGCCGAGGCGTTCGGCGTGAGCGTTCGTACCGTGCGCAACCATGTGCAGGCGGTCAATCGCAGCCTTGAGGGCGTCGCGTCTATCGACCTTGCGCGCGGGCGGGGCTATACCGTTTCCGTCGCCGACGAGCAGGCGCTTGATGCGATATTCGAGCAAGCGCGCAAGCAGCGGCGTGCGTCGTTGCCCCAGACGGCCGAGGCCCGCGTCTCCTATCTCCTCAACGATTTGCTCTCGCGCAGTGATTACATCGCCATCGACACACTGGCGAGCGTCCTTTATGTATCCCGGACGAGCATATCGAACGATTTGAAACAGGTCGAGGAGCGCTTGGCGCATTTTGGCCTCGCCATCGACAGGCGCAGCCATCATGGCATCAAGGTCATCGGATCCGAGATGGCCAAGCGTCTGTGCCTCGCGAGCCTCGCCATGGAGGGCTCGGATGAGCTGAAGGGCGCGGCGCGCCTCTCGGTCGACGCCGAGGCGTATCGTGCGCTGTTCGACGTGGTTTCCGATTGCGTCGACGACGTGACGACCGAGGAACGCTTCGCCATCAACTCGGTCGCCTACCGCAACCTCATCACGCATATCGTCATCGCTTTGTTGCGGATACGCGAAGGTTGCTATGTGCCCATGGAGGGCGAGCAGCTCACCGAGATTCGGAAGTCCCCGAGTTTCCCGATTGCCCGGCGCATCTCCGATACCATCGGCGCACGCACCGGCGTCGTTTTGCCCGACGAGGAGGTCGCCTATATCGCCATCCATCTGGCGGGCAAGCGCCTGCTCGGGGATTTCGATGCCGGGGATGATCAGGAGGCGGGGCTTGTCATCTCGGATGAGGTGTGGGATGCCGTGACGGGCATGCTCGACGCGGTGTGGCGCACGTTCCGATTCGACTTGAGGCACGATTTGGAGCTGCGCATGAATCTCGCGCGCCATCTCGTGCCGCTCGAGGTGCGCTTGCATCACCATCTGCATCTCGATAATCCCATCTTGGGGGACATCAAGTCGCGTTTTCCGCTTGCCTATTCCATGGCCGTCGAGGCGGGCTCCTCGTTGGCGGCGCATTATGAAGCTGAGCTTTCCGAGGAAGAGATTGGCTACATCGCTCTCTCCTTCGCCTTGGCGCTCGAGCGCCAAAAGACCGATGCCCCCAAGAAACGCATTCTGGTGGTCTGTGCCTCGGGCGCGGGCAGCGCCCGGCTGCTGGAGCACCGCTATCGTCAGGAGTTCGGTTCGTACGTCGAGCATATCGAGACATGCGATGCCGCCCACGTGCGCTTCGTCGACTTCTCGCGCATCGACTATGTGTTCACGACGGTTCCGCTTGCCGAGGAGGTGCCGGTCCCGGTACGCCAAGTGGGCTATTTTCTGGACGCGGCAGAGGTGAGCGACGTGCGTGAAATCCTGTTTTCCGATTCGCAGCGGTCGGATGCCCGCCTGCTGTTCTGCGAGGAGCTTTTTCTGCCGCATGCGTCGTGCTCGACGCCCGAGGAGGCAATCGAGCTGCTGGTCGGCAAGGCCTCGCGCGTCTACGACCTTTCGCCCGATTTCCTCGATTTGGTGTATCGCCGCGAGCAGGCGGCTCCGACGGCATTCGGCAACCGGGTCGCCATGCCGCACCCGCTCGAAGCGGCGAGCACGCAGAGCTTCGTGGCCCTCGCCCTCACCGACGAACCCATCATCTGGGGAGGTCGCGAGGTGCAGGCGGTGTTCCTCGTCTCAATCGCCCGCGATGCGACCGACGTCTCCGAGGGCTTCTTCTCGGCGATGTCTGAGCTGGTTTTGAGCGAGGCGTCCATCGACCGTCTGCTTTCCGAGCGCTCTTGGCAGACGCTCATCGAGTTGGTCGATCCCATCGAGTCGTGCTCCGCACGATAGCCCATACGTTTTCCATTGAGATATTTGCAAACCGAGAGGGAGGTGAAAACCATGGCAGAGGAGGAACAGAGCACC
The DNA here is from genome assembly GCA_900550415.1 of uncultured Collinsella sp. GTDB lineage: Bacteria > Actinomycetota > Coriobacteriia > Coriobacteriales > Coriobacteriaceae > Collinsella. Next base: position 13,544 of record URSO01000045.1, read on the forward strand.
GAGATGATCTCCTTCGGCATCATCGCTTCGGCGGGTCAGGCGCGCAGCCTCGCCTTCGAGGCGCTGAAGAAGGCCAAGGAGTATGATTTCGAGGCGGCGAAGGCCCTGCTCGAGCAGAGCAAGGAGGCCGCGCTCGAGGCCCATCACGTGCAGACCCAGCTTCTTTCCAAGGAGGCTTCGGGCGACCATACCGTCGTCGACGTGATGCTCGTGCACGCCCAGGACCATCTCATGACCTCGATGCTCGCGCAGGAGCTGGTCGAGGAGATCGTGAATGTGTATCGCGAGCTCGACGCGACGCGCGCCGAGTAATGCGGGCGGGATGGCGCGCTCAAGGCCGCCGTCTTTGTTGATACGACCGTTATGCAAGGAGAATCAAAACAATGAAGGTATTGCTGGTTTGCGCCATGGGGATGTCCACGAGCATTCTCATGAAGAAGCTTGAGAAGTATGCCGCTGAGCAGGGGATCAATTTCAGCATCGCCGCCCAGAGCGTCAACACGTACAAGACGGTCTGCCATGAGTATGACTGCATCCTCATGGGTCCGCAGATTTCCTATCAGAAGGACAACATCGCCGCCGAGTCCGGCATGCCGGTCGCCGTCATTCCGCCGACCGATTACGGCACGGGCAACTGCGCCAATATCATGAAGCTCGTCGAGTCTCTCGTCCAGGGCTAGATACCCGTCTCGATCGAAGAGAAACGGAACACCAATGTCCAAACTTGACAACCTGTATCAATCCCCAGTGATGATGAAGCTGCAGGAATGGGGCGGCAAGCTCCAGGCCAACAAGGCCCTGTCCGCCATCAGCGGTGGCATGATGGCGGCCATGGCGGTCATCCTCGCCGGCGCCATCTTCACCGTCGTCGCCACGCTGCTGGATATCGTAGGCGTGCTCGAGACGACCGACGCCGCCTATATGTGGCTCACCACGCCCTATAACATGACCATGGGCATCCTGGGCGTCGTCGTGGCCTTCGCCGTGGGCTACATCTACTCCAAGAACTTGGAGATGGAGAGCGCGCTGGCGAACGGCATCGTCACCATGATTCTCTTCCTGCTCGTGTGTGCTCCCGTTCAGAGTGTCACCCTGCAGGACGGCTCGACCATGAGCGTGCTCGCCACCACCTACCTTGGCGGCACCGGTCTCTTCACCGCGCTCATCATCCCGCTGGTTTCGGTCAAGATCATCGATTTCTGCCAGAAGCATCACGTGAGCCTCAAGATGCCCGACGCGGTTCCGCAGTTCCTTTCGGACGCTTTCGCGACCCTCGTGCCGCTCGTCATCTGCATCCTGCTCTGGCATGGTCTCAACACACTTGCCCAGATGACCATCGGCGTCGTGCTCCCGGGCGCCATCGCCGGTATCCTGTCCATCCCGCTGACGCCCCTCATGTCGGTGCCCGGCATGTTCGTACTCGCGTTTGTGTGCCAGCTGCTCTGGAGTCTCGGCATCCACGGCGCGATGGTGCTCTCTCCGGTCATCATGGCCCCCATGATCCAGTTCTACACCCAGAACGCCGAGCTCGTCGCCTCCGGCCAGGCTGCCATGTTCGCTCCGATCGCCCTGTATGGCGTCATGTCTTGCTGCGGTGGTAGCGGCAACGTGCTGCCGCTCGCCGTGCTTTGCATGCGTTCCAAGTCCGAGCAGCTTCGCGCTGTGGGCAAGGCCGGTATCGTTCCTGCGGTGTTCAACATCTCCGAGCCCATGGCGTTCGGTACCCCCATCATCTATAACCCCATCATGGCCATCCCGTTTATCCTGAACCCCATGATCATCATGTTCTTTGCCTATATCGGCTACTCGCTCGATTTCTTCCAGCCCGGCCACCTGCTCATCATGACGCAGCTGCCGATCATCATGCAGAGCTTCATGCCCTCCCTTGCGTGGCAGAACCTCTTCATTGCCCCTATGGCCTTCGTCATCGCCTTCTTGGTCTACCTGCCGTTCGTGAAGGTGTATGACCATCAGCTGTGCGAGAAGGAGGCTGCCGAGAAGGCCGCTTCCGAAGCGTAGGGACCATCTTGGCGCATGTGCGCATGTGCCCCGCTCTCTGCGGGTGACTTGTGATTGGGGCGCGGCTCTTCGAGCCTCGCCCCTCGTTGTATTTGGAGGTGTTCCATGGGTAGATTTCCCGATGGATTCTTGTGGGGCGGCGCTATCTCGGCCAATCAGATCGAGGGCGCATGGGATGTGGACGGCAAGGGCGTCTCGGTGCCTGACGTGTGCACGGCCGGTTCGCATAAGGTCGACAAGCGCATCACGCCGACCCTTGAGCCGGACACGTTCTATCCGAGCCACGAGGCGTGCGATTTTTACCATCGCTATCGCGAGGACATCGCGATGCTCGCGGAGATGGGCTTCAAGGCGTTGCGGCTCTCGATTGCGTGGACGCGCGTCTTCCCTACGGGGGAGGAGGCGGAGCCCAACGAGCTCGGTCTGGCGTTCTATGACCGCGTGTTCGACTGCTGCCGCGAGCACGGCATCGAGCCCATCGTGACGCTCAGCCATTATGAGATGCCCTATGCGCTGGCGAGCAAGTACAACGGCTGGGCCGGCCATGAGCTCATCGCGTGCTTCGAGCGCTTTTGCGCCTGCGTGTTCGAGCGCTATCGGGGCAAGGTGCGCTACTGGCTCACGCTGAACGAGATGAATACGGGCATCGGTCGCGGCGGGGCCGTGCTCAACTTGAGCACCGTCCGCGGGTACGAGGGGCCCATCAACGGCCTGCCCGATAACCCCGCCGAGCGCTTCCAAGCGCTGCACCATATGCTCGTCGCTGCCGCGCGCGTGACGGCTCTGGCCCACGAGCGCTATCCCGAGTACCGCATCGGCTGCATGTCCTCGTTTGCGCTCATGTACCCCTATACCTGCGATCCCGATGACGCGGTGCTCGTGCAGCAGCGCATGCGCGTGGCCAATTGGTTCTGCTCCGATGTTCAGGTGCGAGGATACTATCCCAGCTACATGAGGCGCCACTTTGCCGAGAAGGGCATCGAGGTCGCGATGGAGCCGGACGACGCCGAGACGCTCGCGCGCGGCACGGTCGACTTCGTCACGTTCAGCTACTACATGTCGATCTGCCTCTCCGCGCATCCCGAGAAGCTCGAGACGACGGGCGGCAACTTCGCCTTCGGCGCAAAGAATCCCTACCTCAAGACGAGCGACTGGGGTTGGCAGGTCGATCCGGTGGGCCTGCGCTGGTCGCTGAATGCCATCTGGGATCGCTATCAGAAGCCCGTCATGCTCGTGGAGAACGGCTTGGGTGCCTACGATACGGTCGAGGAGGACGGTTCCATCCACGACCCGTACCGCATCGAGTATTTACGCCAGCACATCGAGCAGATGGCCGAGGCGGTGGCCGACGGCGTCGACCTCATGGGTTACACCTCGTGGGGCCCCATCGACTTGGTGAGCGCCTCGACCGGCGAGTTCGCGAAGCGCTACGGTTTCATCTACGTCGATCGCCACGATGACGGAACGGGCACCTTCGAGCGCAGCCGCAAGGACTCGTTCTATTGGTACCAGCGCGTGATCGAGACGAACGGCGAGGATCTCGGCGGGGAGGTCTCCCATGCGTGAGGTGCGGTTGGGCATTTCCCTCTACCCGGAATTCGCCTCTGCCGAGGCGTGCCGAGAATACCTGCGCCTCGCCGCCCGTCACGGCTATCGCGTGCTGTTCGTGGCGCTGCTCGGCGTCCGCGATGAACGCGATGAAGTCACGGCACGTTACCGGGCTTTGACCGACGAGGCGCATGCGCTCGGCTTCGAGGTGTTCTGCGACGTGAACCCTTCGGTGCTTGCGCGATTCGGCGTGAATGCGAGCGTTTTGCGCGGCAAGCTCGATCTGGGATTTCTCCTGGAGATAGGCTGCGATGTCATGCGTCTCGATCTCGGTCTCTCCGAGATGGAGGAGGCGTTTCTCACGCGCAACGAGGCGGGCATCGGGGTGTGCCTCAACGCCTCGGCAAACGCGTGCGACCACATCGGGGCGCTGCTCGCGAGCGGTGGGGAGCCGGCGCGCATCGTAGGCTGCCATAACTACTATCCGCATCGCTACACGGGTCTGACGCTCGAGTATTTTCTGACCTGCTCGCGTCGGTGGAAGGAGCGCGGGCTTCCACTCCAGGCATTCGTGTCATCGCAGGAGCCGGAGGCCTTCGGCCCGTGGCCGGCATGCGACGGTTTGCCTACGCTTGAGATGCATCGCGATCTGCCCGCCGCCGTGCAGGCCCGTCACCTCGTGCAACTCGGCTGCGTGGATGACATCATCGTGGGCAACTGCTTTGCGAGCGAGCGCGAGCTTGCGGCAATCGCTGCGGGCGTCGCAGCCCCGATGGCGTTCACCTTGCATCGCGCTCCCGGTTTGCCGAAGGAGCTTGAGCGGCGCCTGCGCCTCGGCCTGTCGTGTCGTCCCGAGCAAAACGGCTATCTCGTGCGCACCGTCGAGAGCCGGATGGTGAAAGGGGAGGTCGCTCCCTTCAACACGGTCGATATCCGGCGGGGCGATGTGCTCGTGGACAACGACGGTTACGGCCAGTATGCCGGCGAGGTTCAGATTGCGCTCGCGGCCATGGAAAACAGCGGGCGGACGAATGTGGTGGGGTATATCGATGGCGCGGAGCTCATGCTGCTCGACGGCCTGCGTGCGGGCACGCGCTTCACGTTCAATGTGGTCTAACCGTCCGGACTGCGGCGGGGCGGTTAATCGAGTTGCGCGATGCGCCGCCCCGCGCATCTGCTGATTACAATCGCAAGAGACGCACGCTCGTCTCCGCAAGAGCGGGGGCGAGCGTTTGCGTAGAGGTGCCGCGGATCTCGGCGAGCAGGGAGAGCGTGTGGGCGAGCGAGGCTTCCAGCTCTGCGGCGGAGCAGGGGGCATCGAGCCATGCGGGCGCATCTGTCTCCAAGAGCAGTGCGTCTTCCGGCAGTTGGCGCGCGTAGGCGCGCCCGCGCCTGGTCGCGAGCATGCACTCGTTGACCGAGACGAGGCACCCGAGCGCGCGCAGGCGGTTCAAGTCCTCGCCGCTGCCCGAAAACCAGTGGAAGATGCAGGTCGCGTGCGCGGGGAGGCCGTGGCGCTCGAGGATGTCGAGCGCTTCTGTGGCGGCGTGCACGGCATGGATGGACACGACGCGGCCCGCGCGCGGCTGCGCGGCGCAGGCGGCCACGATGCGGTCGAAGGCGCAGAGCTGCGCCGCGCGCGTCGATGCATGGGCGCGCGAGAAGTCGAGCCCGACTTCGCCCACGAATTCGTGGGCGGCGGCTTGGGCGGCCGCCCACGCAGCCGTCTTCTCGCCGGCAGGGCCCGCCTCGATGCGCTGGATTGGCAACACCTATTTGGACGATTCCGGTAGGGACGGCCCCGCCTTTCTGAACTCGACCGGCGACATGTAGCCCAGCGTCGAGTGGATCCTGAAGTTGTTGTACCAGTGCACGTAGTCCGAGAGCTTGGCCCGGAGCTCGCGCGTCGTGCCGAACGTCTCGCGGTGGACGAGCTCGGCCTTCAGTATCCTGTTGGTCGACTCGTCGACGGCGTTGTCGTGGGGGCAGCCCTTGGCCGACGGCGACCTCTCTATGCCGAAGGCCTCGAGCATCAGGTCGATCTCGGCGTTGTCGAACTCGCTGCCGCGGTCCGTGTGGAATACCTCGATGCCCGCGCTGCGCCGACACGGGGCAGCGGCCCCCGTTGGCCGCCATGGCCCTCACTTCCGAGCGTATACCGGCGCCGCTCGTCTTAAGACGTCGACCTCCATCCGGAGCCTGCGGTTCTCGCGCTCGGGCTCCAGGATCCGGTTCTACTCGGGCGTGCGGTTGTCGGCGGCGCGCGGCGAGCCGGTCTCGTTTATCGACTTGACCCGCCTCTCCACGGTGCTCTTGTCGAGGTCGCACTCGTCCATGGCCTCGCGCCTGGGCTTTCCGGCGTTGTGGAGATCGACTATCTTCCTCTTGAACTCGTCGGTGAAATGCCTCGGTCTGGGGCCGGTCGAGGCCGAGCCCCCGGTCCGGCTGGGGTAGCATGTCGCTGCGGACCATTGTCTTTCCTCTCGTTGAATATCTAGGCGCTGACGATTCTAGGCGATGGCCCTCTCTTGCTTCTTACACCTCGATTGTGCTCGCTACCCCCAGCGGGCCCGGATC
>URSO01000046.1 GCA_900550415.1 uncultured Collinsella sp.
ACAGCGGCTCGTCCATCAGGAAGACCTTGGGGTCACGCACGATGGCGCGGCCGATGGCGACGCGCTGGCGCTGGCCACCCGAAAGCGCCTTAGGCTTACGGTCGAGATACTCGGTAATGCCCAGGATCTCGGCAGCAGAGCGAACCTTGCGGTCGATCTCGTCCTTGGGGACCTTCTTGAGCTCGAGCGTAAATGCCATGTTCTCGTACACCGTCATATTGGGGTACAGAGCGTAGCTCTGGAACACCATGGCGATGTCGCGGTCCTTGGGCGCCACGTCGTTGACGCGCTTGCCGTCGATGAGCACGTCGCCGGAGGTGATGTCCTCCAGGCCGGCGACCATGCGCATCGTCGTGGACTTACCGCAGCCAGAGGGGCCAACGAGGACGATGAACTCCTGGTCGTGAACGGTGAGGTTGAAGTCCTCTACAGCGAGCACACCGTCCTCGGTAACCTTGAGGTTGTGCTTCTTCTCCTCGGTCTTCTTCTTTTTGCCAAAGAAGCCCTTCTTTTTTGACTCGTTGTTGGGATACACCTTCTGAACATGTTTGAGAACGATCTCGGCCATGTCTCTACCTTTCGATACGCGGCGCCGCGCTGAGGGGCGCCGCCCAAACTTGCAAAACAGTTACGGCATCAGCCCTTGACGGCACCTGCCACCACACCGTCGATGATGTACTTCTGGCAGAAGATGTACATGATGACGATGGGGACAACGACCATCATGATGCAGGCCATCATGGGGCCGAGCTCGACGTGGCCATAGCCGCCGCGGAAGTACTGGATCAAAATAGGAATGGTCTTGTACTTGGTGGAGTCGAGCGTAAGGTAGGGCAGCAGGTAGTCGTTCCAGACCCACATGGTCTCGAGGATGCCGACCGAAAGATAGGTGGGCTTCATGATGGGGAGAACGATCTTAAAGAACACCTGAACCGGGTTGCAGCCGTCAATCATGGCCGCCTCCTCGATCTCGAGCGGGATGTTCTTTACAAAGCCGGCGAACATAAAGACCGCCAGGCCCGCGCCAAAGCCCAGATAGATAAAGCAGATGTTGAACGGCGTATTAAAGCCGATGCGGTCCGCCAAATTGGACAGCGTGAACATCAGCATCTGGAACGGTACGACCATCGAGAACACGAACAGGTAATAGAAGAAGTTCGAGATCTTGTTGTTGACACGAACCACGTACCAAGCGCACATGGAGCAGCACACCAGAATCAGCACGACCGACGTGACTGTGATGATGAGCGAGTACATAAACGCCGAGGCAAAGCCCTGCTCGTTAAGAGCGTGTACGTAGTTTGCGAGGCCGTTGAACGTCTCGGGCGTGAGCAGATCGAACGCCGTGGTGGTGCTGATTGCGGTCCCCTTCTTAAAGGAATTGAGCGCAATCATGAACACAGGGTAGATCCACGCGAGCGACAGAATCGTAAAGAAGATCGAGAGCGCGCGGTTAATAGCCTTATCGCGTTTCATTACTGCTGCACCTCCTTGGACCTCGTGGCCTTAAGCTGGATCATAGAAATAGCGACAACCAGGATGCAGAAGATAACTGCCTTGGCCTGACCGATGCCCTGCCATGCGATGCCAGCACGCGAATAGAACGTGTTGTAGATGTTCAGGGCGAGCATCTCGGTGGAGTGCGCCGGGGCACCACCGGTAAGGGCGAGGTTCTGGTCGAACAGCTTAAAGCCGTTGGTGATGGACAGGAACAGGCAGATGGTGATGGTCGGCATCAGGTTGGGGATCTTAACCTTCCAAAACGTCTGCCATGCCGTAGCGCCGTCGACCTTGGCGGCCTCGATGTAATCAGACGGAATGGACTGCAGACCGGCGATGTAGATGATCATCATGTAGCCGACCTGCTGCCACAGGGTCAGGATGATAAGGCCCCAGAAGCCAGCAGCAGAGTTAAGGGCGATGAGCTGGGCGCCCACGTTGGAGAGCAGGCAGTTGATCAGAATCTGCCAAATGTAGCCCAGCACGATGCCGCCAATCAGGTTAGGCATAAAGAAAATCGTACGGAAGATGTTGGTGCCCTTGAGCGCCTTGCGAGTGAGCGCCTGCGCAATGGCCAGCGCGATCACGTTGATGAGCACCGTCGACAGGAAGGCAAACGCCACGGTAAAGAAGAACGACGTGGAGAACTGCGGGTCGGTCAGTGCGCGCACGTAGTTCTCGATACCGACAAAGTGCGCGTTATTGATGGTAATAAACTGGCAGAACGAGAGATAGAAACCCTGGATAAAGGGAATCACGAACCCGATCATAAACGCCAGGCACGTGGGCAGCATAAAGAGCGGCCACCAGCGCTTGAGTGCTTTGCCCATAGAAGGGTCCTTTCAATATGCAGGGGGCGGGCAAACCTACGTCTGCCCGCCCCCTGTCGCTAATCAGATAGCTTGGGCAGCAACTGCTTACTCGGAAGCAGCCTTCTCGGTCTTCCAGCCATCGACGAAGGCGTTCTTGACGCCGTCCCACTTGGTGTTGTCGGCAGCATAAGCGATGAGAGCCTGCTTGAGGTTCTTCTTCCACTCCTCGGAGGGGATGTAAACGAAGTCCCAAGCGACGGTCTTCTTGCCGTCCTTGGCCATAGCAACGGCCTGCTGAGAGAAGACGTTGGTGGTCTCCTTAGCGCTCTTGAACGGGGCGGTCAGGCCCATCTTGTCAGCGATGATGCTGGTGGCGGTGTCAGAAGTGACGCACCAATACATGAAGTCCTCGGTGGCCTTCTGGGCATCCTCGGAAGCCTGGGAGCTGACGCACCAGTAGTTCTCGCCGCCGGAGCACAGGCCCTGGTTCTCCTCGCCGTCGACGCCGATGTAGATCGGCAGCATGCCGAGCTGGTCGTCGGTCATACCGGCCTTGGTGAGGTCGGCGTAGGCCCAAGAGCCGTTCTGGTAGAAGACGGCCTTGCCGGTTGCGAACTCGTTGGTGGCGTCGTCACCGGTCTTGGAGGCGAGCTGCGAAGGATCGCAGGTGGAGTCGGTGATGTACAGGTCGAAGATCTGCTTAAAGTTGTCGAGATACTCGCCCTTGATCTCGTCGTCCTCCTGGTTGTGCTCCTTCTCGAACTCGTAGTAGAGCGGGAGGTTGGCGAGGTGGGTGGTGTAGCGCCAGCTGGAGGAGTCATCCATGCCGGCGGAAGTGAAGGCACCGTCAACGCCGAGCTCGTCCTTGCGGGCCTGGATGTCATCGGCGCAAGCCTTCAGCTTGTCGAAGGAGTTGATGTCCTCGGCCTTGTAGCCGGCCTTCTCGAGGAGCTCCTTGTTGTAGATGATGCCGTAGCTCTCCTGAACCCAGTCGATACCCAGATCCTTGCCGTCGGACTGCAGCGCCAGGGAGTCGTCGATGAGCTCGCCGCGGAGCTTGGTGTCGGAAAGATCGGCGCAGTAGTCCTTCCAGTTCTTAAGGCCGGTGGGGCCGTTGACCTGGAACAGCGTCGGAGCGGAGCTCTTGGACATCTCGGACTTGAGCTTCTCCTCGTAGGTGTTGGAGGCGGCGGTCACGATCTTGACCTCGACGCCCTTCTCCTTCTTGTACGCCTTGGCGATCTCCTTCCACTCCTTGTCGACCTCGGGCTTGAACTGGAGGAAGTAGACCTCGGCAGCGTCACCGGAAGCAGAGGAGCCAGAGCCGGCAGAACCACCGCAGCCCACGAGGCCCAGACCAAGAACCGCAGCCGCGGAACCAGCAAAGCCCAGGAACTGCCTTCTGCTCATTTCGTTCTTCATTACAATCCACCCTTTCACACCGTGGCGGCACCCTTTGCCGCCGCCTTCGGAGATTGGCTCGGGGACTTTGCCCCTTTTGCTGACTTGTACAATACGCTATTTGGCTAGTTGTTTGAACAAGTATTACTAGAGCGGTAGAAAAACTTCGGTGAACGGTAATTTCAACTTGATACTTGACAAGTTTTGTATAAACAATTATTTATTATCGAATGCAGAGAAAACGCCCGATCAAGCCGATGCATCGTCGGTTTGACCGGGCGTTTTCGCTTTGAGGGCATGAGTCTCGTCAGGCTGCGAGCTAGCCGGCTATCGCTTGGAGTTGACGCGGTAGTGGAAGATCTCGGGATGCGTGCGGGCATGCGTGACCTCGAACAAGATGCCGTCCGAGGTGTACGACTGGCTCTCCATAACGGCGACGCAGTTGTACTTGCCAAGGTCCAAGTAGCTGCAGTCCTCATCGTTGGCGAGCTCGACACTCACCGTACGACGGCTCGCCATCACTTTGACGCCGCGCTTGTGCTCCAGATAGCCGTAGATAGAATCCGCCGCGATCTCGGGGGTCAGGCCCTTGGCGATCGACGCCAAAAAGTAGCCATGGTCCACTTGGCGCGCGCTGCCGTTGAGGCTTCGGACACGCACTACGCGAATCAGCTCCTCGCCCACCTTAAAGCCCAGGCGACGAGAGAGTTGCTCAGTGCAAATCAAATGTTCAAAAGACTTGACCTCGGTCGATGCGACGGCATTGTTGCGTTTTGCGAACTCGCCAAACGACTCAACCTCTTCGAGTGCGCCCAGCATGTCGGTTTCGCCCTTAAGCCAAATAACGCGCACGCCCTTACCGTGTATAGGCTGCACAAACATCTGGTCGGCCAGCATGCTCAAGGCGCGTCGAACGGTATTGCGCGTGCAGCCAAACTCCGCGGTCAGCTCGGCTTCGGTTGGCAGCATCTCCTGAAACGCATAGGTCCCGTTGATGATGCGCGAACGGATCTCGCGGTAGATTCCTTCGTAAATCGCTTTTGGCATGATTTCACCTCTAATGAATATGTATGGCTAGGCACGATAGCATTTCTTTGGGTTGTTTAAACCGTCTATCGGCAAAGCACCGATTATTAACTGTCAACGGCGCCCGTGATGCTCCAATCGATTCGAATCAAAACCAACAATGCGGCGAACGCTCACTCCCCTACAATTAACTCATTGTTTAAACGTTCCACCGCAGACACGGCGGGCTTATGGTCGAGAGGCAGAATATGCTGCAAAAAATCCAACGCTTTGGCGGGGCAATGTTCGCGCCCGCCATGCTGTTTTCTATATCAGGCCTCATGGTCGGCATCTCCGCCCTCGCCACGACCGTAGACATCGTCGGCGACCTCGCCGTATACGGAACCCCTTGGTACGTTTTCTGGACCATCATCCAGCGCGGCTCGTGGACGGTCTTTAAGCGCCTTCCACTCCTTTTTGCCGTAGCGCTGCCTATCGGTCTTGCCCAAAAGCAACCGGCACGCTGCTGCCTCGAGGCACTCGTGGCCTATTTTGCCTATTGCTTCTTTTTGAGCGAGATCATTAAGCTGAGCGGAGACAACCTTGGGCTTAAGTACCCATCATCTTTGACCCCCGCCAGCGGTATCACCGTCATCGACGGCATCAAGACGCTCGACACCGGCATTATCGGCCCGCTGGCGGTATCGGCAACCGTCGTCGCCATCCATGACCGCTTCTACGATGCCAAGGTTCCCGATTGGCTCGGCACCTTCTCGGGTTCCTCGCTGGTCTACCTCATCAGCTTTTTTGCCGTGTTTGCCCTTGCCGCCATCTCGGCCGCCATCGTGCCCTTCGCATACGCCGCGACCGAAACGCTGCGCCACGCACTTGCGGGCGTCGGCCCCTTCGGCGTGGGCATCTTTGTGTTTTTGGAGCGAGCACTCGAGCCCATGGGGCTGCACCACCTGCTCTATATGCCCATCTATTACGACAATCTGGTCATTCACGACGGTATTTACGCCACGTGGACCAACCTACTCCCCATTCTCTCCCATAGCACGCGCCCTTTAAATGAACTTGCGCCCTGGGCAGGTTTTACCGCCACCGGCTGGGGCAAGCTCTTTGGCCTTCCCGCCATCGCGGCAGCATTCTATTTCACCGCCAAACCCGAACGCCGCGCCAGCCTTAAGGTCATCCTTTTGCCCGCCATCGTCGCCTCGGTGGTCTGCGGTGTCACCGAGCCGCTCGAGTTTCTCTTTATGTTCACCTATCCTGGACTCTTTTTGCTCTACGCCGTCCTATCCTCCTGCCTTGCCATGACCATGAACTTCTTTGGCATCGTCGGCATCTTCTCGGGCGGTCTCATGGAAATGACGGCCTTCAACTTCATCCCACTCATGCGAATGCATGCCGGCTCCTACCTTTTGGCGCTCGGTATCGGTCTTGCCTTTAGCCTCATCTTTTTTGTTAGTTTTCGAGCACTCATCTTGGTCTATGACCTTAAGACGCCGGGCCGCGAGGATCATGTCTCCAATCGCGCGGCAATCGATCGTTTAACGGGAAGCGGCTTTGCCAAAGAGCAATCTCCCAATGGCGAGGTCAGTATTCAATCCGATCAAGATCACGTCCTCGCTGAGCGGGTAATTCAGCTTTTAGGTGGCGTTGGCAATATCGTGGGCGCAACCAACTGCGCCACGCGCCTGCGCGTCGAGGTCGCAGACCCTTCCATCGTTGCAGATAATGCGTCGTTTGTCGCGGTGGGCGCCAAGGGCCTCATCATTACGGGCAAGACCGCCCAGGTGATTATTGGCATCTCCGTTCCCCGCGTTAAAGAGCATTTTGACCAGATCATGGGCCTCGAGCCGGGATTTGTGTCCACCACCTCGGCCTCCCCTGCCGCCAGCGCAGCCCATAAGCGCGGCGATATCTGCTTCTTCGATATCGACGGAACACTCGCCTGGCAAGACCCTCGAGTGGCACAAGAGCTTCCCGAGAGCGAGCGAGACCTCTCCCCCTATCCCAATGAAGCGGTCTCGCAAGCCATCCGTGATTTTGTCGCCAAGGGCAATATGGCGTTTATCTGCACAGGGCGCACGCTGAGCTGCATCCATCCAAAGCTGCTCGAGCTGCCCTGGACCGGCATCGTCTGCCTCGCGGGTGGCTATGTCGAACTTGAGGGACACGTGATTCGCGATTTGGCGATGACGCCCGGCATGCTGCAGCGCCTTGCTCCCATTCTTGAGCAATCGGACGAAGTGATTCGTTTTGAGGGACTCAATGGCGTCGTTCGCATGAGTGCCGATGCGCCCGACGCCCCAGGATACGCCCGCACCGTGGGCGATGCAATTACGCAGCTGCAACATTACAGCGCCTACAAGATCTTAATGTCCACGTCGCTTGCCAACCGCATCGCTCAGGATCAAGCGTTTGAGCCGCTGCTCTGCTTTAACGAGCTCGAGCTCGAAGTGACCGAGATTTCGCCTCGCGAATGTACCAAGCGCGAGGGTATCCAGTCCGTACTCGACGCCCTCGATCCCCACCACGGAACCGTATACGGCATCGGCGACGCCAGCAATGACGTCTCGCTGATGAACGCCGTCGACGTTGGCATCGCCATGGGCAACGCACCGGACTTCCTCAAGGAAAAGGCCGACTATGTCACCGACAGCATCGACCACGACGGCGTCGTCACCGCGCTCGAACACTTTGGGCTTATCTAGCCAAGCCCCTACCGCACTTGCGGCCGCATGGACCAATCGTCTTCAACCGCCGCGCTCGACGCCCTAATGTGGCAATATGTTGTCTGCATAATGCAACGATGCAACCTATCAAAGAATGCGAGAACCCGTGTCCAGTCCGTTTACCAGCTTTTTAGCCCAGCACTTTGACCAGATTAACGACTATCTGGCCACGTTCTTTGACGGACAGGCGACTTCCGCCGATATCGAGCGTTACCTGTATACCCCGCTCTCGGCATTTACGGCAAACGCTGGCAAGCGCCACCGCCCGCTCATCTGCATGCTCGCCGCAACCGCAGTGGGCGGTAGCTTTGAGAGCGCCCGCAGCGCCGCGGCGGCCATCGAGCACTTTCAGTCGGGCGCACTCATCCACGACGACATCGCCGACAACGGGCAGATTCGTCGCGGCAAGCCCTGCATGCACCTTACCGAGGGCACGGGCCTTGCCATCAATTGTGGCGACCTGGCGCTCACCATGGTCACCAAGACGGTTCTCGACGATCCCACGCTCGAGTCCGACGTGAAGCTGCGTGTGCTCCACGAGCTTACCGAGATGATCGTCCGCACCATCGAGGGTCAAGCGCTTGACCTGGGTTGGGTCCGTGACGAGCGCTTTGATATCTCGGTTGATGACTACCTGGACATGGCGACGCACAAGACCGCGTATTACAGCGGAGCCACGCCGCTTGCCGCCGGAGCCATTATCGGCGGCGGCAGCGAAGAGCAGGTCGAGGCGCTACGCGCCTTTGGCCTGCACACCGGCCTTGCCTTTCAGATTCAGGACGACCTGCTCAACTTGGTCGGCACCAAAGAGGCCGCCAACAAGGACTTCCGCACCGACATCACCGAGGGCAAACGCACGCTCGTTGCCGTGCACGCTCTGTCTGATGAGCGCCATCACGACGAGGTCGAGGCAATCCTTTCCTCGGGCACCGAGGACCCCGCGCAGCTCGCGCGCGCCGTGGAGATCTTCCAGCAGACCGGCTCCATCGAATATGCTCACGCCTACGCACTGGACCTGACCGCAAAAGCCAAGGCTGCCATCGAGAACGTTGAGCTTGACCCGCACGCACGCGAACTGTTCCTCTCCATGGCAGATTTCTTTGTGGAGCGCCTCAACTAGCGGGGGTCACAAAACCTGTGGGCAGCGCGTTTGGGTACAAGTTGCTACACTGTTGAGTGCATGTTTATGCATTGTCTCGCGTTGTCTATCCGACACGCGCTCAAAATAGTACGAATCGTACGCCGAAAGGGGTTCGTTCATGGAACCTATTACCACGGGCATGCAGGGAGCAGCCGTCGAGGATGTTCAGTCCCGCCTTCTGCAGCTCGGTTACACCATCGATGCCGACGAGGTCGCCGACAAGCGCTTTGACACCACCACCGAGCAGGCCGTCAGCACCTTCAGGCTCGACAGCGGCCTTGCTGCCGGTCATGCCGTCGATATCCCCTGTTGGAGCGCCCTGGTCGACGCCTCGTATAAGCTGGGCGACCGCACGCTCTACCTTCGCATGCCCAATTTTCACGGCGCCGACGTCAAGGCCCTGCAGCGCGCTCTCAACGTTTTGGGCTTTGCCTGTGGCGAAGACGACGGCTACTTTGGTCCGCATACCGAGGCCGCCCTGCAGCAGTTCCAGGAAAATGTCGGCCTGTTTGCCGACGGCATGGCCTTCCAGGACACCTACGCCTACATCAACCGCCTGCACCATGTGTGGGAGGGCAAGCCCTCGGTCACCGAAGCCGAGTCTCGCATCGGTTTTGCGCGCGCCGCCAACGTGCTCGAGCGTTTCCAGATTGCCGTCATCGGCGAGGACCCTATCGCGCGCAGCGTAGCATCGCGCATGTGGAACATCGCCACGGCGACGACCGACAGCAGCGGCATGATGCTTTGCGATTCCGAGGTTCCGACCGATGTCGACCTGGTGCTCGAGATCGCAAGCGACGAGTTGCCTGCAGACGCCGCCCCGCGCGCCACGATCGCCCTCGCCGAGTGCCACAACCTGGCCCAGCGCATCCGTACCGCCAATGTCGCCGCACAGCAAAAGCCGGCACGAATTCGCATCGAGCTCACCGGCATGACGCGTTACAACGGCACCTTTACGGCCAGCGACGCGCAGACCCTCGCCGTACGCCTACTCGACGGCGTTTGCGATGCCCTCGCAGATTAGGTAAACTAGACGAGTTGCTTTTGGGCAACACCACACATTGGGACGTAGTTTAACGGTAGAACTCCGGTTTTTGGTGCCGGCTGTTGGGGGTTCGAATCCCTCCGTCCCAGCCATTAAAACTGAGCGCCCTAAGCCCATAACGGCCCAGGGCGCTTTCTTGTGGGCAAGCGGAGGAATTCGAACCCGCAAGGGTGCGGAGCTGAGGAAACGCGAAGCGTTTTCCAGCGCAGCACGCGAGGGCCGGATCGCGCTGTGTTAGGCCAAAACGTCCGACAGGATCTCGATCAGACTGTCCACGTCGGCTTCCTCGCACACGAGCGGCGGCAGGAAACGCAGCGTATGTGCGCCCGTAGCGTTAATCACAGCACCGGCGGCCAGCGCTCGGGCAACAATGTCATGCGCATCGCCCGCAGCGTCATCCAGGTCGCAGCCGAGCATCAAGCCGCGACCGCGCACCTCGGTTACGTGCGGTAACTTGGCGAGCTTTGCCTCCATATAGGCACCCACCTTGGCGGCATGTTCTGCGTAGTCGCCGCACACAAGCGCGGAGAGCGTCGCGGCGCACGCCGCGACGGCCAAGCAGCTACCGCCAAAGGTCGAACCATGGTCGCCCGGCTTAAACACGTCGGCAATCTCCTTCTTTGCCACGACGGCACCCATGGGCACGCCATCGGCAATGCCCTTGGCAAGGCTCATGATGTCGGGTTCCACGCCATAGGTTTGGAATGCAAACGGCTTGCCGGAGCGGAAGATGCCGCACTGGACCTCGTCGGCGATAAGCACGGCGCCCACATCGTGTGCCAGGTCGCGCGCGGCAGCCATAAACTCCTCGGTCATGGGGTGCACACCGCTCTCGCCCTGGATCGGCTCGAGCATCACGGCACAAATTTCGCTCCCCAGCTGCTTGAAGATTGCGCGCAGCTCATCGATATCGTTGGGCGTGCAGGCCACAAAGCCACCCGGCAGCGGACGGAAGCTGTCCTGCAGCCAATCCTGCATGGTGGCGGCAATGGTCTCGAGCGTACGGCCGTGGAAGCCGCCGCGCATGCACACGATAGTGTTGCCGCCGTTGCCGGCGCGCTTTGCATACAGGCGCGCAAGCTTCATCGAGCCCTCATTGGCCTCGGCACCGGAGTTGGCAAAGAACGTCTCCCACACCTGCTCGCCCGCAGCCGGCGCTCCGAGCGCGGCGGCCGTGGTCTCATCGCCGGCGGCAATCGCATCGGCAATCACGCGTGCACTGTCCACGTCGTCGTTGGCAAGCTTGGACAGCAGCGCCGCGACCTGGCCACGCTGCTCGATGTAGAAATAATTGGAGACATGCAGGAGCTTTTTCGTCTGTGTCTCGAGCGCCGACAGCACTGCCGGGTTGCCGTGGCCTAGGCTGCATACGCCGATGCCGGCAAGAAAATCGAGATACTCACGGCCGTCGTCACCGGCGAGCTTCATGCCGTGGCCCTCGACAAACTCGACCGGAGAACGACCGAAGGTGTGCATAACGTAGTGGGATTCGAGCGATTGTTGAGCTGCAAGTGACATGGGATACCTTTCGTTAGGCGCCGGGAAGCGCGGACTGTGGGCGTAATGGCGTAGCGATTTCGAACCGACTAGACTGCTGGAAGCTTCTCGACCTCGTCGAGGTTCTCGGTCAGGCGCGCCGCAAACGTCGAAAGCGGGTGCGGATGCGTATCGAATTCGTAGGCCGTCTCGGTGGAATGAATCACGGTACCGACGCCAGCATCGGTCAGCAGCTCCAGCAGCAGCGAGTGCGGCGTGGTGCCGTTGATGATGTGCGCGCGGAACACGCCGGCGGTAAGCGCATCGACGGCGGCGCGCAGCTTGGGAATCATGCCCTTGTCGACTTCTCCGCCGTAGAGCATCTCATTGACCTCGTCGAGCGTCAGGTTGGAGATAAGCGAATCCTTGTCGCTAAAGTCCTTATACAGGCCATCGACGTCGGTAAGGAAGATTGCCTTATGCGCGTTGAGCGCCGCCGCAACGGCACCGGCGGCGGTATCGGCATTGATGTTGAAGAAGCCGCCGTCCTCCCCCGCCGCGACCGTGGCGATAACGGGGATGTACTCGCTATCGAGCAAGCGCTCGATATAGTCGGTGTTGACGTGCGTGACCTTGCCTACGCGGCCGAGCTCTGGGTCGAGTGGCTCGGCGATAAGCGTGCCGGCATCGCTGCCCGACACGCCCACAGCCAGGTTGCCGTGCTGGTTGATGGCAGCAACCAGCTCCTGGTTGACCTTGCCGCCCAGCACCTCGCGCACGATATCCATAGTCGCCGGCGTGGTCACGCGCTGCCCGTTCTTAAACTCGACGGGAATATCGTAATGGCTCAGCGCCTCGTTGATGGCCCTGCCGCCACCGTGTACGATAACAGGGCGCATGCCGATAATCTTGAGCAAAACGATGTCGCTCATCACGTCACGACGCAGCTGCTCGTCGACCATGGCGGCACCGCCATACTTAATGACGACCGTCTTGCCGGTCAGGTTTTTAATCCACGGCAGCGCCTCGAACAGCAGCTGCGCGGTAACTTCGTTGGATTCGCTCGAGCGACAATCGCGTGCGAACTTCATAGTCTGCCTCGTCTTTCGTGTAGCTATCGCGCCGTACCTCGTTGCCCGCGATCGCAGCGGGACGCGCGGCACATCGGGAGTCTAGGAACGGTAGTCGCCGTTAATGGAGATGTACTCGTGCGTGAGGTCGCAGGTCCACACGGTGGTCGCCGTGTCCCCTGCGCCCAGGTCTGCCGAGATCACGATCTCGGGCGCCTCAAAGCGACGCAGCGCCTCGTCCTCGTCAAAGGGAACGGTCAGGCCATCACGGCAGACGGGCATACCCATCATGTCGATGGACACATCTTCTTGGTTAAACTGCACGCCGCACTTGCCGAGCGCCATGGCAACGCGGCCCCAGTTGCAGTCGTGGCCGGCGATGCAGGTCTTGACGAGCGGCGAGTTGGCGACAGCACGAGCGGCGATATCAGCCTCCTCGTCGTTCACGGCGCCGGTGACGTTAACCGTCACGAGCTTGGACGCGCCCTCGCCATCTGCGGCGATGTTGCGCGCCAGGCTCTCGCACACCTCATGCACGGCAAAGGCCAGCTCGTCGAAGGCGTCAGAGCCCTCGACAATAGGCTCGGCATCTGCGGCAGCGGCGCCGGATGCAAGCATGATGCAGGTGTCGTTAGTCGAGGTGTCGGAATCGACCGTTACCTTGTTGAAGGTCTGCTTGACGGTGGAGAGCAACAGGGCGTGGAGCGCCGCAGGCTCGACGGGGGCATCGGTGGTGATGACTGCGATCATGGTGGCCATGTTGGGCATGATCATGCCCGAACCTTTGCACATACCGCCCACCGTATAGGCATTGCCTGCGTGCCCCACGGCCTCGCTGCGGTAACACACGGCATACTCCTTGGAGTGCGTGTCGGTCGTCATGATAGCGCGGGCGGCGTCGGCGCCACCGTGGGCGGAGAGCGCCTCGTAGGCGGCAGGAACGGCAGTCTCAAACGTGTCGATCGGCAGAATCTGACCAATTACGCCCGTGGAGGCGACCAGAATCTGCTGGGGCTCGCAGCCGATGACCTGCGAGGCGATGTTGCAGGTCTCGCGCGCGCAGGCAAGACCGGTCTCACCCGTGGCGGCATTCGCGTTGCCGGAGTTGACCGAAACGCCGGCGATGATACCGTAGCCCTTGTCGGCACCGCCCAGGTGGGCACGGCTCACCTGCACGGGCGCTGCGCAAAAGCGATTGGTCGTAAACACGCCGGCGCCGGGACAGGGCTTGTCGGGCACGACGAGCGCATAATCCAGGCGCTCGGGATTCTTGCGGAACCCAGCGTGGATGCCTGCAGCTTTAAAACCAGCCGCAGCCGTAACGCCACCCTCGATGGCGCGAATCTTGATATCAAACAGCTCGGTATTCATCGTCTTTATGACTCCTTATATCAAACAAAAAAGGGCATCGGTTGGTGCGCCATGCCAGCCACAATCATGAGACCAGCTTAAGAGTGGCGCCCCACTCGATGCCCGACTACCAAATCGTTAACAATCGAATGTGCTACACCGGGCACGCCACTGTGGGCAAGCCTCGTCGCTCGTCAAAACCAAAGACGATGTTGGCGCACTGGACCGCCTGACCGGCAGCACCCTTGCACAGATTGTCGATCGCTCCCGTCGCCACCAGCACGCCCGCGCGCTTGTTGAGTGCAAGGCCGATCTGGGCAGCATTGGTGCCGACGACCGAGGCCGTCTTGGGCTGCTCGCCGGCATCGAGCACGCGCACAAAGGTGCGACCGGCGTAGAACCGCTTGTAATGGTCGACGACATCCTCAAGGGTCAAGGTATCGATAGCCTGCGGCGTAAGCGGCATCGTCACCGTAGAGAGCAGGCCGCGCTTGAGCGGTGCCAGGTGCGGGGTGAAAACGATGCGGTCGGCTAGGCCAAGAATCTGCTCGATCTCGGGCGTATGGCGATGTTTTCCTACGCCATAGGCCTCCAGGTTTTCGTCCGCGCTGCAAAAATGCGTACGGGCGTTGCAGGACTTACCGGCACCCGTTACACCGCTGATAGCGTCAACGATCACGGGGCCGCTCTGGGCAACCCAGCCGGCGCGCACGGCAGGCGCGGCGGCAAGGCTCGTTGCGGTGGGATAGCAACCGGCGCAGGCGACCAGTACGGGCTTGCCGTCGGCGTGGTCGGATGCAGCGGTCTCCAAATCCTGGCAGAATAGCTCGGGCAGACCAAAGGCGCGGCTCTTGAGTAGCTCGGGGCTCGTGTGCTCGGCGGCATACCAGGCCTCAAAGGTGGCCGGATCGCTCAGGCGATAGTCGGCCGAGAGGTCAATGCAGGAGACTCCCGCGGCAAGCAAGGCGGGCACCTGTGCCATGGCAGCCGTGTGCGGCACGGCCAAAAAGACCGCGTCGCAGTTCTTGAGCTCGGGGGCATCATGCGTCGTAAAGGCAAGATCGCTTACGCCGGTGAAGCTCGGGTACACCGCAGACAGCGGCTGGCCGGCATCGGCGTTGGACGTAATGGCAACAAGTTCAAACTCGGGATGACCGAGGACGAGGTGAATGAGCTCGGCGCCGGCATATCCAGCCGCACCGACGATTCCAACCTTCAAAGACATATCAGACTCCTTGTCTGCAGTTTATGCACCAATGCGCATCCCGCAGCCGTCGTTATGAGGTGGATTGAAACTTTAGCACCAAAAGATGCATGAATACGTAAATGGCTTGCATATTCATGCATTGAAACATTCCCGACACATTCGCTTGAAGGAATTGACAAATAAACACGGGCCCCATATTGCCGAGTGCACCTTACGGTGACGTTGCAATGTGGGGCCCGCTACATGCGAGAATTTGAATTGCCGAAGCTTGCTGAAAGACTCGTTTAGAACTCGACCGGCACCCATTCGTCATGGTTGCAGATAAAGGCCTCGGGTTCCTCCACGCTAAAGAAGACGAGCGTGGGATCGTCTGCGCCCTCGTAGTGCTCGCCTAGGCGCTCCAGGTGCTTCCAGCCTGCCTCGCGCATATCGGGAGCGGCCTGGTCATCCAGACCCGCATGCCCGCGCAAGATGAGCCAGCCATGGCCCGGCCACCAACTCGTAGCCTCGAAGCGTTGATTTTGCAGCAGCTCTTGCCACACGTCTTTGGCGCGCGCCGTTACAAACCACAGCTTGCCGTCCTGGATCTGCGCAAACGAAAACGGACGCACATGCGGCTGCCCGTCAACGCTCGTCGCCAAATACCATGCCGGCACCGACGTCAGATACTCCAACACTGTATTCAATCCGTCCATGTGTCCTCCTGGCACTAGTCTTTTTGGGTCGGGGCTGCTTTAGCTGCCCTAGGGTTAAAGCTCCAGGCGCTCCTCGCTGCCGTCGATATCGCAGAAGCGGGCGACGATATTGCGGACCGAGAAAAACGCAAGGCGGCCGTCATTGGCACTCTCGTGTTCCTCGCCGATGCCCGCCATGTGCTTAAAACCCGCTTGACGCACCTTGTCGCTCGCAACCGCGTCGTCCTCGAGCGCGGCCTCGCCGGTCAGCACAATCCAACACTCCCCCGGTTTCCAACCCGAAACCTCAAACTTGGGGTTCGCGCTGAGCTCGGCCCACACGTCCTTATCGCGCGAGGTGCAAAACCACAGCTTGCCATCATCGACCATGGCAAACGAGAACGGCCTCACGCGCGGCTGATGTCCGTCCGTCACGTCGATCGTGGCGAGATACCACGCCGGAATACGCCTAAGATACGAACAGGCGCGCTCGAGCTGCGCCGTGCGGTCGTTGTCGGTCATAGGGACCCCTTTCCTGCGCTCGAATCGCGCCTAAACAAGTTGAAGATTGATGACGATGACGCAGATGAGCAGCAACGTCGTCACCACCGCCGCCAACGCATCGCCACGGCCAAACGCAAGCGCATGCAAACGCGTGCGGCCCTGCTCGCCATGATAGCAACGGGCATCCATGGCGGCAGACAACGTCTCGGCATGACGGAACACACCCGTGAACAGCGGAATCGCCACACTGCCAAGCATACGAACGCCGCCGAGCGGGCCTCCCGTCACGCGCGCGCCGCGGCTCGCCTGCGCATCGGCCGTCTGCTTCATCTCGGTGGCAAACTGCGGCATAAAGCGCAGCGCGATACCCATAATCATGCCGAGCTCGTGCGCAGGAAGTCCCACACGCGCAAACGGCGCGAGCAGGCGCTCAAAGCCCGCGGTGAGGTCGAGCGTCGGTGTGGTGAGCGTAATGGCGCTCATGCCGGCCATCATCAAGGTCAGGCGGCACGCCATAAAGGCGGCGGAATGCAGCGAGCCCTCGCTTATCTGCAAAAGGCCGAGCTGCCACAGAATGCGCCCGCTTTGGTCGGAAAACAGGTTGAGCACCGCGACCACCGCGACGATCGCCAGCAGTGGCGCCATCGATGACAGGACGCGACGAGCCGGCACCCGGGACACGGTATAGATCAGGACAACGAAGATTGCGACCGGGGCCAGCCCGCGGAAGCTGCCGACCGTGAGCGTCGTGATCAGAAACACAAAGCCCAAGAGCAACTTAGTTCGCGGGTCCAGGCGGTGGATTGCACTATCGCCGGGATAGTAGCTGCCAAACGAAAACGCCTCCATTAGCAGCCCTCCTCTCGCGCGACCGTCTTGGATTTAGCAATGTCCGTGACGTTAGAAGAACCGTCTGAGCGACCGATCAGCAAATCTGCCAACTCGTCGGCCAACGACTCAACCGTATAGAGCCCGCCGCAACGCAGCGGCACGCCCGCTTCCGCAAGCGCCAGCGCCATGCGCTGGGCAGCGGGAACACCCAAGCCGATTGATTTAAGCTCATCCGCACGCGCAAAAACCTGAGCGGGCGTGCCCTCGGCAAACACCGCGCCCTCATTCATCACGACAATACGGTCGCAGCAATTGGCAAGGTCATCCATACTGTGTGAGACCATGACGACGGTCAGGCCCCCATGGTGAAGTCGATCGATAAGCTCCAGGAAATCACTGCGCGCCGCCGGATCGAGCCCCGCCATGGGCTCGTCGAGCACCAGGACCTCGGGTTCCATGGCAAGCACGCCGGCAAACGCCACACGCCGTTGCTGACCGCCCGAAAGCTCAAAGGGACTCTTGTCGCCGACCGTGGAAAGATCGAGGCCCACGCGCGAGAGTGATGACTCGACACGACGGTCGACTTCATCTTGCGGCAAGCCAAGGTTGTGCGGACCAAACGCCACGTCCTGCGCCACGGTTTCGGCAAACAGCTGACGCTCAGGATACTGAAATACCACGCCGACCTTGGCCTTAACCGCAGCGGCGTCTTTCTTGTTTGATAGATCGAGCCCCAGCGCGCGAACGGATCCCTCCTGGGGGCGAATCAAACCGTTGAGATGCTGGACCAGCGTCGACTTACCCGAACCGGTATGACCTGCCAAGCCCAGGAACTCGCCGCAACGCACCGTCAGCGATACATCGCGCAGCGCCCACGGACTGCTGGGGTCGTTTCCCCAGAGAGCCTGTTTGCTCGATTTGCCCGCAGTGACCGAGCGCTTATGCCAGCGGCGGCGCTCGCGCGGACTGAGCGAATAACTGTACGAAACATGGGATAGCTCTATGACGGGCTCCGACGCTGCTGTTCCATCGTTTGCAGAGGATGCGTTGTCGAGCATACGAGGATCGGACTCAAAGGGCCGCCCCACGATGTCTACCCCACTCCGCTCGGCATAAGCCTGCGCAATCTCGGCGACCATATCCGCCTCACGCACCTGCGCGCAAACGGGTACGCCCTTCGCACGAAGTGCCCTACCTAGACAGCACGACGCCGGCATATCCAAGTTGAGCTGCGCAAGTTCGTCCGCCCGCGTCAAGATTTCCTCGGGCGTACCGAGCATGGCAACGCGCCCCGCCCGAAACACCGCGACACGATCGGCCTCGGCGGCCTCTTCCATAAAGTGCGTAATCATCACGATGGTCATGCCGCGAGCGTGCAACACGCGGCAAACCTTCATAAGGCCCTTGCGCCCGCGTGGATCGAGCATCGAGGACGCCTCGTCCAAAATGAGCACGCGCGGTTCCATGGCGAGCACGCCGGCAAGCGCCACGCGCTGCTTTTGTCCGCCCGAAAGTGCATGGGTCTCGTGGCGCTCGAAGCCCACCAAACCCACGCCCTTCAGTGCCTCGCGTACACGCTGCGCGATCTGGGCCGATTCCACCCCAAGGTTTTCGGGACCAAAGGCAACATCGTCCTCGACAAGCGTCGCCACCAGCTGATCATCCGGGTTCTGGAATACCATGCCCGCGGTCGAGCGAATGTCGTAGACCAGCTCGGGATCGGACGCGTCCATGCCGTTGACGCGCACCGTTCCCGTATCGGGCTGCAGCAGCGCGTTCAAATGCTTGGCGAACGTCGACTTGCCCGACCCGTTGCCGCCGAGGATGCAGAAAAACTCGCCATCCTCGATGTTCAGATCGATGCCGTCGAGTGCCGGTGTGGCACCGTCATAGCTAAAGGAAACGCCCCGACACTCAATCATGCGCGGCCTTTGACCTGGTCCTTCTTGGGCGTGATGAGATTAGAGACCGCCTTGTACACCGCCAGCGTCAACACCGAGTTGAGCACGGTCTTGATAAGGTTAAACGGCAAAACGGCGGGAAGCATGAGCGGGGCGATCACATCAACCGAGCCATACCAGAACCAAACGCCGATGGTCAGGTTCGCGACCATGGACAGCGCCGTAGCGGCAATGACGCCGAGCGCCAGGCCAATCACGGCACCCTTGTAGGTGTGCATCTTTTGGTAGACGATAGCCGCAGGCAGAATGTAGCCCAGCGTGGCAACCAGGTTCATAAGCGCGCCGACCCAGTCACCCGTAGTGAGCGCATGGATAACGATCGCCATGGCGGCAACGGCAGTGCCGGCACCAGGGCCATACGCAAATCCACACACCATCGCCGGCACCAGCGACGGGTCATACGTCAAAAACGGCGCCGAGGGAAGGATGGGCAGCTGCACATACATAAACAGCGCTCCCAAGGCGCACATCAACGCCATAGTAACGAGCTGTTTGGTGCTCCACCTATTCGTGTTCTCAAAATGGATATGCTGCGACTGTTCAGACATAAGATCACCTGCCTCTTTCATCCGGACTCTAACCGTTGGTACTGGGATTTCACCAGTTCAGCCGGCATGCGAACCAACGTACGCACGGGTCGCGGACTCATCGGCTCGGTCACAGGCATCTCGCCTGCGCCACGGCGCCCCTTTGACACCGCCCGATTTACCGCCAGTGGGGAATTCCACCCCGCCCTGAAACAGCAATTGCAAGTGTAGCACGAGCAATCGTTCGCGCAAGTATGCCAAGGGTAATTTATGGCTGGGACCAGTTGCCGCAACAACCACGTTCCCCACCCATTCCAAAGTAGCGCGCCTTTCGCGCAAAGCGCGAAAC
>URSO01000047.1 GCA_900550415.1 uncultured Collinsella sp.
GAGCGGCAATCTGCCTTTCAACTTCGGCGGCATGACCAGAAGGTCAATGCCGCCTCGTTTCAAGGCACCTTGCTCGCTCTGGTGGGTTTTCGCTGTCGCTACCAAAACATCGGCGTTGCCGTGGTAGTCATTGGGGACAGACATAAATGAGTAGTCATTGGGGACGTTCTTAAATGACTACTCAGGATGAGCGTCCAAAAATTCGCGCTCGTTCGATTGGCGCATGTCTACGCAGCGTAGGTTGTCGAGCCTGGCCTTCAAATGGATACTGGCTGTCGAACCGGTTCACTCCATTTCTTCAATTTGATTGGACAGCCCATGAACCAGACACGGCAAACCAATGCCTCCCATACTTTTTTGGCAGCGCATGCCATCAAGCAGCTGCGCGAAGAGCGCGGCCTCACCCAGCGCGCCCTGGCGGAAAGCCTTGGCGTGACCGATAAAGCCGTCAGCAAGTGGGAATCCGGCCGCGGCCTTCCCGACATTTCCCTCGTTGAGCCTTTGGCCCAGAGACTCGGCATAAGCGTGGCTGAGCTTTTGGCTGGTGACATTCGGGCCAACGCCAACCGTGCAGGCAATATGCTCAAAGGAGTCTTTTACGTTTGCCCTATCTGCGGAAACGTTGTGCACGCGCTCGGAGAAGGCAGCTTTAGCTGCTGTGGCTCCACGATGTTTCCCCAGGAGGCCGAAGAGCCGGACGCGGACCACGCCTTTTCCATCGAGCGCATCGAGGACGATTGGTACGTCACGCTCGATCATCCCATGACCAAGGATCACTACATTAGCTTTGTGGCATATGCGACTATGGACGGCATCTGCTTTAAGAAGCTCTATCCAGAGCAATCGGTGCAGCCGCGCTTCCATATTACCGGGCGCGGCAGGATATATCTTTACTGCAACCAACACGGACTCTTTACGTCGCTGACGCCTCGCAAATAACGGCTGTCTATCCGCCCTCCTCATGCGTTCCCAGGGGACCCAAAATGAGCGTGGATAATCTCCCGTTTTTGGCCTGTGTGCGGGCTCAAAGTGGGAGATTATCCACGCTCGTTATCTGAGTGTCCAAAAATCCACACTCGTCGCTACTTGAGTCCGGGCAGGCGGGTGTAGGGGAACGAGCGCTCTAGGAACTCGGAGCAGCGGGCGTAATCTTTGGCAAAGTAGCTGCTATAGAGCGAATCGAGTACGTATTGCACGGCGATATGGCTGGCGAACTGCGTGATGCGGTGCGTCATGCTCTCGTGGTCGCTTACCGTGAGATAGGCGGCAAAGCCGGGGTGAATGCGGGCACAGTACGGCGTGCCGATGACGATGACCGGGACATGTCGACTGCTAAGGATCGGCAAGATCTCCTTGAGGTTGGGGGCAAGGCCGCTGTAGGAGATGACGATTGCCACATGGTCGGGACCCGAGGCGAGCGCCGTGCGCACCTGCGCCTCGACGCTGTCGTGGCACGTCGCGCTTTTGCCGGCGGAAAGCAGGCGATCGCGGAACATTCCCGCTGGATACAGGTTATGCGAGCCCGTGTAGATGTCCACGGTGCCGGCGCGCATGATGAGCTTGGCGGCGTGGTCGAGCTGTGCAGGGTCGAGCAGCTCCTGCGTTTCGGCCAAGGTGGTCTGGTAGAGCCCCTCCATGCGCTCCATCACCTGCGCAGGGGCGGAGGTGGCATCGAAGGGAAAGTTGATGTCCACGTCGCGCCGGTTGCCCGCCTCGGTCGCCTGGCGGATGAGCTCGACCTTGAGGTCTTTGAATCCCTCGAGGCCGAGCTTTTTGCAAAAGCGGTGCACGCTCGCGACCGAAACGTTGGCGCACGCGGCAAATTCCTTAATGGAAAGCCCGCGCACATCCTCGCCCATGGCGAGGGCCGTTCGCCCAAGTTGTTGCTCGGTGGGGGTGAGGCTTTTGCCCTGCGTGATCTTTCGCCTGATATCCATATGGCTCCTATGCGTTTGCGTCGCGATAAACCAATCATAGCGATAAATAAAACGTTCGGCTTGGCTGGGAGTTTTGGTCCGCCGGTCTATGAACGACGGACCGCTCGACGCTGTGCGGGCTCAACATAGGGGCGCTGTCCTTGTTGGGCCGTTTGCGCCCGGGGCGTTACCCGAGCACGCGTACGGGCCCCAAGAGACCGCTGGGCTCGGAGGGCTCGGTCATGCCGAACACGTCGGGGACGGCGTGGTCGAGGGTGTTGATGATGTCAATCGTGAGCGCGTGCTCACCGGCTAAAAGTGCGGCGGCCTCAAAGCGGTAAGGCGGACAGATGCGGGTGCCGAGGGATTTGCCGTCGAGGGTGACGGTTGCGGTCTCAAAGACCTCCCCAAGGTCGATGACAGCGCGGCTGGCCGCTTCGCCCAGGACAAAGGAGGCCTGGTAGCGGAACGTGCCGGCCTTGCCGGGGAACTCGGCCGAGGAAAGGTCGTGCAGGTCTGCAAGCTCAACAGACTCGCCAAAGGCATCGGTACCAGGGGCAGAGAAGGCAACCGCCCAGGGCCCGTCGACGCATGTGGCTTCGTCTCCAGCAGTTGCCGCGCCGGCGGAACCTGTAGCCCCAAGGACCACGATGCAGCTCTCGTAGGGAGCCAGCTCGAGCGTGCCGTCAAAGGCGGCGGGATCGGTGCCGTTGAGCAGGTCGAGGCGCGCGCCTGCAACGGGTATGCCGTCGGCAAGCGCAATCTGAGTGGAGATACCCTGCTTGGGATGCTCGTTGACGAGCATCAGATAGGTCTCGCCCGCCCGCTCGTAGCGCAGTGCGCGCAGCCAGGGCTGGGACTCGGCACAAACCACGGTCTGCATACCGGCGTCGGCAAGCGTGCCTGCGAGCTCGGCGGTTGCCAGGAGCTTGATGCCGGCGACCGCGGCTGCATCCACGGAGGCAAAGCCCTCGCGGGCTGCAATATCACCGTCGTAGCGCTTGCTCGGCAACTCATCCAGCGCGTACACGGCAACACCTGCGGCTGCGGCGCGCGCGGCAAAGTCGAGCACGGCTCCGCCGACAAACTCGGCTCCGGGCATCACCAGGCAGCGGTATGCCTGGCCGTTCACGCCAAAGCCGCTACCGTCTGCGGCAATTTCAACGGCATAGCGCCCTGCGTCCTCAAATGCCTCTGCCGGCACGATGTCAAAGTCGACCTGCGCGCGCATAAGCTCGGAGGCGGCATGCTGCATAAAGTTCGCCTCGCCTGTCCACTCGGCGTCCGCATGGTAGAGAAGCGCCACCGGGGTCGTTGCGCGCCCGCCGCTCAGCAGGCTCGCCGTACGGTTCATGTAGCTCATGAGCTGCCCAAAGTGTGCAAACTGGGGGTTTTGGCCATGCGCATAGAAATGCGGCGGGCAGTCCCAGTCGGGGAAGGCGGCCATGCTAAAGGCATGCGGCACAAACCAATTGACGCCGCGCACCAAAAAATGATCGGCGATCCACTTCATCTCGCGTAGGCCTTCGTGCCATCCAAATGCGCCAAAGACCTCGGCCATGCAGCGCCCCTGCTTTTTGGGATCGAGGTGTGCTGCCGAGGAGCCCAGCTTGGGCAGCACGTAGTTATAGAACTCGAGGTCCCACACGCCGCGTCCGTAGCTGTGAAGGCCGCGGTCCATGCCGGGTACCAGCTGGTTGATCACGATGTCGACGCCCGCCATGTCCTGACCGCCCACGGCGCGGAAGTAGTGCCCGGCGCCCACGCCCAGGCGCGCGTGGCAGTCCTTGTCCTCGATAACGTGGCCGATGTACTGCACGCCGCGCGCGCGGCACCAGTCTCCGAGCTGGTCGCAGAAGCACTCCTTATAGAGGGTGCTCGCGATGTCCATATAGACGTGGCGTACGTGCGCGCCGGCCGGCTCGCGGTCCCACAGGTGCGGGAGCTCGGCCAGGTAGCGCTCGCCCAGTGCCGCGCGCAGGCGACGCTCAAGCTCGGCCGACCAGGGTAGGGGCGCGGTGGCCTTGCCGATGAGCGTGTCCGAGATGCCATCGGGGCCCGTGGTGCCCTTCTCGTTGGCAAATCCGGGCTCATCGGAGAAAAAGCCCAGGATCGTCTTGCCAAACTCATCGCCCAGATGCTCAAAATGCGGCTCGTAGACAGCATCGATGAGCTGCGCCACCGAGGTGCGGTCGACCATATTGATGTAGTCCTCGTTGTAGGAGGTCTTGCCGCTCGTGAACATCACGCATGCCTGCGTGAGGCCCGCAGGTGCATCGAAGACCAGGCGGCTGGGGTTGCCGTCTGCATCGTCGATTACTCGGTAAGCGACGTCGACGGGGCTGCCGTCCTGCATAAATGTCACGCCGTAGAAGCGCTCCGTTTTGTCGAGCATGTTGGCGAGCGCGATGCTCGCGGCGGACGTGGGGCCCACGATGTCGAACGTGCGGTGCGTGAGCACGATCTTGCGGAGCTCGGGCACGGCCTCCTTGACGGCGCCGTTGGCAAAGCCCGTGGGGAAGTGCGCGTCGTCCAAGATCCAGAGCTTAAGGCCCAGCTGCTTGCACTCGTCAATGACAAAGCGCAAGTTGCGCCACCAGCCCTCGCCGCAAAAATCGGGGTGTGGGCGGCTTTCGAGACAGACCTCGTGGATGTCGGCGCCGGCGATCTTCTCCAGATACTCGGCAATGGTCTTATGGCTCTCGCCCTTCATCCACAAAAACGGAAGCACATGGTTGTCGTATGTACCCTCGAGCACCTGCTGATAGTGCGCGGTCATGGATCCTCCTTGGCTCGATCGATCTGCTGCATAGCACAGATTATGGACGCGTCGGCGCGTTCTGCTAATATCTGAATCACGACGAACTATGACTAAATCAACGATTGGCAAGCCATGGAGATCGACGAGCTCGAGCGTAGGCTCAGCGAACTGAGCGCCAGTGAGATCGCTTATAAAGACGGCATGGCATTTGATTGGTCGATTATGACCGAGCATGTCGAAATCGACGGATGCCCAGTGCGCAAGATTGGGCAGCCAGGGTTTGCCTATGCCCAGCCCGGCATGCCGCGTGGCCTGACGATAAGGAAAAACTCGCGCTTTAATGCAGTTCCCGAGCACGTGCATGATTACGTGGAGATGAGCTATGTGTATCGCGGGCGCTGCCCGCAGACGGTGGCGGGGGAGAGGCTCGAGTTGCGCCGCAACGAGGTGCTTTTGCTCGACGCCCTTTGCCCTCATGCCGTGGCGGCGCTCGGCGAGGACGACATCATGCTGAGCATGACCGTTTCACGCTCTTTTTTGCGCCGGAGTCTCGAGTCGAGCCTCTCGCGCGAGAGCGCGGTCTCGCGGTTTTTGTTCAACGCGCTCAACAGCGAGACGGACCATCGGGGCCATGTCCGTTTTTACTGCGGCGAGAGCCGTCGGATTCGGCGCTACATGCAGGAGATGCTCTGCGAGCTGTACGACCCGAGCCCCAACGGTCCCGAGATCGTCTTGCGTCTGTTTCAGCTGTTTTTGGCCGAGCTCATGGATTGCTACGAGCGCGAGCTGGTGCGCGGCGCGGCGGACGGCACGGCGGGGCCCACTGCCCTGGTGACGGGAATGCTTGGCTATATCGATTGTGAATTCGCTGCATGCTCCCTCGAGGGGATGGCGGCGGAGTTTGGCTTGAGCCCTAATTATGCGACGGCGCTTCTCAAGCGCCATGTGGGCAAGACCTTTAGGCAGCTTGTGCAGGAGCGACGCCTGGTACGTGCGGCCGAGCTTCTGCGCGGCGGCGCCACGGCCGGGGCGGCTGCGCATGCGGTGGGCTATGAAAACATGAGCTTCTTCTACCGTAAGTTTCACGACAAGTATGGCTGCACCCCCGCGGCATACCGCCGGTAAGCGCGGGGCGGATCGTCTTCGCTCCTTCGGTGTCAAAAAGTTTCAGCTGCAGCGCTGTTGCAGCGCGCGTCTGCGAAAAGAAGTGTCGGGTTTGGCACCCCTGCCCCTGCCTGTCGCGTGCGTGGGCGATACTCGGCCTATCGACCCGCAATGCAAAGGAGATGCTCATGGCAAACATCAAGTTCCCCGAGGGTTTCTATTGGGGCGGCGCCACGGCCGCCAATCAGTTTGAGGGCGCTTGGAACGTTGACGGCCGCGGTCCGTCGGTCGACGACCACTTCTTGGGTGGCAGCTACAAGGAGCCGCGCCAGATTACGATCGACATCGACCCTAACCGCTTCTACCCCAACCATGACGGTATCGACTTTTACCATCACTACGAGGAGGACATCGCGCTGTTCGCCGAGATGGGCTTTACCATGTTCCGCATGTCCATCTCTTGGAGCCGCATCTTCCCCAACGGTGACGACGCCGAGCCCAACGAGGCCGGCCTCGCCTTCTACGACCGCGTCTTCGACTGCCTGCGCGCTCACAATATCGAGCCGCTCGTGACCCTGTCGCACTACGAGATGCCCTATCACCTGGTCGAGAAATACAACGGCTGGGCGAGCCGCGAGCTCATCGGCTTCTTTGAGAAGTACTGCCAGACCGTCTTCGACCGCTATCAGGACAAGGTCAAGTTCTGGCTCA
Source organism: uncultured Collinsella sp. (assembly GCA_900550415.1). GTDB lineage: Bacteria > Actinomycetota > Coriobacteriia > Coriobacteriales > Coriobacteriaceae > Collinsella. The sequence continues at coordinate 6,493 of URSO01000047.1, forward strand.
CCTTCAACGAGATCAACTGCGGCACTCAGGACATGGGCAACCTCTTTGAGACCAGCATGATTCAGGGCTTTGAGGGCCCGGCTTCGGCGGTCCATGCTACGCCGCAGGCTCGTATGCAGGCGCTGCATCACCAGTTTGTCGCCAGCGGCCGCGTCGTGCGCTATGCCCACGAGCATTACCCGCAGTTTAAGATGGGCAACATGGACTGCTTCATCCTTTCCTATGCCGCCACGTGCGATCCGGCCGACGTGTTCGCCGCGCAGCAGGAGATGAATACCATGAACTGGTACTGCTCCGACGTGCAGGTGCGCGGCAAGTATCCGTTCTATGCCAAGCGCTTCTGGGCCGAGAACGATGTCGAGCTTGTGATGGAGGACGGCGACCTGCAGGATATCGCCGACGGCAAGGTCGATTTCTACACCTTTAGCTACTACATGTCCGGCACCGTGGGCACCCACAAGGATCACGAGATGACCGAGGGCAACATGACCTTTGGCGGCAAGAATCCCTATCTGGAGTCCACAGACTGGGGCTGGCAGATCGATCCGCTGGGTCTGCGCATCGCCCTCAACGAGATTTACGCCCGCTACGAGATTCCGCTGATGGTGGTCGAGAATGGCATGGGCGCCTACGATGAGGTCGAGGAGGACGGCTCCATCCACGACCCGTATCGTATCGCCTACTTGCAGAGCCACGTCAAGGCCATGGGCGAGGCCATTGCCGACGGCGTCGACCTGATCGCCTACACCTGGTGGGGCCCCATCGACCTGGTTTCCGCCGGCACCGGCGAGATGCGCAAGCGCTACGGCTTTATCCACGTCGATAAGTACGATGACGGCACCGGTACCTACGAGCGCCGCCGCAAGGACAGCTTCTACGCCTACCAGAAGATCATCAAGTCCAACGGTGCCGAGGGCCTGGATTAATCGACAATATGAGTGCCACCGGGGAAAAGCGTTGGGATGGGCTCGCGATTCGAGTCCCCACCTTAGCATTTGAACCATTTGGCACTATAATCACCATAGGCATGCGCACAACGTTGCGCTTAATCAAGAGGAGAAAACGTATGGGTCTGTTTGACATGTTCAAGAAGAAGGCTGAGCCCGCGACTGCCGCTGCTCCGTCCTCCATCTCTGCTTCTGCCGGCGCCGACGTGCTGTGCTCGCCCGTCAAGGGCAAGGTCATCAAGATGGCCGACGTGCCCGATCCCGTCTTTGGCGGCGAGGTCCTGGGCAAGGGCTGCGCCGTGTGGCCCGAGGACGATCTGGTCTACGCTCCCTGCGACGGCAAGGTGACCGTCACCATGGGTCACGCCGTGGGCCTGCAGTCCGATAGCGGCATCGAGGTTCTGGTGCACGTTGGCGTCGATACCGTCAACATGAACGGCGACGGCTTCGAGGGCTTCGTCAAGGCCGACGACGTCGTGAAGGCCGGCCAGCCCATGCTCAAGATCGACCGCGCCAAGATCGCCGCTGCCGGCTACAAGGACTGCGTCGTCGTTGCTGTGTCCAACACCGCCGAGTTTGCCGATGTCGAACTCGCCGTCGAGGCCGACTCCGCTGTCGCCGCCGGTGACGCCATCGTTAAGGTCGTCCGCAAGTAAACTGCGGCATCCAAAGGATGTGCAAGGGTGGTCGGGTTTTCCGGCCACCTTTTTTATTGCACCGCGGGGAAGCGTTTTATTGCACGTTGGGCGGGCTTGCAAACCGTTCGGACGCTAAAACGAACCGACCGCGCCTTCGCGTTGCCGAGGGCGTTCATAAGTGGATAGTATGGGCTTACTTATTACAACGTGCGCCGCGTCCGGGAAGCGCGGTGCCGCTCATTGGGAGGAACAACATGAAAAAGAAGCTGCTGCTTGCGCCCCTCATGGCCGTCTTGGTTGCATGCGTGGTCGTGCTTTCCGGCTGTGGAGGTCCTTCGGTTGAGGAGCTCATCACCGAGGATCTTACGACGCAGTTTGACGAGGTCAAAAACGGTGGCGACGACTTCCTCTCTGGTCTGGAGGAGGCTTCGGGCGACGAGTTCGAGCAGCTGGGTATCGATCCCAAGGAGTATGCCAAGACCTATCTCGAGGGCTTTGACTACAAGATCGGCGACGTGACGGTCGACGAGGACAAGGGTGTCGCGACCGCCGAGGTTTCTATCACATGCAAGTCTATGAACAAGATCGTCGAGGACTTCTCCACCCAGTATCAGGAGAAGGTCGCTGCGCTTGACACGGTTCCTTCCGATGACGAGCTGTACAAGATGGCCGGTCAGGTTATGGTCGATGTGACCAAGGCCACCGAGCCCAGGAAGACCACGGTTATCTTCAAGTACACCTGCAACGACGACGGCGAGTGGTCTGCCGACGACTCCGTCAACTCCGAGATGATGGATGCAATGCTGAGCTAGTTTGTTGCGGCGTTTTACCAAACGCCGCAACTGCTCGACGCTGCGCGGGCACCAGAGCGACAACTTGTCATTCAAAGAGGGCGGCATGACCAGAAGGTCAATGCCGCCCTCTTTTCATGCCAATTTGTTCGCTCTGGTGACCGCTCGCTGTCCGTCCTCTACCTGCGGCGTTGCCATGGTGCGGCACTTGGGGACGTTCCTTTTCTGCCGGCAGTTGGGGACACTCCTTGTGCCGGTGTTGCATCGAGTGGTCGGGAAAATGCGTCCCGGTTTTTGGCCGAATAATGGGTCGCGGTTTCCGAATGGGGTGGGTTGCGGAAAGTGCAACCCGGAATAGTGCTCCAAAACGGGATGCCGTTTCCCCGATGGGGCTCAACCGGAAAATGCGTCCCAGTTCGAGGCATCAAAACGGGACGTATTTTCCGCGCGGCAGCATCGCCGCGACCGAGCAGCGCGCCAGTTTCGCTACTCGCCCAAGATTAGCTCAGCGAGTTCGTCCTGCGTATCTACCACGTAGTCGGCGCCGGCGGCCTCAAGCTCTGCGCGGCCGCGGAAGCCCCAGCTGACGCCCGCGCTCTTAAGGCCGGCGTTGTGGCCGGTCAGAACATCGACATTCGAATCGCCCACATAGAGCGTGGTTGCCGGATCGGCGCCCAGCTCTTTCATCACATGCAACGTGACGGGTGCCTCGGGCTTGGGCGGAAATGCGTCCACGCGGCCCTGTACCAACGCAAAGCGATCGCGGCCAAAGTATTTCTCGATAAGCGGGGCTGCCGAAATATGATCCTTGTTGGTGAGCACGGCAAGCTGAACGCCCGCTGCGCGCAGACGGTCGAGCATCTCAATCGTGCCGGCGTAGGGAGCGGTGTGGTCCTCCTTGTGCTCGCCGTAGTAAGCCCTAAACTCGGCAAGCGTCTGCTCAAACATACGGCTGTCGCCTGCGTACTCGGCGGGCATAAAGCGCTCGACCAGCTTAAGCATGCCGTTTCCCACTTTGTAGCGGTACTCGTCCACGGCAAACGGGGGCCAGCCGTGCATCTCGCAGGTGTGGTTGCCGGCGGCCGCCAGGTCCTCGAGCGTGTTGAGAATGGTGCCGTCCAGGTCAAAGATCACATGGGAAAAAGCTGCTGCCATGAAAGCTCCCGTCATTGGGTTCCAAAACGCACCCCATAATACTGGGCTTGCGCGTCGGGCACGTTTGGAATCAAAACATCTTCAGGGATAGTGAGCCACGTCGCACCAGCCAGCGCTCGCCCGCTAGCAGATCCTCGGCAGCTGCTCTCCCACGAGCATGTCGAGGATGCGGGTCGAGCCTTAATCCGATATCGTGCGTAAACGCAGCCAGAAACTCTTCGAAGGTGTCGGTCTGCATGAGCCTCATCGTGGTCTCTACCGAGGAGAACACTTCGATAATCAGGTCGAGCACATCTCTAAAGAGCCCCATGTCTTCCTGCGCGGTACCTATAAGCAGCACAAATCGCACGTCGTGGCGTCCCCAAGGAATCGGGGCGTCATTGTGGACCACGGCAATAAACGAGCGCTTGGGATACACCGAGATCGCATGGGGTATGGCAAGGCAGTCAGTAAACGCTGTCGATGAGACGTTCTCGCGCAGATGCACGTTGGCGATAAATTCGGGCGTTACGAGCTCCTGAGCAGCCAAAAGCTCTCCCATTCGGTCGATGCAGCTTGTGGCGTCAACCGCGTCTATGTTGCGTATAAATAGCTCCGGCCGCAGCAGGTGCCCCAAAAGGCCCTGAGCGTAGAGGCGCCGTCGCCGCTCTTGGATGGCGCAAAGCCGGTCGCGGATCTTTCGCACGTTCTGTTTAGTGAGGATGGGCCCGATCAAGATCTTGGTGCTACCGCCACAAACCGGCACGTCGACCGTAGTGACCACCACATCGCTCTCGGGAGGATCGGCCAGGTAGCTATCACAGCTTCTCACGGCAACAACGCTGATGTCGTCTCCAAACTCGGCCTTAAGGTCGTCGACAAGCCTGCGCGCAAAGTCGTGATACTCCTCGATGATGACCGTGCAGGTGATGGCGCCGTCGGGTGCGGAGAACTTCTCAAAATAGGCGCCGATGTGAAAGGCGATAAACGCGATTTCGTTCTCGCCTACCTCGATATCCATGGCCGTCGAGAAGCGATGGGCGATATAGACCGCCATATCGTAGACCGGTGCGTACTCGCTTTTGATCTGCGCAGCGAGCGGGTTGGGGTAGCTTACGTGGTAGACGGCTCGTTGGTAGGCGTTAAACATATGCAGGACGAGCTGCAGGCGCATGGGCTCGTCGATAAAGCGCGGTAGGTTGTAGCGCTTGCCGCACTCGTCGAGAATCCCCAGAACCATGTCTACAAAATCGCGGTCAATGATGCTTGAGAGCTTCTCGCGGTTGAGCTCGTCAAAATCGCAACGTTCGACGGAAAGCGCCAAAAGCAGCAGGATTTGCTGAAAATCGGCGCGTGGGATGGCGCAACCAAACTCCTTCTCAAAGTAGGCGGCGATGCGCTGGGCGCAGCGTACGATCTGCTCGCGCTGCCCGAGTTGTGCCACTAGGCCGTCTGCATCGATGGGGCCGTCCACCTCGCTGAGCTCGTTGTTCGAGGTGAGCCTGATGATGATCACTAACAGGTGCACGAGCAGGTTGGAGAGCGCGTAGTCGTTGATAAATAAATCCGAGCGCTGGCAGATCGCGACCAAGCTCGAGAGGGTTGCCTGCACGTCAAAGTCGGGAAACATGTTTTCGAGCGTTTTGGTTGAGGTGAAATAGCCATAGGAGTTGTGGGTTGCTATGTGGCCGAGAAGCTTGCGCTTGTCGGCCTCTCGCCCCGTGAGTGTCATGCGGTAGTCGTGTGTCTCGACATTGAGGCCGAACTGCCGCACGAGTGCGCGCACCTGCGGCATCACGGAGCTCTGAAACGTGCTCTCGCTGATAAAGAGCTCATCGGCGATATCAAAGACGGAGAGTCCATCGCATGCGTTGACAAGGCGGGAGATAGTAAAGTCGCGCCTGGAGTCCGCGTTCGCGGGGAGGGTATTGACACCTTCGCAAGGACTAGCGGAAGCGCTGGCGGCAGCCGGCGCCGCCGTGGCAAGGCGATAGCCCTCTTTAGACGATTCGATATGTCGCGTACCGGTCTCGTTGACCTCTGCAACATAGTTGCGGATGCTTCGCTCACTCGCGCCCAAAAGGCCGGCAAGCATCGAGGAAGACACCCATGAGCTGCTGTTTTCGAGCACGTCGATCATGCGGTTGATGCGGTTCTGCTTGGCGCTCGCCATGGCTTTCCTCCAAGAGATGAACGGCAGACAGGGTGTACCGCCCCATGGTATCTCAGGTTAAGAAAGGGTGTCTTTTCCAATTTGCCGCCCAAGCGGAAAATCGCCCGGCTTGCCGTGCGGGCGGAAAATCTGCTGCCTTGCCGCTATGCGGCAAAAAGTCGGTTGGCGGCAAGAGCCCTCCGCCGCGTATAGTGCAGTCACGGTCAAGGGCGGCCGGGTCGACACGGGCGCCCAAGAACACAGCGGGGATCGCAGCGGCATCGGAGCTGCCTCGAGCCCGCTTATTGGGAAAGGAGTACCCCATGGCAGATGAGAACGGCACCGTTCGCATTCTCCTCGCTTGCGGCATCGGTGCCTCGACCGGCTTTATGGCGGCAGGCATGCGCAAGGTCGCAAAGTCCAAGGGTCTTGACTGCACCATCAAGGCAGTCAGTAAGTCTGAGATTATGGACTACGCCGACAAGATCGACGTCCTCCTGCTCGGTCCGCACTTCGCCTCCGAGGTGCCCGAGATCCAGTCTCAAGTGGCATCTCACGGCGTGAAGGTCATGGCCATCGACCCCGACTATTACGCGGCGCTCGACGGCGAGAGCATCCTCGAGGATGCCTACGACCTGCTTGACGAAGACTAGGAGGGGACAACATGCTGCAAAAGTTCATGGAAGCGATCCAGGCGTGGATCACCGAGCATGTCGTCCCCGTGATGAACAAGCTTACCTCAACCTACTGGTTTGGCGTTATCTCCGACGCAGTTCTCTACATCGTCCCCTTCTCCATGGTCTCGGCCATCCCGAGCCTGTGGAACATTATCCGTCGCTTTGTCCCGGCCCTGCCCGACCTGTCGCCGCTCACTACGTTCTCGTTTGGCCTCGTGGGCATGTTCATGGCGTTTATCATCCCGCATAACGTTGCGGTCAAGGAAGATCGCAAAGACCGCAGCATGATTGCCGGTTTTACCGGTATAGGCGCTTTTATGCTGTGCATGAACCCCACCATCACCGATCAGGGCTATGTCTTCCAGATGGCCAAGTTTGGCGCGGGTGGCATGTTCACCGCGATGGTCGTGGGATTTGTCGTTGGCTTTATCTACAAGCGCATGGCGCGCATGACGTTCTTTTCCGAGGACAGCCTCGTGCCCGACTTCGTCAAGAACTGGTTCGATAACATCATTGCGGTGCTGCTGTCGCTTTTTGTGGCTTGGCTCTTTACCAACATGCTCCAGGTCGACGTTTTTAGCGCGGTCGCGATCATCCTTTCGCCCGTTACCGGCTTTGCCCAGACGCTGCCCGGCACCATCGCCATCCCGCTTGTCATGGACACCTTCTACTTCTTTGGCATCTCCGGCTGGGTGTTCTCGCCGATCCAGCAGTCCATCCAAAAGTCTGCTCTTGCCGAGAACATGGCCGCCTATGCCGCAGGCCTCGCTCCCACTAACATTAACGCGTACGGCATTACTCGCTACATCATGATCGGCGGCGAGGGCGCAACGCTTCCGTTGGCCTTCTACATGCTCTTTGCCAAGTCCAAGAAGAACAAGACGCTCGGCCGTGCAACGATTATCCCGTCGCTGTTCAACATTAACGAGCCGCTGGTCTTCTCCACGATCGTCGCCAACCCCTTTATGTTCATCCCCATGGTGCTGCAGTCTATCCTGCTGTCTGCCAACGCCTACCTCTGGATGAGCATGGGCTGGGCGAGCCTGCACGTCGAGAATTTCGATATGAACTTCCTGCCCAATGCGGTCTCGGCGTTCTTTATGTCGGGCGGAGACGTGCGCAATATCGCACTTGTCTGCGTCAACCTGCTGATCGCCGCGATTCTGTGGTTCCCGTTCTTTAAGGCTGCCGATAACTACCAGTGCAAGATCGAGGAAGAGCAGGCTGCCGAGAAGGCTGCAAAGAAAGCGGCCAAGAAGGCTGCCAAGGAAGCCGCCAAGGCCGCTGCCGCAGCTGCTGTCGAGTAAACCTCTACGGGCGACTCAGAGTTCGTCGCCTAGTTGCTACCAGATGTTTCAGTACCGGCCGTGGAGGCGGCCGGTACCCAAGAATAGGAGGCCATGATGGCAGATGAGACAATCAACGTTCCTGCGGTCGCGATGAACGTCATCATCAACGCTGGCGACGGCCGCGCCTGCATCGACAAGGCGATGGATGCCCTGGCGGAGTTCGATTTCGATGCGGCAGACGCGCATCTTGCCGAGGCTGATGCCAAGATCCTTGAGGCGCACAAAGCGCAGACCGAGATGATCCAGCGCCAGGCGGGCGGCGAGGAGGTCGAGTACTCCCTGCTGTTCGTGCACGCCCAGGATACGCTTATGACCATCAGCGCCGAGCTGCACATGGCCAAGAAGATGATGCCCGTAGTGCGCGCGCTGACCGCCCGCTAACGCGTCTCCCGATTGCGGGTCGCGCCCTGCGGCTCGCATCCCCAACCCAACCAAGAGAGATGAGGACATACCATGATCGACCTTTCTACCTATGACTTTGGTGAGACTTTTCCCGAGGGTTTTCTATGGGGCGGCGCTACCGCTGCCAACCAGATCGAGGGCGCATGGGACGAGGGCGGTCGCGGCCCTGCGGTCTCCGACTATGTGATTCTGCTCGACCGCGAGACCTGCGCCCGCGAGGGCATCGTCGAGGGCGGCCCGCTCAACTCCGTTACGCGACAGTCACTCGCAGCTCGCAAGGCAGACGAGATGGCCTATGATTTTCCCAAACGACGCGGCATCGACTTCTACCACACCTACAAGGAGGACATTGCGCTTTTGGGCGAGATGGGCTTCGGCGTCTTTCGCATGAGCATTTCCTGGAGCCGTATCTTCCCCAACGGCGACGACGCCCTGCCCAACGAGGAGGGTCTGGCCTTCTACGATAAAGTCTTTGACGAGTGCCATAAGCACGGGATCGAGCCCATGGTCACCCTCAACCACTTTGATATGCCGCTTCACCTGGCCGAGGAGTACAACGGCTTTGCGAGCCGTCACGTGGTCGACGCCTTTGAGCACTATGCTGAGACGCTTTTCCGCCGCTACAAGGGCAAGGTCAAGTATTGGATGACCTTCAACGAAATCAACCACGTCTACGCCAACCCCTGCACCTGCTGCGGCGTGATTTGGGACGAGAAAGAAGACGGCTCCAACCCCTATGCCGGCCGTTGGCCCGAGAAGTTCCAGGTCGCTCACAACCAGCTCGTGGCTTCCGCCAAGGCGGTTATCAAACTGCGCGAGATTGACCCCGAGGCTCACATCGGCAACATGCTCTGCCGTCTTGAGAACTACGCTGAGACCTCCAAGCCCGAGGATCAGCTCCAGGTGCTTTTTGAGGACCACTTCAACTGGTTCTTCACCGATATCCAGGCCAAGGGCGAGTACCCCTACTACGTGAAGCGTTTCTTACGCGACTACGGCGTCGATATCAAGATGGAGGACGGCGACCTCGAAACCCTCAAGGCCGGCGTGGTTGACTACATCTCCATCAGCTACTACATGACCTACATCATGCGCTACAAGGGCAAAATTTCCCCCGAGCCGAGCGGCAAGCTGGTTACCGAGATCAAGAACCAATACCTCGAGATGACCGAGTGGGGCTGGCCGATCGATCCCGTGGGATTCCGCATCACGCTCAACCACATCTACGATCGCTACCACCTACCGATCTTCATCGCCGAGAATGGTAACGGCATGACCGAGAACCGCGATGAGAACGGCTTCTGCGACGACGACGCGCACATCGAGTATATGAAGGAGCACGTCGAGCAGATGCACCAGGCGATTCTCGACGGTGTCGACGTCTTTGGTTACGCCTGGTGGGGCCCTATCGACCTGATCAGCTCCGGCACCTCCGAGATGACCAAGCGCTACGGCCAGATCTCGGTCGACCAGGACGACCACGGCAACGGCACCGGCAAACGCGGTAAGAAGAAGAGCTTCTTCTACTATAAGAAACTTATCGCTAGCAATGGTGCCGATACCGCAACCGACAACATCGTGGTGGAGTAAGGAGCAGAGATGGTTTCCAAGACGACGGTCGTCAAGAATCCGAGCGGTATCCACGCGCGTCCTGCGTCGCTGTTTGTGCAGGAGGCAAGCAAGTACGAGAGCTCGATCACCGTTGGCAAGGTGGGCGGAGACGCCAAGGACGCCAAGTCTATCTTGATGGTCATGAGCCTGGGGATGATCTGCGGTTGCGAGATTGTGATTGCGGCCGACGGCGCCGACGAGGCGGCCGCCGTCGATGCCCTCGTGGCGCTTGTCGAGAGTGGCTGCGGGGAGTAGGCGGGCAAAAGCCGCGCCGATGCGCTTTGGGCCACCCAAGGTGGGCTGGCTCCAGAAAGATTGGCCCGCCGGTGCGCGCCGGCGGGCCCTTTGCTTAGGGAGGTTAACGATGACGGCAAGAAACGTTGGCGCTAGGGGCGCGGGGCGCGTTGGGGCGCGTTCGGCGCTTACGACCCTGGGGGTCATGTCACTGATTTATGCGGTGGGCGTTCTACTTATGGATGCGACTGTGGGCGAGCTTACGGGCTCTGCGGCGTCCTCTGCATCGATCGCGTCGATGCTCGTTACCTTGCTGCTCATCGTGGCGTTGATCTTCCTTGAGGTGCGAGCGTATCGGGCGGTGGTGGCCTCGGTGCCCTTTGAGCCTGATATGGGTGACAAGGTGCTGCTAGGTCTTTCGCTCTGGTTTGGCGGCGGCATGCCACTCGGCGTCGCCAATCTGGTTCGCGCCGCGGCGTTAGGAGGTGCCGGCGACGTGCGCCAGATTCTCATGCAGCTGGGCGTGAGCGTCGCGCTCATGCTGCTGACGTATCCAAAGTTCAGAGCGTAGACAACAGCAAAGCTTGAAAATGCAAAGCCCCGCGACCGATTTCAGCCCGGTCGCGGGGCTATTTGATATTTGGGGGAAATGCATTCGTCGATTTACATGCTCTCTGCCGCACGTGTGCCCCGCTCATTTCCAGGGTGAACATTTGGCTCGCTCAATCTTGGGGTGGCAGCGGATCGGGCAGGGCGGGACGACGGCCTGGTGGCGGAGCGAAGCCGGGCCGGCCGGCGCTCGCCCGCTAGCAAATCCTCGGTAGCTGCTCTCCTACGAGCATGTCGAGGATACGGGTCGAGCCCCAGCCGGTGCGTACGCGCACGGCGGGACGGGCGCCCTCGGCAAGCGGCAGCACGCGGCCGATAATGGCGGCGTTCTCTCCGTAGCGGGCGGCGCGCATGGCCGCCAGCGCGGCATCGGCCTGCTCAGCCGGCACCACGGCGACCATCTTGCCCTCGTTTGCCACCTGCAGCACATCGTAGCCGAGCATCTCGCAGGCTGCCTGCACGTCGGGGCGCACGGGCACGGCATCCTCGTCGACCTCCATGGCAACGCCGCTGGCCTGCGCAAACTCGTTGAGTGTGGACGCCAGGCCACCGCGCGTGGGGTCGCGGAAGCAGCGCGTGTCGGGCGCTGCGGCCAGTACGTCGGCGATCAGGTGGTTGAGCGGCGCGGCATCGCTTTCGATGGTGCTCGAAAACGCCAGACCCTCGCGTTGGCTCATGATGGCGATGCCGTGGTCGCCTAGCGTACCCGATACCAGGATGGCGTCGCCGGGCCGACAGTTCGCGCCGCTGAGCGCCACGCCCTCGGGCACCTCGCCCACGCCGGCGGTATTGATGTAGACACCGTCGGCCCCGCCGCGCTCGACCACCTTGGTGTCGCCCGTGATGAT
>URSO01000048.1 GCA_900550415.1 uncultured Collinsella sp.
CCGTCATATCAACAAAACAGCAGATAAAACCTGCCAAAATAAACCTGTCCCTAAATGGCAGGTTTTAGGCCTCGCCGTGCTCCTCTTCCCAGCTGCGGTCATCGTATTTCTCGACCACGGCGTCATCGTCAAAGTGCAGCGGCTTGTCCAGGTTGCGGGGCTTAAAGCCCTCCATAAACTTGTCGCGGCCAAAGCTCTCGGGAATCGCCACGGGATAGCGGCCGGTAAAGCACGCGTCGCAGTAGCCGCCCTTGGGCATGACCTTAAGCAGGCCCTCGACCGAAAGGAAGGCCAGCGAATCGGCGCCAATGTACTCGCAGATCTCGTCGACCGTCTTGTTGGCACTGATGAGCTGCGACTGCACGTCGGTATCGATACCGTAAAAGCACGGCCAGATGACCTCGGGCGAGTTGATGCGAATATGAATCTCCTTGGCACCGGCGTTGCGCAGCATCTTGACGAGCTGCACCATGGTGGTGCCGCGCACAATGGAGTCGTCGATGACGACCAGGCGCTTGCCCTCGATGTTGTCGCGCAGCGGGTTGAGTTTCATACGCACGCCCATGGCACGCAGCTCCTGCGTAGGCTCGATGAACGTACGGCCCACGTAGCGGTTCTTGATAAGGCCCTCGCCAAAGGGAATGCCACTCTCGTGCGAATAGCCCTCCGCGGGCGGCAGGCCGGAGTCGGGCACGCCGATGACCAGGTCGGCCTCGACGGGCTCCTCATGTGCCAGCTGACGACCCATGTCATAACGGCAGGCGTAGACGCTCTTGCCGTTCATGATGGAATCGGGGCGAGCGAAGTAGACCTGTTCAAAGATGCAGTTAGCAGGCTCTTCGGCAGCAGGCACACCCTGCTCGGACACCAGCCCCTCAGCGCTGATGCGCAAAATCTCACCGGGACGGACGTCGCGGACGTACTCGGCGCCCACAATGTCGAGCGCACAAGTCTCGGAGGCGACGACCCAGCCGCCGGCACGGGTGACATGGGTGGTGGCGCCAACCGTCGCGGCGCCGTCCTGCGACGGCAGCTGCGAAACGGATGCGGCGTCGGCTTGGTCCAGTCCCTCATCCACCAGCTTGCCCAACACGAGCGGGCGAATGCCGTGCGGATCGCGGAAGGCGTAGAGTGCCTGCTCATTGATGAGCGTCATGGCGTAGCCGCCGCGCACGAGCTCCATGGTCTTGCGAATGCCCTCGCGCAGATGGCCCGTACGCTGGGTAAAGTAGCCGATGAGCTTGGTCGCGACCTCGGAATCCGAGTTGGAGAGGAACGGCACGCCCAGCTCGATCAGCTGGCGGCGCAGCTCGTCGGTGTTGACGAGGGTGCCGTTGTGCGCGAGCGCAATAATGACGCTATTGATGGTAGAGAGGTGCGGCTGAGAGGCTTCCCAGCTCTTGGCGCCGGCGGTGCCGTAGCGCACATGACCCACGGCCAGCTGACCGGAGAGCGTCGACAAGTCGGCGTTGGAGAACACGCGGTCGAGCAGGCCCAGATCCTTGCGGACCATAACCGTACCGCCGTCACCCACGGCGATTCCCGCCGATTCTTGGCCACGGTGCTGCAGTGCACGCAGGCCAAAGTACGTCAGTCGAGCCACGTCGCGTTCGGGCGCCCAGACACCAAAAACGCCGCATTCCTCATGCAGCTGGTCGGAGTCCGGATCATACGTCGACATGGCGTTCACCTGTCCCGCGGCACGCTCGGCCGCGCGGATGGTTTCTTGAGACATGGCATCCCCTCAGAGCCTCGTATTTTGGCGTTACCCGCCTTATTATACGCACGGCGCGACGCGCTCCCCAGCGCATGAGCAGCGCTTTTTAAAAGCCCACCGAGCTAATAATCCGTTTTGCGGCCAAACATTTTATCGGTCTGTCCAGTGCAAGCGCCCGCGCCCCCGGATGGCCGCCGCGTCCGCCGTTGGGAATTACAAAGTTGCAATTGGGACGTTCGTCCTGTCTTTTGGCAGGTCGGCGGCGTATCCTTATAACCTACAACAAAGCGAGAAAGGTTCTGTATGGATCGAAACGAACTCGACCCCAGCGTCCCCAGCGCCACGGAGGTCAAGAAGATCCCGCTCATCATTAAGGTGTACGCCGTCCTGTGCATCCTGTCCGGCGTGGGAACGCTCCCGTCAGTCGGCGCCTTTATGTGGCAGGTCATCACCGCGCTCATCAACGGCAACGCCGCCGCCAAGCTCGGCGACAACACACTCGTCGCGGTCGGCCTTATCGTCGCCGGCATCATGCTCTCTGCGGCAAGTGCCGTCATCCTAATCATCTTTGGCCTGGACCTTATCAAGAACCAGCGCCGCAATGCCGCCCGCCTGTCCTACATCCTTATTGCATTCACCGTCGTCGAGCTTTTGGTCGATGTGATGCTCCAGGGCATCGGGCCCTTCTTGCTTCGTCCCGCTATTCAGCTCGGTATCCTCATCGCGCTTTCGGCCACCGTCGACCCCACGCTGCGCCAGGAGCGCGAACTGCAGCGCCGCCTGCAGGAGATGCTCGACCGCGACGCCGCGGCGGAGGGCATGCTCGGCCGCGATGAAACCGGCGAGGGCTATATCAAGCTCAACTACTTCAACCTGTTCTGGGTATTCTTCGTCTGCTGCGTGCTCGGCCTGATCGCCGAGGACATCTGGCACATGACGGTCGACGACCCGGGCGTCTACCAGAACCGCGCCGGCATGCTGTTTGGTCCCTTCAGCCCCATCTATGGCTTTGGCGCCGTACTCATGACCATGGTGCTCAACCGCTTCTATAAAAAGAACCCCATCATCATTTTCCTGGTAAGCGCTGTGCTCGGCGCAAGCTTCGAGGTGTTCGTGGGCTGGTTTATGCAGACCTCATTTGGCGTGGTCTCATGGAGCTACTCGCACATGAAGCTGTTTGGCATGCCCGACCCACTCGCCGTCCTTACGGGCGGACGCACCTGCACGGGCTTTGCCTGCCTGTGGGGCCTGGGCGGCCTTATCTGGATCAAGCTACTGCTGCCGAGGCTGCTCAAGCTCATCAACATGATTCCGTGGAAGAGTCGCTACTCGGCTACCGTCATTTTTACCGTCATCATGCTGGTCGACGGCGTCATGACGCTGCAGTCGCTCGACTACTGGTACCAGCGCGTCAACGGCACGGAGCCGGATATTCCCGTCGCGCAGTTCTACGGCAAGTATTTCGATAACGACTACATGGAGAACCGCTTCCAGAGCATGACCATGAGTCCCAAGGATGCGACGCGCGTGTAGCGCCAAGCAATGCCGAGATTTTCCAACGCACAGAAAAGCCCGCTGGCAGACTGATTTGAACTGCCAGCGGGCTTTTTGTTGGCGAGTGCTGCTGCCGGCATTACGCCTCGCGCTCGACCTCGCTCACACACTCATTTTTGATGGTACCGACGAGCGCCTGCAGCGCATCGACCACATGCGGGCGAATGTCCCCGCCAATGAGCACGAGCATGATGTCGTCGCCCACGGCGAGCTCGCCACTCGCCAACCACACGCGCACGTAACCGATACCCGGCATCGCGTGCGTTGCCTCGATAGCGGCCTGCACCTTTTCGGCATCGAAGCCAAACGCCATGCCGCCCACCTTATGTCCAGGCGCCACACCATCGGTCTCGACCCCACGCACCTCGGCCTTGGGCGTCGCACGCACCACGCCGTTGTGTGTCAGGTACATCCCACAATCAGCCGCCGAAACATCGGCCTTGGCTTCGCGCAGCCAAGCATCAACCGAAGGCATCGATTTGCCATTCTCAAACATCATTTCTCCTTTTGATTTCCAGGGCAGTCTTTTTGGGACGGGGCTCCCGGACACTTTATTCCTCGACCGGCGTGAGCACCATGACGGCGCGTGTGTTGCTCAGCGACAGCGAGCGACAGGTCACAAGCGTTACGACCTTGGTTGCCGAAGCGGCACGGTCGGTGGCATCGCTCGCCACGGCAGAGGCACCGTCGAGCATCTCGGACAGGTAATTCTTCAGTCCGTCATCGCCCTCAAAGTTGGGCGTGCGCGCCTTGGCATACGTGTCCTCGACCACCTTGGTCGCCAGCGGGCGCAACTTATACGTCGCATCGCACGTGATGTAGTACACGTATTCCATGCTGTCGAACGTCGCCTGATCGGTCGTACGCGAAATCACGTTGAACATCGAACCGTCGTTCATGTGATGGCCGTAAATCGTGGTCTGCTGATCCACCATGCCCGGCGCGGTGTCGTCGCTATCCAAGAAGATGGCTCCCGAGGCATTGGCCGTACCGTCGAACAGCGTGTTGAGGTACTTGGAGTTGTTGTTGGTCTGCACCACGGGGTAGTTGATGTTGGTGCCGGGCGCGTAAATCCAACCCACAACCTCGGGATTTGTCTGGGCGAGCGCGTTGAAGTCGATAATCGGCACGCCGCTGGCGTCCTTGTCGCTCACATATTGCTTTTCGATTTTTTGATACGACTCGCTCGCCTGCTTGTAGCCAATCTGGGCATTAATAAAGATGGCGGCCGCAGCAACGATCAGGCCAATGCCAATGATGATGAGCAGAATGGGAATGACGGAGCGGCGCTTTTTGCGCAGCGGCTCGGTATAGCTCGATGGCGCGGTATGCGCCGAAGAGCGAGGTGACTTCTTGGCCGTACTGTATGACGAAGGGCGATAAGCAGCAGGTGTATCCTGACGGCGATGGGACGTCGGCGTTACGGAACGCGGCGCGCGCGGCTGCTGAGGAGAGGATGTCCGACCCTGCTGTGCCGCATGGGCAGCACCCGGCTTCGACGGATCGGGAATCTGAGAAGCCTTGAATCGTTTTCCCTGATAATCGGACATGGCTCTCCTTATACTGCGGTGAAACGGCGGAACGCCTAGGCGTCGGCCATCTCCTGCTTCATTTTCTCGATAACCTTGCGGTACTCGGGGTCGCAAGCACCCAGAATCTGCGTGGCATAGATGGCGGCGTTCTTGGCACCGTTGATGGCAACGCAGGCCACGGGCACGCCCGAAGGCATCTGCACCATCGACAGCAGCGAATCCATACCGCCCAGGTCACTCGTCTTCATAGGCACGCCGATAACCGGCAGCGGCGTAAAGGCAGCCACGACACCACCCAGGTGAGCGGCCTTGCCGGCGGCGGCGATAATCACTTTGATACCGCGATCGGCGGCAGTCGAAGCCCACTCGTGGACCTTCGCCGGCGTGCGGTGCGCGCTCGCGATCACGAGCTCATAGGGCACACCCAGTGCCTCGAGCTCGGCGGTGCAGCCTTCCATAACGCCCAGATCGGACTTGGAACCCATGATGATCCCGACAACCGGCTTTTGATCTGCCATAAACAAAGACCTCCTGTTGAGAGCGGTGACGCGGCGAATCCGCGACCCTTAACTGCAAATAATTCAAGTATAGCCGCCGATGCTGATGTGTTCGGCGGGAGACGGAACGCTTTGCGAGATTAAGGCCGAAGGGTCGGAGCTTTCCGCCTACATTCAAAAAGCGTGCCCACCGTCCTTGGGTGGGACGGCGGGCACGCTTGCTTAGCTGTTGCTGGGGCTACTTAGCCTTGCTGCGACGATGGAAGAAAGCGCCGATCGCGGCGATGATGGCGCCAAGACCACCGACGGTCGCGACGGTCGCCGCCGTCTGGTCTCCGGTATTGGGAATCGCCGAACCGTTCTTCTTGCTGCCCTGGGCCTTGTCGCCTGCGGGCTTGCCCGCCTGGTTGCCGCCGTTCGAGCCATTGCCGGAACCCTGGTTGCCCGAGCCGCCCTGATTGCCGGAATCGGCATCCTTGAGGCTCTCAATAGCCAGCTTGAGCTGGTCATAGGCCGCCTGGAGCTGGGTGTCGGAAGCATTCTCAGCACCCAAGACGTCCTCGGCGTAGGTAATGGCATCCGTCAGGGCCTTGACAGACTCGGCCGTCTTGCCCCTAGTGTCAGTCTCCTTCGCCTGCTTGACCAGGGCCTTGAGCTGCTTCTTAGTCGGTTTCTCGACCGGGGCCACCGGGGTCTTCTCGAGCGCGCCGCGGGCGCTCTCGAGCGCCCTGAGCGCCTGGTCGACCTCGTCCTGCGTGGCTTTCTCGTCGCTCAAGATGGCGCGGGCGCTCGCCAGGGCGTTCTCGAGCGCCGTCCAGGAGGCCTCGGTGTAGTCACCGGCCTTGAGGTCGCCGGCAGCAACCTCGGCATCAACCTTTTCGATCGCGGTAGCGAGATCATCCTTCGCCACCGGATCGGGGACGGCCGTACCGTAGAACTTGAGCTCCGCCATGCTGCAGTAGGCATCAACGTTGCCACCGCCGGCGTGAATCACCTTGACGGTCACGTAGCGACCGCGCGCGGCGCCAAAGCTCATCTGTTTCCAGTCGCCACGGTCGGTGAGCACGCGGCCGTCATTGTCGAAGGCGAACGTACCCATCGACGCGGCGGTGCCCATCTCATAACCGTCGGCAGTGTCGGAGACCAGTATCTCGGCCTCGAAGATATCGCCGTTAGTGCCGCCGTCCTGGCGCGGCAGGAATGTAACGTCGGTGAGATCGTAGTCGCGGCCCAGGTCGACACTCAGATACTGGGGCATACCGGTCCCATGGGCCCAGTCGCTGTGCCAAAGCGTCCGCTCGTCGCCGTCGAGAGCGTTGACGGCGTTGCTGCCCTCGTAGTCGGCCTCACTCGAGAAGCCGGCCACCTTGACGTTCTTGCGGTTCTCGGGCGTGTTGATAAGAATCTTCTCATCGACAGGGCGCATCTTGAGGCCGTCGATTGCCTTCTCGATCTTGGCTGTGGCGTCTGCGACATCCTTCTTGCTATAGCTGCCTTGGCCGCCGTCGAGGAGCTTCTGAGCCGCCTCGACCGCAGCGGTGAGAGCTGCATAGGAATCCTTAGTATAGACGGATTCGCTGTAGCCCGCGGCCTCGGAAAGCGCTGCCACGAGCGCAGAGGTATCGACACCAGCCTTGACTTCGACCTCATAGGATGCGGTCTTGGAGGGGTCGAGTACCGACGCCACCGTGATCTTTGCCTTGCCGGCCTTGTTGGCACGCAGGTAGTAGCTCACGCTATCGCCAGCCTGAACAGCGGAGACGCTTACCACAGAGGGGTCGGAGCTCTCGACCGTCACATAGGGGTAGCCGGCGCTCTCAGGCGTGGCCTTGGCGTCGACGAGCGTAACGTCGCCTTCAAAGAACTCGGTCTGGTTCTTGCCTAGCTCGACACCCTCGATGGCCTCGACACCCTGCGTGTAGTTGAAGTTGACCTCACGCAGTGTGAGCATCTGGTCACCCGATGCCTCAAGCGGCGTGACCTCGACCTTGGTCGCCTTCTTGCCCTTGTTCTCGGCAGAGAGGCCAAAAGCGTAGCGAGCCCGGAAGGAATCGTACTCCCCGCCCGCGAACTCTTGGGTCGAGCCATCCTCGAACGTCACGACAGCCTTGATCTTCTGCACGGTTCCGTTGCCACCGTTGCGGTTAACGACCTCGACACTATCGAGTTTCGAAGGCGTCTTAAATGCGAATGTCATCGTGGTGGGAAGCTTCACGTAACTCGGAAGCTTACCCTCGCTGTCCCAGTTGCCGCTCCAGTTCCATAGGAACTCAAAGCCGTTGTCGCCCTCGTTATTATCGAACAGCGCGTTATAGCTCTTCTGCTGGATAAGTTTCTCGACGTTGGTCCCGTCGTCGGTCGTGAGCTCATCGTTGGTCATCGTGATGTTGAAGGCATCCTGACCGTACTCGGCGACTGTTGGCTGAGGAACATCCGGCATCGTCACCGTGCCGTCGCTCGCAAACTCAAGTGCGTCGCATGCCGGACCGATGAGCCAAGATGTCGAGGGCAGTTCGACCTTGCCGGCGGTCTTGGCCTTGAGCTTGAAACTCGCCACCGCGCCGGTACCGTTGTAGAGCTTGCCATCGCCGCGGTTGGCAAAGGCGAGATTGATAGTCTGCGTTCTGTCCGCGAACTGGACCTTCTCGCGAGACAGGTTCTCCATGCCGGCAGTCGAGCCGTCCTGCGCGATGCTCTCGGACACAAACTCGAACTGGTCGCTCTTGAAGTTGACGAGAGTGCCCAGGGCGTTGACGTTCTTGGCGTCGGCCGCATAGACATCAACGGTGATCTCATCACCGGCCTCGACCTCGGTCTTGCTCGGAATCACCGCGAGCGAACCTGCGACCTTTCCCTTTTGTTTAGTGCCGCCGTCAAGACCCGCCATGGTGAACGAGTAATCGTAGACGTCGTAAACGCCGTTATCGTTGAGGTCGGCGAAGTGGTCGCGGATCTGCGAACCGAACGTCGGGGTATCGGGCTCGCGATTCTCGAGGCCCAGATAGTTCTTCATGTTGGAGTAGTCTCCGTCGGAGATCGTGGCCTTGTTGAGGTTGGAGCCCACGGCGAAGCCATCCGTGCCATCGGTCTTGTAGATGGCAATCTCGGACGCGGAGAAGAAATTGCCGACCGAGGCGAGCGGTATCATGCGCACGTAACGGGCGGCCACGGTGCCGTCAAACGCTACCGTCTTACAATCAGCGGAACGTGCCCAATCGACCTCCTGACTCGTCCAGTGGACGCCATCGAGACTCGTCTCAACACGCATCTTGGTCACAGTGCCGTTGCCGGCGTCATCGCGCGGATAGTACTCGAGCTTATCGAGCTTGTAAGCGCGTCCATAGTCAACGGTAAGCGCCTTGCCCAGATCGTTGCCACCGGAGTGGAAACCGCCGTCGCCCGACTGGAACTCATGGTCGAAGGCGAGCTCGGCCTTATGGCTGCCGTAAAGTGAGCCCTCCCAGGTGATTTGCTCGGCGTCGGGGACGTTCCGCCACGGATCGAGTGCGGAGTTCGCCTCGAGCACATCGCTCCAGGCGGAGTAACCCTCGGCGTTGCGCGAACGAATCTGGTAGGTGTGCTTGCTATTGTAGGCGAGGTCGGTGTGCGTGAACTCGGCCGCATCACCCACGGCGAACACAGTGCCGTCGACCTTAAGGTCGTAGGAGGTAGCACCATCGACCTTTCCCCAGGTGAGCTTGATGCTCGTTGGGGTCGTGACGTCCTCGGGGGCAGCAAGGTTCGTGGGTGCGGAGAGGTTCTCGTTGAGGCGATCGGCTGTGAGCGTGGCGTCGGCGTTCACGAAACCGCCCAGCTCGAGCGTCTGCGCCGCCGCAGCAACATCGGTCTTCGCGAACTTGACGTAGACCTTGGGGTTCGTGGTGATCTTGGTGTTGTTAAAGCTCTCGCCCCGCTCGGCCTCGGTGCCGTCCACATCGCTGCCGTAGTGGTTGAGGTTAGGGGTCTCGCTGTAGAAGTAGACCGCCTGGCCGGCCTCGGGGGTCGCGGTGTCAAAGGTCTCCTGCGAGTCGACCTCAACCACGTTGAGCGCGGATCCGCCGTTCTTGGCGACGACGCTCATGGGCTTGGCGGACACGTTGGCCACGAAGGTCGTGGTGCGATTGGAGTCGTAGCCGTTGTAGCCACCCTGCGAGGCTTCGGCGGTGAAGGTCGCGGTGCCGCCTGCGGCCTTGGATCTGTAGACGGTGCTCACATGCTCACCGTAGGAGATATTGTCGATCGTACCGTAGGAATCGTCCTCAGTCGTGTTGTTCTCGATGGAGGAGCCGTCGTCCTCGTACTGCGTAAAGGTGCCGTCGCCCTCGGTGGCGAAGAACTCGACGATACGCTGGCTGCGGTCGGTACCCTTGGTGTTGGTGTCGCTCACGGCCTCGGGGTTGTTGTTCTCGGCGTACATCGGCACGATAGCGTTGGCCTTCACAAACAGCGGCAGCTTCCAAAGCGGAGCCTCGTAGTTGTTGAGAACCTGGCCGCCGCGATACTGCTTACCCGAGAAGTAATCGATCCAGATGGTGGGATTCTCGTCGGTGCCGTAGTTGGGGAGGTAAATCCCATTGCGAATGTCGTTGCCGTTCTCGTCTGCCTGGGTATCCTGATACACCGGTGCCACTAGGAAGTTCTCACCGAACATATACTGGTACTGCGTCGAAGTGCTTGCGGCGTACTCGGAGTTGTCGGAAAGCAGCATGGCGCGGATCATGGGCAGGCCGGCATCGCCGTTACCCGTGTCGATGTTGGCCGCCGAGGCCGCGCTCGTGTAGATATAGGGCATGAGCTGCGCCTTGAGCTTGAGGTAGAAGCGCGAGATGCCTGTGTAGGGATCGCCGTGTGTCATGGGCGATTTGCGGTAGGTGCCCCAACCGTCCATGTCGAGCATAGAGGGCGTGAACGTCTTCCACTGGTAGTCACGCGCAGAGATGATGGGGTCGCCGCCAAAGATGCCGTCCATGTCGGAGCCGATGTTGGGGTTGCCCGAAAGACTCTGACCGATATACGTGGGGATATGGAAGCGAATGTACTCCCAGTTACCGCCATACTGGTCGCCGGTCCAAATGCCGCCAAAGCGCTGCGTGCCGGCCCAACCATCGAGTGTGATGATGTTGGGGCGCTTGTTGGCGCCGGTCGTCACCGTGTCATAAGCTGTCTTGATGCCATTAAGACCAAAGGAGTAGCCAGATCCAACCCAGGCGACGTCGGTCTTAAGGGTAGAGATGCCTCCCGTCTTGACCTCGGCGTCGAAGTCGCGAAGCAGGTGCCACGGGGTCTCGGAGTTGCTGTCGGGCTCAAGGTTGGACTGGGTCCACAAGCCCGTGCTCACACCCTTGGAGTTGGCATACTCGGTGAACTTCTTAAGGTTGTCGACATTGGCACGCACAGCGTTAAGACGGTCAGCCGAGCTCGTTCCGTCGGAGTTGACGCCGCCGGTCTTGTAGTAACCGTTCTGGCCATAGCCGGCGCCGTAGCCGTCGTTCGGCAGGAACCAACCGAGCGGCATGTCGTTGTCCTCGTAGTCATCGATAACCTGACGAGCAGAGAACTGGCGGTCGAAATCGGTCGCTTTCATGTTCTCGGTATCAACCGTAGGGCCCTCACCGTTGAGCGTCTCGGCCGCAAGTGTGCCGTCGAGCTTGTAGCCCGTCGACATGCCAGACTCGTACTTAACGTCGCCCTTCTCGCTCGAGGACTTGCTGCCCTTGGTCTCCCACTTCTTTTGACCCGAGGTCGTTGACCAGCCGTCACGGTTATAGGCATTAAGATGACCAAGGTAGAACCCGTACTCGGGCAGCAGTACCGGGTTACCGGTCACCTTGTAGTAGTCCCGCAGCATCTCGGTTGCCACGTTCGAAGCGCCCTCGTTGGTCGCCACGAAGTAGTAGGCATCAAACTCATTCTCGCTGTGCAAAGTCGTGACCGTCGATGAGTCCGTGGAACCGAAGTCGTAGGAACCCTCTGCAAACGTGTTTCGGAGTACGCCGTAGCCGTCACTCGTCCAATAAAACGGGTTGGGCGAGGCAACGCCGCCATCGGTCCAGTTGTTCGTGTTGGAGATGGCGATGGTCTGGTTGGTGTGCAGGAAGCGTCCGTTCTGGGTGCCGCCGCCAAAGAAGTTCTCGGACTTCTCCTTGGCGAGCGTCTGGACGGTACCCTTCTTATCAAGGTCGAGGGACGCGGACTCGGAAACCACGACACGGTCGCCTGACTTGATACTCATCTTGCCAGTCGCCTTGTCCAGGATCACGGTCGCCTTTCCGCCGGTGATCTCGATAGTGTCGCCCTTGTCGGCAACCGTCGCACTCGGCTTGCTGTAGGTGTCCGAGGTATCGGGCTGAGCCTGGATCTTAGCCGTGTGGGACTTACTGCGCGGCGTGGCGTACTCGGAAAACTCACCCTTGGGGTCGACGTTATAACGGAAAATACCGTCCTCGAGGAACGTAATACGGCCCTTGATGCCGTCAGCGAAATCGATGTCGACGACATTCGAGGCAGACTGGGACACGGTCGCCGAGTCGACGCCCTTGAGTGGCGTGGCAATCGCCTGCTGGGGATTGGCAAACACGAGCGTCGCTGCAGTGGCAACGAGGACCGCGCTTCCCTTCACCCACCGTTTCGTAAAAATGGAATTCCTGCGCATCTGGTCTCCTTTCTTCCGACATGCTGAGGTGCCGAGGACGCCCCCCCCCCGGCAGCATGGGAAAACGTATCAAACGGAGATGTTCGGTACATTCCGCACAATGGGGGCCACCCGTTACCAAGGGACCAACTGGTAGTAACCAGATAGCCACCTACTAGGTCATATCAACATATGGGAGCACTTGCGCACCCAAGTTCGGAATTCTCCCAGCGGCAGTAAAATAAGCGTCAACGGCAAGGTGGGCTTAATAAGCCATACCAATTGGTTCTTCAGTCAAATACCAATCTAGCAAAAATGTACTGTTTATCTGGTATTACACAGACCATACCTTTCCCTCGGGAACTGGGCTTCGCGAAGTTTCCCGAGAGAAAAGCTCGACCGCCGCCCTGCGACCTACCGGGGATTGCCATGACATATGTTGGCTGATTTGGTTTGGAATGAGATGTTGACGGTAGTCAATGGGCACAACTGTCCCGGGTGCATTTCAAGATGCACCTAAATGTCTGCCTTCATCCTTATAGATTGTCCAGGTAGTCGTCGGCATCATAGGTAAGGCTGTAAGCTTTATTCAGGATGCGCACGAGCTCCTGAGCATCGTGCTCGCCGAGCGCTGAGAGTTGTTTCGAGAGCGATGCCACACTCTCGGCATTTTTTTTCGCCGCGAAATCACGGCCTTCCTCGGTAATGCTCACCAGCACACGCCGACGATCGTTTGGATCGGTCCTGCGCTGAACGTAACCCTTGCTCTCGAGTGAATCCAAGATATGCGACATGCGCGCACGGGAAAATTTCAGCTTCTTGGCAATCTCGGAGGGAATGACATCACCGTCAATACCCGATAGATACTGTAAAACCGGTGCCTCGCCCACACTGGCGCCGCCGGCAGCACTCAAGGATCCCTTGGCAAGGGAACGTGAGTACACAATCAGTTTTCGAGCGACGTCATCGTAATCCACTGGGGATATTGTCCTTTGCAACTCTAGAAGGGCCATAAAACCGTCATTTGCCGTACATTAGTTAACATTCGCAACAATTATTTATGATACCCCAACGCGGAAGTCTATTGCTCGTCCTTCTTGCGTCGCATAAGCTCCTCAACGTCGATACCCGCGGCCTCGAGCATGCGCTCGACATTCTTTTTGGCGTTGGTCGTGCCAACCTTAAGCACGATCGAAAGCGGAGTGCCCACCACCAGGCACACGATGCCCACGGGGACACCCCAGCCGGGGCCTCCCTGCATACCCCACATCCCCATCAAAAAGCCAATCGCCACGAGCGAATAGCCCAGGCGCAGCCAAACGTTGAGCCGCTGAATAGCATCGGTCTGCATCTTTGCCTCGCGAATCAAGTCGTCGCGCGAAAGGTCGTGTCCGTGTTTCTCGTGCATATGGGTCCTCCTCGTGCAAAGCGTGCATCATGTGCAAGAACATCGTTTATCGAATACGTCATCTTTCAAGAGCAATATAGCGGGTGTCGTGTAGGCGATGGAGGTCGCTGGCCATATTGCCCTTGAAGGGCGGCGTAAAATCAAAAGGCCGTGCGGTTGAGGCCGCACGGCCTTGCAGGGGGTCAAAGGATGATGACTAGTAGCTCAGCGCCGGATCGAAGAAGCCAATGAGAACGCCCACAAATGCGATCACGACGAGAATCAGCATCATAACGATGGGGTTGACCTTCTTCTTGGTCATCATGTACCAGCAGAAGATGATGAAGACCATCGGCAGCAGGTGCGGATAGATGCCATCGAGGGTGTCCTGGAACTTACCGCCGCCGGGCAGCACCAGGTTGGGGCTGCAGGTGATGGAGACCCAGGTAGCACCGACTGCACCGATGACCATGGTACCGACCATCACGATGGAATCGCGAAGAGCCTTTGCCTTGGGGCCGACCAGTGCCTCGACCGCCTTGCCACCGAGCTCATAGCCCTGGTTGTAGGCAAAGCGCATGCCAAGGAACATGAGCAGGTTCCACACGACAATATAGAAGATGGCACCGAGCGGAGAGCCGCCGGTCGAGAGACCGAGGGCGATACCGAGCAGGATCGGGATCAGGGTACCGACGATCAGCGAGTCGCCAAGGCCGGCGAGCGGGCCCATGAGGCCGGCGCGGATACCGTTGATAGCGTCGTCGTCGATGGCCTCGCCGTTTGCGCGAGCCTCCTCAAGGCCGGCGGTGACGCCGACAATCATGGTACCGATCTGCGGCTCGGTGTTGAAGAACGCGGAGTAGGTCTGGAGGGCCTGCTTCTGCTCCTCGGGCGAGTCGTAGAGTTCCTCAACGATCGGGAGCATGGCGCACAGGTAACCGAAGGTCTGCATGTGCTCCTGTGAGAAGCAGGTCAGGTTACCATAGGACCAGTTGCGGAACGACTTGGCAAGCGTTTTCTTAGAGAGCTTTTTCTTCTCTGCCATTAGATGTCCTCCTCTTCCTCATCATCGGAGCCCGAGGCGATAGCTGCCTTGGGAGCGTTTGCGAGGTCGATCTTGAGCGAAGCGATCTCATAGTTGATCAGGGCGAAGAAGCAGCCGATGCCGGCGGCGGCAATCAGGTTGCATCCCATGACAGCGGACAGGGTGAAGCCGAAGAAGAACGTGAGGAAGTCCGTCGGCTTGGAGATGACCTGCTTGAGCAGGATGGCGATACCGACGGTAGGCAGCAGCGAGCCGACGGTGAACAGCGTCTTCATCGCGATGCCGTCCATGGGCATGTAGGTCTTCATAAGGTCGACCATGGCGGTGCCGCCCATGGTGATGATGAACGTCGGGAGGAACGAGCAGACGATGTGACCGATCCAAGGCAGAACGTTGTTGACCAGGTAGAGCTTGTGGAGGTCGCCCTTCTCGAGCCACTTCCAGCCCATGCCCTGCCACACCAGGTTAATGGTGGCGGTGCCATAGAAGAGCACAGTGCCGAGCGTGCCGACGGCGGCACCGAGGGATGCGGCCATGCCGGCAGCCTCAGCAGAGGCGGGATCGATGCCCGAGTTCTTGATGGCGAGGATCGCCAGCGGGATGCCGATATAGGACACGGCGCGGACGTCGGCGGAGACGGTTCCGCCGGGGGTCACGAGAGCGATGTAGACAACCTGGATGGCAGCGCCGACGAGGATGCCCGTCTGCATATCGCCCATGATGATGCCGACGATGAGGCCGGCGACCAGAGGACGACCCAGAGTGTAGTTGCCGATCGTCGTGCCGCCCATGCCAGGCAGTGATGCCAGGCAGGCGAACAGGCCGAACAGCGCGGCTTGGAATGCATTGATTGCCATGCTTTCCCCTTTCTTTATTCCTCAGCCCCTTTCACCAAGGGCTGTAGATACCAAAATGCGGCTGGCGCCTAACTAGAAGCCAAACTGACCGCGGAACTTGGGCCACTCACCGATGGACTTCTCCTTGATAAGGGCGAACTCGACCGTGTAGCCGGCGTTGGTGAGATCCTCGAGCGCCTGGGCCTCTTCCTGCGTGATCGACTGGTTGTTGCCGAGCTTGGTGGCGCCGGGACGGTCGTTGCAGGGGCCGACGATGATATGGCGCATACCCGGATCGAACCCGAAGTCGACGAGAAGCTCCTTCATGTCCTGCGGGTTCTTGGTAATCAGGAAGTACTTGGTCGGAGACTTGATAACCTTCTCGGAGACCTCCTTGAAGTGCTCCTTGGTCCACACGAACGTCTTCTTGCCCGAGGCACTCTTGTAGGCCTCCTTGAGCACGGGATTGGACGCCGCGGCGTCGTTGACGGCGATAAGACCGTCGCAGGGATACTCGAGGGCCCAACGGGTAACGGTCTGTCCATGGATCATACGGTCGTCAATGCGGATGAACGAAATCATGCGTTCTCCCTTTCCTTATCACCGGGGGTCTTTCCTCTTAACCCCCGCTCCATCACAAAAATTGGGGCGGATGCGCTGCCTAGATGTCGTCGTCCTCGTCATCGGCGTCATCGGTCGGGACAACGAGCTCGGACATACCGTTCTTGCCCTCCTGCAGCATCATCTGCTTGAGGGAATCCAGGTCCATGGTGGCAAGCCCCATCATGGCAGTCATAGCCATGGGCAGATTCATACCGCCGAAGGCAATGGTGTGGGCGAGCAGGCCCTTCTCGGCCAGCGTGTTCATGGCATTGGTGAGCGGCGATCCGCCCAGGATGTCACCAAGCAGGACAACCTCGTCATCGGCGGTAACGGGAGCGAGCATCGCCTTGACGTTCTCGACATACTCGTCAGCGCCCATGCCGTCCACGAGACTCGTCGACAAGATGTTCGGGGCGTCATTGCCGAGCATCTTGAGGACACTGTGCAGTCCGGGAGCGAGCGTTCCGTGACTGACCATTACCAGATACCGCATGCGGTCTCCTCTCGACCTGCCGTGTGTCGCACGGCTTTGCTTTTTGCTGAGATTATTGTTGCGCCGGGGCATGTTCGGTACAAGAAAATAGTTGCGAACGGCAACTATTCATCGGTTAACGGTAGCAACGATTTTTGTGCCTAAATTATTTTTTCTTATAATTATTTTTAAAATAGCAGGTAGATTGCCTGATAAATGTTTTATGTTCCTTATGCACCATACATACCAGCAAGAATCGGGCCTGGCATCTCCGGTTTGCCCCGCAGTGTCAGACCATGTCACGTACGCCCACGACATGGAGGTACCCCATGGATATGATCTCGTTTCTCGCCTCCGAACCCTTCGACCGCAGCGGTGATACGCCGCTCTATGTCCAGCTTAAACATCGAATCGCTCTGCTTATCGCCAGCCAGGCGTTCGACACCAAGACGCCGCTGCCACGCGAGCTCGAAATCTGTGAGCGGCTGGAGTTATCGCGCGCGACCGTGCGCCGTTGCTTCCAAGATCTCGTCATCGAGGGGCGCGTGGTGCGCAAGCGCGGCCAGGGCACGTTCATCAAGCCCCAAACTTCAGCACCCGGCATCGACCTGGCCCTGAATTTCAGCGCGCGGATGCGCGAAGCGGGACGGGTTCCGAGCTCGCAGATTCTCGCCTTTTCAAGCATACCGGCCGTCCGCGGCATCGCCTCCGGGCTCAAAGTGCCCGAAGGGATACCCGTCTGGGAGATTCGCCGCCTGCGTCTCGCCAACGACAAACCCATGGAGCTCAACTACGTCTATATCCCCGTGTCACTTTGCCCCGAGCTCACGCGCAAAGACGTGGATGGCTCGCTCTACGCCTACATCGCGGAAAAGACCGGCATCCTGCCCGCAAGCGTCGATGCCGTCTACGAGACAGTCAACCTCGACAAGCATGAGGCGCGTCTTTTGGGACAGAACACCGGTAAGGCGGCGATGCGCATCGTGCGTTCGACCTACGACAAGACGGGAACCCCGTTCGAGGTAGGCGTGCTCATCAGCTGCGACGGTCAGGCAAAGCTGCACGTGCACATCGCCGCCGACAAAACAACCTTCACCGCCACAGCCCAATAAATCCAAAACGTGGGCGCCGTCGTTCAAACGAACGACGGCGCCCACACTCATTTTCTATTCAGCC
>URSO01000049.1 GCA_900550415.1 uncultured Collinsella sp.
CGCACGCAAAGGAAAGCACTTAATGTGCTTTCCGTCTTGCGCAGGACTGTAGAGCGGCAAACTTAAACAGCGGGCCGCCCGGACCGGGAATCCGCCCCCGCGCACAGAAGGAGATTCCTTTTGTGTAGGCTTTGCGGAAATGTGCTCATTTTGGGATACGCCCGGCGGCGTGGTCTGTTGACGGCACAGCTAACGCCACGTATCCTATCGAACTGCGTGTTTCGTAGGGGGATGCTGACCCCTCGATTCAAGCCGTTGCACTTTACAGAAAGCTGGAATCATTCGAGAAGGAGTACGCTTTGCCTACTATTAACCAGCTGGTTCGCCAGGGCCGTCGTTCCGTGCCCAAGAAGTCCAAGAACGCTGCTCTGCAGCACAACTCCCAGAAGCGCGGCGTGTGCACCCGCGTCTTCACCACGAGCCCCAAGAAGCCGAACTCGGCTCTTCGTAAGGTTGCCCGTGTTCGCCTTGTCAACGGCATCGAAGTTACTGCTTACATCCCGGGTGAGGGCCACAACCTGCAGGAGCACTCCATCGTGCTCGTCCGCGGCGGTCGTGTCCGTGACCTCCCTGGTGTCCGTTATCACGTCATCCGTGGCGCCTACGACGCTGCTCCGGTCCAGAACCGTATGCAGGCCCGTTCCAAGTACGGTGCTAAGCGCCCCAAGGCTAAATAAGCCAGATAACGTTTTGATACTTTCGCCGTGTGCCGTCTTGAGCGCCGCACGGTAGACACTTAAGGAGATTTCACATGCCGCGTCGTGCAGCAGCTAATCGTCGTGAGGTTCAGCCTGACGCCGTTTACAACAACCGCCTGGTGACTCAGCTCATCAACAAGGTCCTTCTTGACGGCAAGAAGGCCACCGCTGAGCGCATCGTTTACACCGCTTTCGAGATCGTTGCCGAGAAGTCTGAGGGTGGCGACGCTCTCGCTACCTTCAAGAAGGCTATGGACAACGTCAAGCCCACGCTCGAGGTTAAGCCCAAGCGTGTCGGCGGCGCTACCTATCAGGTCCCGATGGAGGTCAACTCCCGTCGTTCCACCGCTCTGGGTATCCGCTGGATCGTCAACTTCTCCCGCGCTCGCAAGGAGAAGACCATGGCCGAGCGTCTCGCCAACGAGATCCTCGACGCCTCCAACGGCCTGGGCGCTTCCGTCAAGAAGCGTGAGGACGTCTTCAAGATGGCCGAGGCCAACCGCGCGTTCTCTCACTATCGTTGGTAAGTTAAGGTAAGGAACTAACATGGCTAAGCCTAAGTACAAGCTTTCCGATACCCGTAACATCGGCATCATGGCCCACATCGATGCCGGTAAGACCACCACGACCGAGCGTATTCTTTACTACACCGGTAAGACCCACAAGATCGGTGAGGTCCATGAGGGCGCTGCCACCATGGACTGGATGGTTCAGGAGCAGGAGCGCGGCGTAACCATTACCTCCGCTGCTACCACCTGCTTCTGGAACAAGGACGGCAAGGACTACCGCATCCAGATCATCGACACCCCGGGCCACGTTGACTTCACCGCCGAGGTCGAGCGCTGCCTGCGCGTCCTCGATGGCGCTGTCGCCGTCTTCGACGCCGTTGCCGGCGTTCAGCCCCAGTCTGAGACCGTTTGGCGTCAGGCTTCTACCTTCAACGTTCCCCGCATCGCCTTCATCAACAAGTATGACCGCGTGGGCGCTGACTTCTTCAACGCTATCGAGACCATGAAGGATCGTCTCGACGCTAACGCCGTGGCCGCTCAGGTCCCGATGGGCGCCGAGGACAACTTCTGGGGCGTCATCGACCTGGTCACCATGACTGCATGGGACTTCAAGGCCGACGAGAAGGGCATGACCTACCCCGAGCCGATGGACGAGATCCCGGCTGAGTTCGCCGACATCGCTGCCACCAAGCGCGAGGAGCTCCTCGACGCTGCTGCCAGCTTTGACGACGAGCTCATGGAGAAGATCCTCATGGAGGAGGACTTCACCGTCGAGGAGCTCAAGGCTGCTCTGCGTAAGGGCGTTCTGGCCAACGAGCTCAACCTCGTCTTCGTGGGCTCCGCCTACAAGAACAAGGGCGTCCAGGAGCTGCTCGACGCTGTCGTCGACTACCTGCCCAGCCCGCTCGACGTTGAGGCCGTCACCGGTACCGATCCGGACACCGGCGAGGAGATCCAGCGTCATCCTTCCTTCGACGAGCCCTTCTCCGGCCTGGTCTTCAAGATCATGACCGACCCGTTCGTCGGTAAGCTCACCTACGTCCGCGTTTACTCCGGCCGCGCCGAGTCCGGCTCCTACGTTGTCAACGCTTCCAACGGTCAGCGCGAGCGCCTCGGCCGCATCCTCGAGATGAACGCCGCCGAGCGTATCGACCGTGACGAC
Organism: uncultured Collinsella sp.; assembly: GCA_900550415.1. GTDB lineage: Bacteria > Actinomycetota > Coriobacteriia > Coriobacteriales > Coriobacteriaceae > Collinsella. The sequence continues at coordinate 2,370 of URSO01000049.1, forward strand.
GCTGCCGCCGGCGACATCGTCGCTTGCGTCGGATTCAAGAACTCCACCACCGGTGACACCCTGTGCGCCGAGGGCAAGGAGATCGTCCTCGAGAAGATCGAGTTCGCTAAGCCCGTTATCGACGTTGCCATCGAGCCCAAGACCAAGGCCGAGCAGGACAAGATGTCCCTGGCTCTGACCAAGCTCGCCGAGGAGGACCCGACCTTCCAGGTGTCCACCAACCACGAGACCGGCCAGACCATCATCGCCGGCATGGGCGAGCTGCACCTCGAGATCATCGTCGACCGTCTGCTCCGCGAGTTCAAGGTTGACGCTAACGTTGGTAAGCCCCAGGTTGCCTACCGCGAGACCGCTGGTCACGACGTCGAGAAGGCTGAGGGCAAGTTCGTCCGTCAGTCCGGCGGTCGCGGTCAGTACGGCCACGCCGTCATCAAGCTCGAGAAGATGGAGGAGGGCTTCGGCTACGAGTTCGTCAACGCTATCGTCGGCGGCGTCGTGCCCAAGGAGTACATCCCGTCCATCGACAAGGGCATCCAGGAGGCCCTGAACACCGGTGTTATCGCCGGCTTCCCGGTCCTCGACGTTAAGGTCACCCTGTTCGACGGTTCTTACCACGAGGTCGACTCCTCCGAGGCCGCCTTTAAGATCGCCGGTTCCATGGCTATCAAGGACGCCCTCAAGAAGTCCGACCCGCAGCTGCTCGAGCCGATCATGGCTGTCGAGGTCGAGACCCCCGAGCAGTACATGGGCGACGTTATGGGCAACCTCTCCGGTCGCCGCGGCAAGATCGAGGGCATGGAGGATCGCAAGAACAGCAAGCTCATCCGTGCCAAGGTGCCGCTGGGCGAGATGTTCGGTTACGCTACCGACCTTCGCTCCCAGACCCAGGGCCGTGCATCCTACACGATGCAGTTCGACTCTTATGAGCCCGCGCCCAAGTCCATCGTGGACGAGGTCATGAGCAAGAACGCCTAAGTTCGAGCTCCCTGTTACGTAATCCGCGAGAGCATCTCTCGCACTCTTTGGAGGTTTAAGTTGGCTACCCAGAAGATCCGCATTCGCCTCAAGGGCTATGATCACGAGGTCGTCGATCAGTCCGCGAAGCTCATCGTCGAGACCGCTCAGAAGACCGGCGCTCGCGTTTCCGGTCCTGTCCCCCTGCCCACCGAGCGCAACCTGTACACGGTTATCCGCTCGCCGCACGTGAACAAGGACTCCCGTGAGCAGTTCGAGATGCGCACCCACAAGCGCCTCATCGACATCCTCGACCCCACCTCGGGCACCGTTGATTCGCTTATGCGTCTCGACCTCCCCGCTGGCGTCGACATCGACATCAAGCTCTAAGCGATATCGCTCATAGCTTAAAGGGCCCCGCTGCCGTTACGGTAGCGGGGCCCTTTTGTTTTGCATGATGGGTTTGGATCGCCGGGTAAGGCTGCCGAGCGGCTGGCTGTGGCGACCTACTCACTCAAGGGGCGCAATGACGCTTCCTCAAAATGGAAGGATCGCAAGCCGTCTTCTGTTTCGATGCACGCACGACCAAAGCCATCGACCGTTTTAAAGATGCCTCGCGCCAGCTCGTCACCGGCAGGGGAGCGGGCGATAACGTGCTTTCCAATCCAATTGAGGTGAGCGACATATTCGCCGTGGACGGGCGCGAGCGGTCCGGTGTTTTCTTCCATGGCATTGAGGCGTTCTGCCCAGGCATCTATAGCGTCTATAACTGCGTGATAGACCTCATCGAGGAGCATGTCGACAGCTGGAACGTTCTCGTTAAGGTCCGAGAGACCGATTGCCGGCAGGCCGCCATCGGGCACCTCTTGGGGCGCATAGTTCACATTGACACCAATGCCACAGACGGCGAAAGGTTTGCCTTCGTTATCGCGTGCGGCCTCGACCAGAATGCCGCCGAGTTTGCGTCCACGCGCGACCAGGTCGTTGGGCCATTTGAGGCCAATCTCGTTTGCAAGACCCTGTTTTTCGAGCGCCTCGAGCACCGCTAGGCCGCTGACGGCAGCAAGACCAGAGTACTTCGCAGGATTAACGCATGGACGCAGGACAATCGAAAGCAATAGGTTGCCGGCGGTTGAATCCCACTTGTGGCCGCGCCGGCCGCGTCCTGCTGTCTGAGCCCGGGCGGCAAGTCCTGTGCCGTGCGGCGCTCCCTGTTTTCCTGCTTCGAGCAGGTCATCGTTGGTCGATCCGGTTACGTCGACTATCGTTAATTTGGCATCCATAACGGCTGCTACCTCCTTAATGAATAAGTGAATAACGCAATGGTGTCGAGAGAGACACAATGTGAAGCCTTTGTCGCATTTGGACAATTTAATGTTAACACGTTAACAACGACTGAAATGCGCTATCCTCTCTTGGTCGATGTAAACACGTCAACAACTCAAAGGAGGTTAGTGATGGGTTTCACGATTCTTGGAACAGGCTCGGCGCTTCCTAAGCGCAGTGTTTCCAATGACGAGCTGTCCGAGTTCCTCGATACCTCGGATGAGTGGATTTTTACCCGCACAGGTATTAAGAGTCGCCACGTCTGCACCACCGAGTCACTTGACGACCTTGCCGTAGCGGCGAGCGAGCGGGCACTTCAGGTGTCCGGAATCGACGCGAGCCAGTTGGATCTGATCGTCTGCTCGACGACGACGGGTGACCACCTTGTTCCCGCCGAGGCGTGTGCCGTTGCTGAGCGACTGGGCGCGACGTGCCCTGCCTTCGATGTCTCGGCTGCCTGCGCCGGCTTCGTATTTGCGCTCGATGTTGCCGAGGGCTATATCGCCCGAGGACGAGCCAAGCATGTGCTTGTCGTTGCCGCCGAGCAGATGACGCGCGCGCTCGACTGGACCGACCGCGCCACCTGTGTGCTCTTTGGCGATGGGGCAGGCGCCGCGGTGATTGAGGCTGGGGGAGACAGCCCCCTTGCCGTTGAGCTTTCGACGGCGCCCGACGTCGAGACGTTGTGCGTTCCCGGTCTGGTCGGCACCTCGCCGTTTAAGGCCTCCGCAGATAGCGAGAGCGTGCTGTCCATGAATGGCCGCCGCGTGTTCAAGTTCGGCGTCAACGCGATTTGCGACACGGTCCATAAGCTTGCGAGCGATGCGGGCATTTCGGTCGAGGACATCGACCATTTTGTATTCCATCAGGCTAACGAACGAATCCTGAGTCAGGCGGTCAAGCGCCTCGGTGTGCCAGACAAGCGCGTGGTTCGAACGCTGCGGGAGACCGGCAACATTTCGAGCGCCTGCATTCCCTTTGCGCTTGACCGACTGGCACGCACCGACGCACTGAATGTGGGCGACACCATCGCCTTGGTTGGATTTGGCGCCGGTCTGGATATAGGTGGCTATCTGCTTCGTTGGAAGTAGTCGCACATAGGAAATAAAAACGCCCTAGGGCACAACCAAAGGAGAACTACCATGGCAGATCAGAAGACCTTCGAGCGCGTTTGCGACGTTATCCGCGAGACCGCTGGCCTTGACGACGTCGAGATGAAGCCCGAGTCCACGCTCGAGGAGATTGGTCTCGACAGTCTGGGCACCGTGGAGATCCTCGTCGCCGTCGAGGACGAGTTTGGCATTGAGCTCGATACCGAGGAGAACCCCAAGACGGTCGGCGAGTTCGCCGATACGGTCGAGGCGGCATTGGAGAAGTAGAGATGCTCAAGACTCCTCTCTGCGATCTGCTCGGCATCGAAAAGCCCGTGTTCCAGGGCGGTATGGCCTGGATTGCCGACGCCTCGCTGGCATCTGCCGTGTCCGAGGCGGGCGGCTTAGGGATTATCGCGGCGATGAACGCCGACGCCAACTGGCTGCGCGATCAGATTCACGAGCTGCGCGCCAAGACGGATAAGCCCTTTGGCGTCAACGTTATGCTCATGAGCCCGTTTGTCGACGAGGTCGCACAAGTGGTGATTGATGAGCAAGTGCCGGTCGTCGTGACGGGTGCCGGCAATCCCACCAAGTACATGAAGGCGTGGAACGACGCTGGCATCAAGGTCATCCCGGTTGTTGCCTCGGTGGCGCTGGCGCGTCTCGTGGCGCGTCGCGGGGCCACCGCCGTGGTTGCCGAAGGCACCGAATCGGGTGGGCATATTGGCGAGACGTCGACGATGGCACTTGTCCCGCAGGTTGTCGATGCGGTCGATATTCCCGTGGTTGCGGCTGGCGGCATCGCCGATGGCCGCGGTGTGGCGGCCGCCTTTATGCTCGGCGCCGCCGGCGTGCAGGTGGGAACACGCTTTCTGGTCGCAAACGAGTGCACCGTATCGGAGCAGTACAAAGAGCTGGTGCTCAAGGCGGGCGACACGTCGACGCGCACGACCGGTCGCTCGACGGGACATCCGGTGCGTGCGCTCAAGAGCCCCTTCACCAATGCCTACGCCAAAAGTGAGGCGGCGGGCGCAAGTGTCGAGGAGCTTGGGGCCATGGGCACGGGTGCTCTTCGCAAGGCCGCCAAGGACGGTAATTACGAAGAGGGTTCGTATCTGTGCGGACAGATTGCCGGCATGGTCAACGAGCGCCAGAGTGCGTGCGAAATCGTTGACGACCTGGTCGATGGCGCCGAACACGTCCTGAAGGGTGCGTGCGCATGGGTAGCGTAGCGTTTCTGTTTGCCGGCCAGGGTGCCCAGCACCCCGCGATGGGTGTCGACCTGATCGAGGCATCGCCGGCGGCTGCCGAGGTGTTCGCGATCGCCGACGAGGTGCGTCCGGGAACCAGTGAGCAGTGCCGGAGCGCCTCCAAGGAGGAGCTCTCGCAGACCGAGAACACGCAGCCTTGCGTGTTTGTTCACGACCTGGCAGCGGCTGCCGCACTGCGCGAGCGCGGCGTGGTGCCTGCCGCCTGTGCGGGATTCTCGCTGGGCGAGGTCGCTGCGCTCACCTTTGCGGGGGCGTTCGATACGCGAGCGGGCTTTGAGCTCGTGTGTGAGCGCGCGGCATTGATGGCCGCGGCTGCTGAGCGCCATCCGGGCGGCATGCGCGCCGTCATTAAGCTCGATGCGGCGCAAGTCGAGAACCTGGCTGCGCAGGCCGGCGAGGACTGCTGGCCGGTCAACTACAACAGCCCGCAGCAGACGGTTGTTGCCGGAGCGCCCGAGGCGCTGCAGGAGCTCGACGTCCTAGTAAAAGAGGCTGGCGGCCGCGCTATGAAAGTCGCGGTGTCTGGTGCATTTCATAGCCCCTATATGGCCGAGGCGACTGAGGGGCTGGCGACGTATATCCAAGCCGGCCACGCGCCGTCTTCGCTGCTGATTTCGGTCATGGCAAACATGACGGCGGCGCCCTATCCGGCGGACCCGCAGGCGGCATCGGAGGTGCTGGCCAACCAGGTGAGCCATGCCGTGCGCTGGGTTGACACCCTGCATGCGCTGCAGGATCAGGGCATCGACACGTTTATTGAGGTCGGCCCCGGCAAAACGCTGTCGGGCCTGGTCAAGCGTACGCTGAGCGACGTTCGCGTGTATTCGTGCGAAACGGCTGAGCAGGTCGCAGCTATTGCCGACGAGCTCGCATAGTCCACAGGGCTGTAACCCGAAAGGAATGACATGGGCAACTTGAACAACGGCGCGCTCGAGCGCAACGACTCACGTCGTGTGGCACTGGTCACGGGCGGCTCGCGGGGTATCGGCCGCGCCTGCGCTGTCGGTCTGGCGGAGGACGGCTTTGATATCGCCGTCGTCTATGCCGGCAGCGTCGATGCGGCGCGCGAGACGTGCGAAGCCTGCGAGGCGTCTGGCGCCACGGTGCGCGCATATCAATGCGACGTGGCCGATCCCGCTGCCGTCAACGCGTGCGTGGAAGCGGTCCTCAACGACTTTGGGTCCATTTGGGCGCTTGTCAACAACGCTGGCATCACCCGCGATGGCCTGCTCATGCGCATGGGCGATGACGCCTTCGATCGCGTGCTCGATGTCAATCTTAAAGGAACGTTTAACATGACGCGCGCGCTCACTAAGACCTTTATGCGCCAGCGTGGCGGCTGCGTCGTCAACATGAGCTCGGTTGTGGGCCTGATGGGCAACGCCGGACAGGCTAATTACGCTGCCTCCAAGGCGGGCGTGATTGGCCTGACCAAGGCGGTAGCGCGCGAGCTTGCACCCCGCGGCGTACGAGTGAACGCGGTCGCCCCGGGGTTTGTCGAGACGGATATGACGTCAAAGCTCTCGGAGAAGGTTCGCGCGGCAACCGAGGAGCAGATTCCCCTTAAGCGCATGGCGCGCCCCGAGGAAGTGGCCGGCGTGGTGCGCTTTTTGGCGAGCGATGCGGCTGCCTACATTACGGGCGAAGTCATACGCGTCGACGGCGGAATGGCGATGTAGAAATCAGGGCCGAAGAACGGCTTGGATGAGGAGACCATGATGGAACAGAGAGTTGCAATCACCGGCATCGGTGCCGTATCGCCGCTCGGCAACACGGCGCTTGCCACTTGGGCGGCTATGTGCGCCGGCACGTGCGGTATCGGCCCGATCACGCACTTCGATACGGATGCGTTTGCTGTCAAGGTGGCGGCCGAGGTCAAGGGCTTTGACGGCAACGAGTACTTTGGTAAGCACGATGCCAAGCACCTCGACCCCTGCGTTCAGTTTGCGATGGCGGCTTCGGACGAGGCCATGCACGATGCGGGCCTTGATGTCGAAGATGCCATCGATCGCGAGCGCCTGGGCGTCTACGTGGGTTCAGGCGTGGGCGGCATGCAGACACTCGTCGACAACGTCCACACGATTGCCGATCGAGGGCCTCGCCGTGCATCACCCTATATGATTGCGATGATGATCCCCAACATGGCTTCGGGCAACATCGCGATTCGCCATAAGGCAAAGGGCCCGACCCTACCCGTCGTGACTGCCTGCGCGACTTCTGCCCATGCGGTGGGTGAGGCGTTCCGCGCCATCAAGCACGGCTATGCCGATGCGATCCTCGCGGGCGGCGCCGAGGCCGCAATTATCCCCGATGCCGTTGCGGGCTTTACGTCCTGCCGCGCATTGACCACCAACCCCGATCCCGCGACGGCCTGCCGTCCGTTCGATGCAGACCGCGACGGCTTTGTGATGGGCGAGGGCGCCTGCGTGCTCGTGCTCGAGAGCATGGAACATGCGCAGGCGCGCGGTGCGCACATTTACGCCGAGGTCGTGGGCTACGGCAACACCGATGATGCCTATCACATCACGAGCCCCGATCCCGAGGCTGCCGGCATTGCCCGTGCGATATCGCTGGCGGTGGCCGAGGGCGACGTTAAGCCTTCCGAGGGCCTCTACATCAACGCTCACGGCACCTCGACCAAGCTCAACGATTCGTCCGAGACGGCGGGCATCAAGCGAGCACTCGGCGAGGACGCGGCGCGCGCCGCATATGTCTCGTCGACCAAGTCGATGACCGGTCACATGATCGGTGCCACGGGTGCCATCGAGGTCATGGCCTGCGCCATGGCGCTCGAGCAGGGCGTGGTGCCGCCGACCATTAACTACCACACACCCGATCCCGCCTGCGATCTTGACTACACGCCCAATCGCGCGGTTCGCGCCGACCTTACCTGGGCGCTTTCGACCAATCTGGGCTTTGGCGGACACAACGCCGCCATCGCGCTGCGTAGATATACGAGGAGCTAGAGCATGGATTCCAAAAGACTTGCCGAGATAGCCGATGTTATGGAGGACCGCGGCCTCACGCGTGTACGCGTTGAGGAGCCCGATGGCACCGCGGTCGAACTCGAGCGCGCGAGTGCGGCGCAGCCGGTTGCCATGCCCATGCCTATGCCGGGTGCCGTGACTGCTCCGGCGGTGGCTCCTGTCGCCATGCCTGCCGCCGCGCCGGAGCCCGCCGCGCAGGCGCCTGCCGCCGCACCGGAGCCTAAGGGCACCGAGGTGACCGCTCCCATGGTCGGCGTGTTCTATGCTGCCCCGGCGCCGGGCGACGAGCCGTTTGTGCACGTGGGCACCAAGGTCAAGGCCGGCGAGACCCTCTGCATCATCGAGGCCATGAAGGTTCTCAACGAGGTAACGGCAGAGGCAGACGGCGAGGTGCTCGAGATCTGCGTGGCCGACGGCGACCTCGTGGAGTTCGGCAGTTGCCTTATGAGGATCGGATAGGTGATGTCCATGAACAAAGAAGAGCTCAAGAAGCTGTTGCCGCATCGCGAACCGATGCTTTTGCTCGACGAGGCCGAGCTGGTGGGCGACGAGGCCCACGGCAAGATCACGATTACGGGTGACGAGTACTATTTGCAGGGGCATTTTCCGGGAAACCCGGTAGTCCCCGGCGTGATTCAGTGCGAGATGCTCGCCCAAAACTGTTGCGTGCTGCTGATGGGCGACGAGGAGGCGCGCGGCGCGACGCCGTTCTATACGAGCCTCGATAAGGTGCGCTTTAAGCGTCCGGTGCGCCCGGGCGACACGGTTGATCTGGTGTGCACCATCACGCGTGCGCGCGGGCCGTTCCGCTTTGCGACGGGTACTGCGAGCGTCAACGGTGAGGTTTGCTGCCGCGCCGATATGTCTTTTGCACTCATGCACGAAAGTTAAGGAAGGCTTCATGTTCGACAAAGTGCTCATCGCCAACCGCGGAGAAGTCGCGGTCCGTGTTATCCGCGCGTGCCGCGATATGGGCATCAAGACCGTCGCCGTTTATTCCACGGCCGATGCGGACGCGCTGCACGTGCAGCTTGCCGACGAGGCGTATTGCATCGGCGGCCCGCGTCTTGCCGAGAGCTACCTCAACGACGATGCCGTGCTCACCTGTGCCGTGAAGTCGGGGGCAAAGGCAATTCATCCCGGCTATGGTTTTTTCTCCGAGAAGGCGAGCTTCGTGCGCGACTGCGACAAGTATGGCCTGGCGTTTGTCGGTCCTTCGTCCGAGGTGATTGACAGCATGGGCGACAAGGACGCCGCACGTCGAACGGCTGCCGCGGCGGGCGTGCCCATCGTGCCGGGCTGCGATTTGCTCAAAAGTCCCGAGGAGGCAACGGCCGAGGCCGAGCGCATTGGCTGCCCCGTGCTTATTAAGGCGCGCGCCGGCGGTGGCGGTCGCGGTATTCGCAAGGTCGAGCGCGTGGAAGATGCGGCAAAGGCGTTCATCGAGGCACGTGCCGAGGGCGAGGCCGTCTTTGGCGACGGCGAGTGCTACATGGAGAAGTTCGTCGCGCCGGCGCACCACGTTGAGGTGCAGATTATGGCCGATAAACAGGGCCATGTGTTTTCGCTCGGCGAGCGCGAGTGCTCGGTTCAGCGTCGCAACCAAAAGCTGATCGAGGAGAGCCCCGCGCCGTGCCTCGACGGACGCGACGACATTCGTGCTCGCATGCACAAGGCAGCGCGTGACCTGGCTCGTGCCGTCGGCTACGAAGGAGCCGGTACCATCGAGTTCCTGTATTCGGACGACGGCAATTTCTACTTCATGGAAATGAACACGCGCTTGCAGGTGGAGCATCCGGTTACGGAGTTTGTGACCGATACCGACTTGGTCAAGTGGCAGCTACGCGTGGCAGCCGGCCAGCCTCTGCCCTTTGAGCAGGAGGACATGCCGGTTCGCAACCACGCCATGGAGTGCCGCATCAATGCCGAAACGCCGGACTTTCTGCCGTCATGCGGAACGGTCACCGCGTTGCGTGTGCCGGGTGGTCCGCGCGTGCGCTGGGATTCCGCCATGTTTACCGGTGCGAACGTTCCGCCGTACTACGACTCCATGCTCGGCAAGCTCATCGTGTGCGCGCCCACGCGTGACGGCGCTATTCGCAAGATGCGCACGGCCCTGGGCGAGCTCGTGATTGAGGGCGTGAGCGAAAACAGCGAACTGCAGCTCGACGTGCTGGCAAACGATGAGTTCTTGTCGGGCATGTACCACACCGATCTGATGGGGCATCTCTATGCTGATGAATAGAAAAGCGAAGACGGTCAACGTCCTCGAGGGGCCGATGACCGAGTCGTGCGCCGAGTTTCCCGCGCGCCACGTGTTTATCAAGTGCCCGGAGTGCCGCCGTGTGATCGATGAGGCACGCCTGCACGACAACCTCGAGGTCTGTCCTCGTTGCGGCAAACACTTTCGCGTGAGCGGTCGCGCGCGCATGCGCATGACGGTCGACGAGGGCACGTTTGAGGAATGGGATGCTAATCTGGCGTCGGAGGACTTCCTCTCGTTTCCCGGTTATGCCGACAAGCTCAAGGGCGCGGTCGAGCGTTCGGGCGAGCGCGATGCCGTTGTGTGCGGCAGGGGCAAAATCTGCGGTTGCGATACGGCGCTCTTCTTTATGGATGCCAACTTTATGATGGGCTCGATGGGTTCCGTGGTGGGCGAGAAGATCTGTCGCACATTTGAGCGTGCGACCGAGATGGGATTGCCAGTTGTCGGCTTTACCGTTTCGGGCGGTGCGCGCATGCAAGAGGGTGTGACATCGCTTATGCAGATGGCCAAGATTTCTGCGGCGGTTAGGCGCCACAGCGAGGCGGGCGGCCTGTATATCACGGTGCTCACCGACCCCACGACTGGCGGCGTGACCGCGAGCTTTGCCATGGAGGGCGACATTATCCTGGCCGAGCCCGATGCCCTGACGGCATTTGCCGGCCCGCGCGTGATCGAGCAGAACATGCACAAGCGCCTGCCCAAGGGATTCCAGCGCTCCGAGTTTTTGCTGGAGCACGGCTTTTGCGATGCCGTTGTTCCGCGTGGCGAGATTGCGCTCACGGTAGGCGAGCTGTTGGCGCTGCACGAAGGGCACGCGCCCGGCCTGGGGGCACCGCATGAAATCGTGCATACGGGTCGCCGCGGCAAAAAGCTGGGACACTTGTTTAAGCGCTCGGCGGCACCAAAAACCGCGCTCGAGATTGTCAAGCAGACCCGCTCGGCAGATCGTGCCACGGCGGGTGAGATGATCTTGCTGGGCCTCGACGGATTCGTTGAGCTGCACGGCGACCGTTACTTTGGCGACGACGCCGCTGTGTTGGCTGGCATTGGCTGGAAAGACGGACGCCCCGTAACGGTCATCGCCATCGAGCGCGGCACCACGACCAAAGAGCGTATGCGCCGCAACTTTGGCATGGCGCATCCCGAGGGCTACCGCAAAGCGCGTCGCCTTATGCGCCAGGCCGAAAAGTTTGGTCGACCGGTTCTGTGCCTGGTCGATACCTCGGGCGCGTTTTGCGGCATCGGTGCCGAGGAGCGCGGCCAGGGCGAGGCGATCGCCCAGAATCTCATGGAGATGAGCGGCCTTAAGACGCCGATTGTCTCGGTGGTGACAGGCGAGGGCGGCTCTGGTGGCGCGCTGGCGCTATCCGTGGCCGACCGCATCCTGATGCTCTCGAGCTCGGCCTATTCGGTCGTGAGCCCCGAGGCCTGTGCGTCGATCCTGTGGAAGGATACCGACCGCGCGAATGAGGCCGCCGAGGCGCTGAAGCTCACGGCCCCCGATCTGCTGGCGCTCGGCATCATCGACGGCATTGTCGACGATAGGGACCTGTCGCATGAGGAGATCGCCGGTGCCGTCATGTCTTCGGCATTTGATGCCTTCGATACGCTTGGGCGGCTCGACGACGCGACTCTCACAAACCTCCGCTACGAAAAGTACCGCGCAATCGGTCAGTACCGCACGGTGTGACAAAGGGACAGCCCGCATGTCACATTGGGAAAGGCGTTCCATGTCACAAGTTTCTAACACCTCGTTTACAACGACGGTCTCATCAAACGCCATGGCCGTGGTGGACTATCTGTCCAAAAGCATGATGTCGGCGCTGCCGTTTATTGTCTGCGCGGCGTTGTTCCGTACCGTCGCCGTCATTATGGGCGAAGGCATGCTGGGCCTGTGGTCTGCCGATTCCGAAATCTATCGCCTGTTCTACAGTTGGCTCTATAACGCCGGCTACTACTTTTTGCCCATTTATCTTGGTTGGGCGGCTGCCCGCCAGCTCGGTTGCTCGGAGCAGCTGGGCATGATGCTGGGCGGCGTATTGATTGCGCCCGATCTGCTTAAGCTCGTCGATGCCGCATCGACGACGGGGGCATCGATGACTTCCGTGTATGGCCTGCTTCCCGCGCCGGTCAACGATTACACGACAACTGTTATCCCGGTTCTCATCTCGGTGCCCGTGCTATGGCGAGTGGAGTGTTTCTTTCGGCGCGTTATCCCTCAGGCCGTGGCGTTTTCGTTTGTTCCGTTTGCGACCATGCTTGTCATGGTTCCGGTTTCGCTGTGTATTACGGCGCCGGCGGGCAGCTATCTGGGCATGCTGTTGGGCCAGCTTATGTTTATGCTTGGCAATTCCGGTGGCATCGTGTCGCTGCTCACGCTCATGGGGCTTGCCGCGGGCTGGGAGTTTCTTAAGATCGCGGGCGTCAGCAACGTTGTCCTATCGCTCGCCTATGCGCAGTTTATGAGTGTGGGAACGGATTTGTGCATCCTGATCGCCGCGACGATGGCAACGTTCGCCGTTTGGGGCATGCCCTTTGGCGCGTCGCTCCGCGTTGCGGATAAGGACGAGAAGGCGCTCATGCTGGGCTATTCAATCTCGGGCGTTCTTGGCGGCGTAAGCGAGCCGGCGCTGTACGGTTGCGGCTTCAAATATGGCAGGTGCCTGACGTGCATGGCCATCGGCGGCGCCGTCGGAGGCCTTGTTGCGGCCGTGGGCCACGTTACGGCCTATACCATCGGCATGACGAATGTCCTCATGGTCATTGGCTTTGCCACGGGTGGCATCTCGAACCTGCTGTGGTGCTGCGCTGCCGGCGGTGTGGCATTTGCGGTGTCTGCGGCGCTGAGCTACTGCTTTGGCGTGGTGCCGGCGAAGGGGCAGGCGGCAGAAGACGGAGCCGATTCACCCGAAACCTCGAAGAGCGTGGCCGAAGTAAGCGCGTAAACCTGTGCGACACAAGGATGATTCCTCTGCCACATTCCAAGGCCGTGGTCCGTGTGGGCTGCGGCCTTTTTGTATCTGGAGGACAAAGTGGCTACACTACAATCCGTTTGAGCAATAGATATATAGGTAGTACCGTGGGGGCGGATATAGATGGTCGAGTGGATTGTTAAGCGTGCGCAGGGCGACCGTGCGCGCGTGGGAACGTTGACGGGCATGGTGTGTATTCTCGCCAATGTGGCACTATGCGCTGCGAAGGGTGCAATTGGCGTGCTGTCGGGTTCGGTTTCGATCGTGGCAGACGCCATGAACAACCTGTCCGACGCCAGCTCAAACATTGTGAGCGTGCTTGGCTTTAAGCTAGCGAGCAAGCCGGCGGACCCTGAGCATCCCTACGGCCACGGTCGCTACGAGTATCTCTCGGGATTGGTCGTGGCGGCGCTCGTGCTGCTTATTGGCGTTGAGCTGGTGAAGTCGTCGGTGGAGCGAATTATCAACCCGGAGCCTGTCGAGTTTTCGCTTTCCCTCGTGGCGGTTCTGGTGCTGTCAATGGTCGTAAAGCTGTGGATGGCGGCCCTCAACCAAAAGCTCGGCGATCGCATTGAGTCCGAGACGCTGCATGCGACCGCTCAGGACTCAAAGAACGATGTCCTAGCCACGGGCGCCGTGTTAGCGTGCGCAATTGTTTCGCAGGTGACGCACATCAATCTTGACGCGTGGGTCGGCCTTGCCGTTGGCGCCTATATTGGCTGGAGTGGCTTTGAGCTTATTCAAGATACAGTGAGCCCGCTTTTGGGCCAGGTACCCGATCCCAAGTTGGTCAAGCACATCCGAGACAAGATCATGAGCTACCCCGGCATTTTGGGCGTTCATGACCTAATGGTTCACGACTATGGCCCGGGCAGGAAGTTCGCAAGCGCTCACGCCGAGATGTCAGCCGAGGCCAGCCCGCTGGAAAGTCACGACACGCTCGATAACATCGAGCAGTCGTTTAGGGTCGAAGACGGCATGATCGTCACGCTCCATTACGACCCCATCGTGACCGACGACCCCAAGGTGGCGAGCATGCGTTTGTGCATTAACGCTATGGCTCAACAGATCGATAGCCGCCTTTCAATTCACGATCTGCGCTGTGTGCCGGGCCCTACGCACACCAACGTGATCTTTGACTGCGTACGTCCCTCGGATTTGGCGATGAGCGCCGAGGACCTAAAGCACGCGCTGGCACAACGGGTCGAATCGGAATATCCCAAGTCGGTCGCAAAGATTACGATCGACGAAGACTACGTAGGCCATACCCACGAGTAGGGTTGTGCCGATAAAGCAAGTTATGCAGAAGGGGAGAGCATGAAGCGCCTATACCTACTCCGCCACGGCCAGACGGAATTCAACGTCAAAAAGCTGGTCCAGGGTCGCTGCGATTCTCCGCTCACCGATCTGGGCCGCCAGCAGGCACGGGCGGCAGCCGCATGGCTCAAGGCCCACGGCGTCGTTCCCGACAAAGTGGTCTCATCACCCTTAGGCCGAGCCATGAACACAGCTCAGCTCGTCGCATGCGAGCTCCTCGGTCCGGACGCAGCGGTCGAGCCCTGCGAAGGTATCATCGAGCGCAGCTACGGCACCTTCGAAGAAGGCCCGCATGACGCCCTGACCACCGACGTCTGGGACCCCGGCGAGGACCTGATTCCATTTGGCGGAGAAGGAAGCCATGCCCTGCAGGAGCGCATGGTAGGCACTCTCACCAATCTCATAGGCGCCGAGGGCATCGAAACCCTCCTAGCAGTAAGCCACGGCAGCGCCAGCCGCCAATTCATCAAGGCTGCAGCCCCAGAGGGCTTCGAGCTCCCAACAAAACTCCCCAACTGCGCCATCATGATCTTCGAGTTTGACGATGCGCGAGAAGAGGGCGATACGCTCCAATGCAAGTTCACCTTGCAGCAAATTGTGGATCCCCAGCAAAGTCATTAGCCTGAGCGAGCAAGGTTTAGCAGACATCAACGTGGCGTTCCCAGTGTGCGGCGGAGGGGGCGGGCCTGAGACATATTAAGGTTGTCGCGAGTTCCGCACGAACAGGAGAGCACTTAATGTGCTCTCCGTCGTGAGCAGGACTGTAGAGCAGCAACCATAATATG
>URSO01000050.1 GCA_900550415.1 uncultured Collinsella sp.
CGGGCGCTTTTCGTTTGAAAAACCATCCCGCCAATGCCTTATCTGTATAGCCCAAATGAGCCGAGCTGCTAGAATATCGAACTGTATGGATAACTATCATTCAACCGTTATGGGAGGATACGTGAACCGCACCAAAATCGCGCAGCTCTATGCCGATGCCGAGTCGCTCGGCGGCCAGACCGTCACCGTCGCCGGCTGGGTCAAGTCCATCCGCGACATGAAGAACTTTGGCTTTGTTACGCTCAACGACGGCAGCTGCTTCCGCGACCTGCAGGTCGTCATGAACCGCGAGGCACTCGACAACTACGACGAGATCGCCCATCAAAACGTCTCGGCCGCACTCATTTGCACCGGCACCGTCAAGCTGACCCCCGATGCGCCCCAGCCCTTCGAGCTTTCTACCACCTCCATCGAGGTCGAGGGCGTCAGCGCCCCGGATTACCCGCTGCAGAAGAAGCGCGCAACCGTCGAGTTCCTGCGCACCCAGCAGCACCTGCGCCCGCGCACCAACCTGTTCCGCGCCGTGTTCCGCATCCGTTCTGTCGCGGCTGCCGCCATCCACCGCTTCTTCCAGGAGCAGGGCTTTGTCTACGTCAACACCCCCATCATCACCACGAGTGACTGCGAGGGCGCCGGCGAGATGTTCCGCGTGACCACGCTCGACCCCAAAAATCCGCCCCTCACCGAGTCCGGCGAGGTTGACTGGAGCCAGGACTTCTTTGGAAAGCACGCGAGCCTTACCGTATCCGGCCAGCTCAATGCCGAGAACTTTGCCATGGCCTTTGGCGACGTGTACACCTTTGGCCCCACCTTCCGCGCCGAAAACTCCAACACCACGCGCCACGCCGCCGAGTTTTGGATGATCGAGCCCGAGATGGCCTTTGCCGACCTTAACGACTACATGGATAACGCCGAGGCCATGCTCAAGTACGTCCTTAAGGACGTTATGGCCACCTGCCCCGACGAGCTCAACATGCTCAACAAGTTTGTGGACAAGGGCTTGATCGAGCGCCTGGACCACGTGGCAAACTCCGACTTTGCCCGCGTTACCTACACCGAGGCCGTCGAGATCCTGGAGCAGGCCGTCGCCGCCGGTCACAAGTTTGACTATCCCGTGAGCTGGGGCATCGACCTGCAGACCGAGCACGAGCGCTTCCTGACCGAGGAGCACTTTAAGCGCCCGACCTTCGTGACCGACTACCCGGCTGAGATCAAGGCGTTCTACATGCGCATGAACGAGGACGGCAAGACCGTCGCCGCCGCCGACTGCCTGGTTCCCGGTATCGGCGAGATTATCGGCGGCTCCCAGCGCGAGGAGCGCCTGGATCTGCTCGAGGCCCGCATCAAGAACCTGGGCATGAATCCCGAGCAGTACAAGTACTACCTTGACCTGCGCCGCTACGGTTCCTGCAAGCACGCCGGCTACGGTCTGGGCTTCGAGCGCTTGGTCATGTATCTGACCGGCGTGGGCAACATCCGCGACGTCCTGCCGCACCCGCGCACCGTGGGCAACGCCGACTTCTAATCGCCACAGCGCCACCAAACGCGTTCCAGCGCATCACGCCAGCGCCTCTCGGCAAGCCGAGGGGCGCTTTTTTTCAACAGCGTCCGTCAAGCTTTTGGCAAGTTTTTGGTCAGTTGGGCAGGGCTGTTGAAAACTCGACCCGCCGCTTGCCGACGGCCACCGACCGCCCAGAGTGCTCTGCGCCCCTGGGAAAGCCCCGCGTCCTAGGCTCCATACCGTCGCCACCCAAAACGGAAAGGACGTGGGCGCCATGACCGAAACCGCTGTTGAAACTTACGAGACCACGACGAGGGGCGCCGCCTCGATGGCAGCCTATCGCGCCGTTCGCATCCTGCAACTATTAAGCGAAAACACCGGCGAGGACAAGGCCATGCTTTCCGATGAGTTGATCCGGCGCCTCGCCCATCCCGACGACCCCGCCCGCATGCCCATCTCGGCGGCGCGGCGCAGCATCTACACCGCCATCTCCGCACTTCGCCATGCCGGATACGAAATTGAGTACAAGCGCGGCGTGGGCTATCGACTCTTGACCCGTCCGCTCACCGACGAAGAGATCATCCGGCTCCACGGCATGGTCATGCGCAACCGCTCCACGCCCATCGCCATTCGAAAGAGCATGGCGCAGCACCTGGTCGCCATGGCGAGTGCCGACGTTCGCGGCTACCTCGATGCACCCGAGCCTGCTCCAAGCGCAGGCGACAAATCCACCAAGGCCACACGCACGCCCGTCAAGCGCATAGATGCCTGCGAGCTCATCGAGCAGGCCATCGACCACGGAACCACGGTGAGTTTTGATATTTCGAGTGTCACGGCACGCGGAGAGGTCGAAGTGGCACGGATGACACTCCGGCCCTTTGCCATCAAGCAACGAGACGGCATCTCGTATTTGCTGGGAACGGTCTATGACGCGCGAGGCGCCGATGACACGTTGCGTACCGTAGAGATCGGCCGAATGAGAAACGTCACCACACGTCTCCTCGACGGCAAGAAGCTCTTCGCCGCCCTGGACGAGGACGATGCCTCCTCCGCCGCATAAGACCCTCCGCCGCCCATTCGACTACCCGTACCGCCCATCCGATTCTGTATTAAAAAACCCGCCAGGCTGTTGTAAAAATGGACATCAGCGCTACTATAGTTCCACTTGCACTTTGTCCCAGTGCAGTGTTTCCAGCCATTTTTATACTGGGGGTAATGATATGAAGGACATCACCATCAGCCGCAGGAGCCTTCTGGTCTCCGCCGGTCTGCTCGCGCTCGCCCCGCTCGCCGGATGCGGCGGCAACTCTGGTTCCGGCTCTGCTGCCGCCGGTTCCGACTACACCATCGGCGTTCTGCAACTCACCGAGCACTCCGCACTCGACGCCGCCAATGACGGCTTTGTCAAGGCCATCAAGAAGAGCGGCCTTAAGGTCAAGATCGATCAGAAGAACGCCCAGAACGACCAGTCCACGTGTAAGTCCATCGCCGACAAGTTTGTGGGCGACAACGTCGACCTGATCTACGCCATCGCCACGCCTGCCGCGCAGGCCGCCGCCGGCGCCACGGCCGATATCCCCATCGTGGGCTGCGCCATCACCGACTACGCCGCCTCCGGCCTGGTCCAGGACAACGACAAGCCCGGCACCAACGTCACCGGTGCCTCCGACCTCACCCCGGTCGCCGAGCAGCTCGAGATGATGCAGAAGGTCCTGCCCGACGTAAAGAAGGTCGGTCTGCTCTACTGCACCGCCGAGTCCAACTCCGACGTCCAAATCAAGGCCGCCAAGAAGGAACTCGGCAAGCTGGGCCTGGAGTACACCGACTTCACCGTCTCGAGCTCCAACGAGATCCAGTCCGTCGTCGAGTCCGCCGTGGGCAAGGTCGACGCGCTCTACTCCCCCACCGACAACACCATCGCCGCGGGCGCTTCGCAGGTGGGCCAGATCTGCAAGGAAAACAAGCTTCCCTACGTGACTGGCGAGGAGGGCATGTGCATGGCCGGTGGCCTGTTCACCCTCTCCATCAACTACGAGGATCTGGGCTACGCCGCGGGCGAGATGGCCGTCAAGATCCTGAAGGGCGAGGCCAAGGCCGAGGATATGCCGATCAAGCACCTCTCGAGCAAGGACCTGGTCGTCGTCAAGAACGACGAGATGGCCGAGGCACTGGGCATCGACCTTTCCGCTCTGGACGAGTAGCGCCCATGTGCGGCAACGCGGTTAGGGCCCGTGCTTGCGCCATAGCTGCGTTATTCAATATCTGAGCCATTGGGGCGGACGCCAAAGACCGGCGTTCGCCCTGCTTGTTTCAGATAAAACAAATGTCTGTCCGTCGCTCTCTTATACATTGTTACCGCTATTATGGAACATCACGTGTCCACCCTATCCTAGGAGGTATGAAGCATGCTCATTGCATTGCAGGGCGCCGTTTCGCAGGGCGTCCTCTGGGGCATTATGGTGCTTGGTGTGTTTATCACGTTCCGCCTGCTCGACATCCCCGATATGACCTGCGACGGCAGCTTTGCCCTCGGTGGCTGTGTCTGCGCCGTACTCATCGTCAACAATAACGTCGACCCCTTGCTCGCCGTGCTGGCCGGCATGTGCGCCGGCGCCATCGCGGGCGCCGTCACGGGCATCTTGACCACCGTCTTTGAGATTCCCGCAATCCTCGCCGGAATCCTGACGCAGATCAGTCTGTGGTCCATCAACCTGCGCATCATGGGCAAGTCCAACACGCCCATCCTTGCCAAGGGCACTATCTTCTCATCCGTCAGCAACATGACGGGCCTGCCGCAGTCCACTGTTGCCATTATCCTAGGCATTGTGCTGGCCGTGGCCATCGTCGCCATCCTGTACTGGTTCTTTGGCACCGAGATCGGCTCGGCGCTGCGTGCCACCGGCAACAACGAGTACATGATCCGCGCCCTGGGCGTTAACACCAACACCACCAAAATGATCGCCCTCGTGCTCTCCAACGCCCTCATTGGCCTTTCGGGTGCGCTCATCTGCCAGAGCCAGAAGTATGCCGACATTGGCATGGGCACCGGCGCCATCGTTATCGGTCTTGCCGCCATCGTCATCGGCGAGGTGCTCGGTCGCCTGCTGCCCGGCGGTCTCACGCAGTTCTCCGTCCGTCTGGCCTCCGCCGTCTTTGGCTCCGTGGTGTACTTCCTCATCCGCGCCATCGTGCTGCAGCTGGGCATGGACGCCAACGACATGAAACTGCTCTCTGCTGTGATTGTCGCCGTGGCCCTGTGCGTGCCCGTGGTTTGGGAGCGCTATAAGCTCCGCAGCTCCTACACGAAGGGAGATGAGGCAGATGCTTAAGCTCTCGCACGTCAAGAAGACCTTTAACAAGGGCACCGTCACCGAGAAGCGCGCGCTCACCGGCGTCGACCTTACCCTCAACGACGGCGACTTTGTAACTGTGATCGGCGGCAACGGCGCCGGCAAATCCACGCTGCTCAACATGATTGCCGGCGTATATCCGCTCGATTCGGGCGTTATCGAGCTCGACGGCACCGACATCTCGCGCCTGAGCGAGTCGCAGCGCGCCAAGTACCTGGGCCGCGTGTTCCAGGATCCCATGCGCGGCACCGCAGCCGACATGCAGATTGCCGAGAACTTGGCCCTCGCCAAGCGTCGCGGCCAGCGTCGCGGCCTTTCGTGGGGCGTCACCAAGGCCGAGAAGGACGAGTACGTTGAGTTGCTCAAGCGCCTGGACCTTGGCCTGGACACGCGCCTCAACGCCAAGGTCGGCCTGCTTTCGGGTGGCCAGCGCCAGGCACTCACGCTGCTCATGGCCACGCTCACCAAGCCGCGCTTGCTGCTGCTCGACGAGCACACCGCGGCACTCGACCCCAAGACCGCCTCTAAGGTGCTCAATCTGACCGAGGAGATTGTCGACGAGAACCACCTGACCACGCTCATGGTCACGCACAACATGAATGACGCCATCCGTCTGGGCAATCGCCTGATCATGATGCACGAGGGCCACGTTATCTACGACGTGGCGGGCGACGAGAAGAAGTCGCTCACCGTCGCCGACCTGCTGCAGAAGTTCGAGGAGGTCTCGGGCGGCGAGCTCGCCAACGACCGCATGCTGCTGAGCTAAAACCTGCCAATAAGGGACAGGTTTATTTTGGCAGGTTTTATCTGCGCAAACGTCAAAACCGCCGCAAAGGAACAGATACCTTTGCGACGGTTTTCGCATATCATGTCGATAATCCAGCGTCAGCAGGAACCACTGGTTAAGAACTAAGGAAACTGCCATGAGAAGACTCCTTCCCCGTCTTGCTTGACCGCCGCACTCCTTGCCGGCGTGCTCGCCGGCGGCCCAGCTTACGCCACCGCGGCCACCCCATCTCAAGTTATCGGCCCGTCCGATGTGATCGGACGGGCTTTTTGGTGGGTATCATGGTTGAATGATCATTAGGAGGTTTTCCCTACATGGAATTGTTTGAACCGATTCTTCATTTCTTTGAGCAGCGCTGGGTCCACAACATCATCTGGGCCGTCATCTTGGTAATAGTCACCGCCATCGCCGCCAAGGTGGCATCCAAGACCCTGCGCCACCTACTCAACCGAGACGACAACCCGCTTCCCGCATCGAGCATCTTCATCAACATCGCGCGTGCCGTCATTTGGATGATCGGCGGCAGCTTTATCCTCGACAACTGCTTTGGCATTAACGCAAACGCGCTCGTCGCCGCTCTTGGCGTCGGCGGCATCGCCATCTCGCTCGGCTTTCAGGACACGCTATCAAACCTTATCGGCGGCATGCAAGTGACCTTTATGGGCATCATCAAGCCCGGCGACAATATCGAGGTCGGCGGCGTGTCGGGCGTGGTCCAGGACATCACTTGGCGCCACACGACCATCGAGGACGCCTGCGGACAGACCATCATCGTCCCCAACTCCAACATCTCCAAGAACACACTCGTGCACCTCATGCCCTTTGGACGCGTTGTCGTTCCCGTCGCGGTGAAGGACACGTCAAAGTGGGACTCGCTCGATGCGCTGGCAGACGAGCTCGCCTGTGCCACCAAGGTCGCCGTTTCACCCATCTCGGGCTTTGACAAGGAACCCTACGTGCTCTTTAGCGAGATCGGCGACTTTGGCATTAAGGGTAAGATCATCTTTATCGTCAGTGACGACAGCACCACCTTTACGGCAGCCGACGCCTGCATCCGCGCCATCGCCCCCATCATCGCCTAAAACCACCGCAAAGGGGACAGGCACCTTTGTGGTGGTTTCGCATCGTGGTACCATGGTTCATATCGTTGTTTAAACGACTAAGGGAGTAGACACCATGGAAGAGGCCTATCGTCAAGCGCGCAAGCGCGGCGAACAGGAACGCCGTCGCGCCATCAGCCAAAGCGAGCATCCATATCTTACGGACCTCGACAGCTTGGTCGCCCAGCTTCCCTGCGGGCAGCGCGAGAACATCGGCCTGCGGGACATTCCGCTCGAAATGGTCGTCGGCACGGTTACCAAAGGTCGCCAGTCCGCCTTTTCGTGTAACTTTATGCCGCTGCTCCCCTGGAATACCGAATTCGCCCGCAAATGGTCCAACCTCTACGATATCCAAATCTCCGAGGGCTACCGCGACCCCATCATCGTCACCGAGTTCATGCACCGCTTTTACGTCCAAGAGGGCAACAAGCGTGTCAGCGTCCTCAAATTCCTTGACGCTCCGACGGTCTCGGCCAAGGTGACGCGTCTGTACCCCGGTAAGTGGGATTCCGTCGAGAGCCGCCTGTACGGTGAGTTTTGCGCCTTTTGGTACGTATGCCCCCTGTACGAGATTGAGTTTTCGCGCGAGGGCAGCTACGAGATGCTTGCCAAAATGCTCGGCCAAGATCTTGTCGAAAAATGGCCTCAAAAGAAGGTCGACTACCTACGTCACACCTTCCTGCTCTTTAAGCGCGCCTATCTTCGCGCAGGCGGCGACCACCTGGACATTACGCCCGCCGACGCCATGCTCGTCTACCTCAACGTGTACAACCAAGACCGTCTACTGGATACGCCGACGGACATCGTCGTAAACCGCCTGTGCAAGATTTGGCGCGAGCTGGTCATTGCCGGCAAAAATGACGAGGACAAGGTCGATCTTGTCGAAGCGCCGAGCGTCGATGAGCAAGAGACACCCGCCAAGTCCACCTCCGGCGTGCTCAACTTCTTTATGGGCAAGACCGTCTATTCGGCGGCCAACCCCCTGCGCATCGCCTTTATCCATGAGTTCCCCTGTGCGACGTCGAGCTGGGACAGCCTGCACGACCAAGGACGTCAGTATCTCGATGAGCACTTTGGCGGTATCGTGCGCACCGAGGCGTTCGAGGACTGTCACGATCCGGACGTGTTCTACGCCGCCGTGGAAACGGCTGTCAAACATGGAGCAAACGTCATCTTCTCGACCTCGCACCGCCTGATGGAATACACGCTCAGGGCTGCGGTTGAGTATCCCCAGGTTCGGTTCCTTAACTGCTCTATCGGCCTTCCCCACCAAAGCGTCCGATCGTACTTTGGCAAGATGTACGAGGCCAAGTTTCTCCTGGGCGCCCTTGCCGCCAGCATGGCGGACAACCACCGCATCGGTTATCACGCGTCAGTCTTCGCCTCGGGCGCACTCAGCGAGATCAACGCCTTTGCGATTGGCGCCTCGCTGCTCGACCCCCGTGCGCAAATTATCCTGACCTGGGGCGATGTGCCCGCCGGAGGCCTTGCCGAGGCCATGTGCCGCGAAGGCGTGAGCGTCATGACCGGCGCCGATATGTCCAAGTCTCTCGAGGACCCCACCGCCTACGGGCTTCACCGTCTGGTAAACGGCAAGGAAGTTACCGGTATTGCTATGCCGGTATGGAACTGGGGCCGTTACTACGAACTCATCGTACGCAGCCTACTGCACGGCACATGGGACGAGACCGCCGATGACCAGCAGGTGCGCGCCGTCAATTACTGGTACGGTATGAGCTCCGGCGTCATCGATATTCGCTACGCTCCGGGCCTACCCTATCAGACGCGTAAACTTGTGCAGCTGCTTCGCAACGGCATTGTCGAGGGCTCCATCAACCCATTTGGCGGCGAGCTCCACAGCCAGGACGGCGTGGTTCAGATTGAGGGCTTCCCTCCCCTGCCGAGTACGCAGATTGTCGAGATGAACTGGCTGGCTGACAACGTTATAGGCTCGGTTCCGCAGCTCGATAACGAGCCGGAGGTCCGTGCCCTATGAATATCCTAGCCATTGCCGATGTAGAGGAGCGCTGCCTGTGGGAATGTTTTCGCAAGGAGCGCTTTGAGGACGTTGACCTGATTCTATCCGCAGGCGACCTGGATCCGGACTATCTTGAGTTTTTGGTCACTGTCATCAACAAACCGCTTGTGTACGTTCGTGGCAACCACGACGACCGCTACGCGCGCCATGCACCGGGCGGGTGCATTTGTGTTGAGGACAGCGTATATGTGTACCGAGGTATTCGCATTGCGGGTCTGGGCGGTTCCATGCGCTACCGCGACGGCGCGAACATGTATACCGAGCGCGAGATGGCAAAACGCATGCGCAAGCTATCGCGAAAAATCGCACTGGTAGACGGATGCGATATTCTACTTACCCATGCACCCGTCGCAGGCATGGGCGACCTGGACGACCTGCCGCATCGAGGATTCGAGTGCTTTAATGCGGCTCTTGAGTCTTGGGGTCCCGACTATATGATTCACGGGCATGTGCACCAAAGCTACGGCCCCAACTTTCAACGCGAGCGCCAACACCCATGCGGAACGAAGATTGTCAACGCCTGCGGCTATACCAAGATCGAAATTGACGAGGCGCGCTACCCCACGCGCGGTTGGAAGGCCGCTTGGCTCAACTCGCAAACCATGCGCCGCGAGCTCAAACGCCACGAAGCAATCGAGTCTTCAACCGCCAGAACCCCCTGGTAACTGCCAACAACCACCACGAAGGGGATCGGCACCTTTATGGTGGTTTTGC
The DNA here is from genome assembly GCA_900550415.1 of uncultured Collinsella sp. Taxonomy (GTDB): domain Bacteria; phylum Actinomycetota; class Coriobacteriia; order Coriobacteriales; family Coriobacteriaceae; genus Collinsella. The sequence goes on from URSO01000050.1 coordinate 9,491, forward strand.
TGACTCGTCCGACCTGTCCATCACGGTGCTTGTGTAATTAACGAGAACACTCATTGTTTTGTAAGGACGGCGCTCACGTGCCGTCTTTTTTTGTCAACTTATGCAGTCTCGACCGTGTTGTATGTAGAGGGACCTCGCGAGACGCCTTCCCTATATCCACCACGACCAATTGGAGGTGACACTATGCCTGCACGCCGTAACCGCAATAGCACGCTCCGATGCGATGCCGATCAGATCGAGCGGGAAGCAAAGCGCTTGGTCGACACGTATTCCGACCTCATCCTTCGATTGTGCTATTCGGCCCTTGGATCCGCTGACGACGCTCAAGACATCTGCCAGGACACGCTGATCAAGATTCTCCAACGCACTCAACCGTTCGACTCGCTCGAACACGAACGTGCTTGGGTGATCCGAGTCGCACTGAACGCATGTCGCGATATCGGCCGTACGCACGCGAATCACCCGGTTGTCGACCTCGATTCGCTCCCCGATTTCTGCGCACCCGTAACACATACCGAGCAAGAATTCGCGCAACGCGACTGCGCCATTCTTTCCGCTGTCACGGCCCTGCCTCAAGCACAGCGCATCGCCATCTTTTTGCACTACTACGCAGGCATGAGCATCAGGGAAATCGCAGACGCCGTTCACGCGACGCCAGCTGCAACCGCCCAGCACCTTAGCCGCGGACGTGCGTCACTTCGGCTTTCCTTGAAAGGAGACCACAATGACTACGAATTCGAATGACTATCGCCACGCCCTGGAGCACATTTCGTTTACCGATAATGCGAAGCAGCACATGGCAAACTCGATTGCTCAGTCCGTCGCCTCGAGCGATGCGGCGACCGCTCAAAGCAACTTTAATGGCACGCGACGCAAGCCGCGCATCGCCCGCCATCCCGTAAGAACAGTCGCTCGCATTGCCGCTGTAACGGCAGTCCTCGCTATCGTCATTGGAGGCGCTGGCACGGCTATGGCAACAGGCGTCCTGCCGCTTCCTTCTGACATGCTTTCCGACATCTTTGACGGACCTGCTTCTCAAACCGAGATCATCGACCGTATTGGCCGGCCCGTCGGTGCTAGCTGCTCCAACAACGGAGTCACCGTGACCGCCGACGCCATCATGGGCGACAAGGATATGGTTACCATCGCCTATACGCTTACGTTCGACGATCCCGCTGCCCTGAAAAAGCTTTCCGAGCCGGGCGAGAACGGAACTATCGCCGGAAGTGTCGATGGAAACGTATACGTTGATGGCGAGCATGGCGGCCAAGGCCAATCATGGCTCATTGACAAGAACCCCAATGACTCCAGCATTCAATACTTTGCACAGTTCAGCGTTGAATCACCCGGCCTTATGGGCAGGACCGTCCGCACGCATATCAACTCTCTCGTTGTGCCACGTGCTGGCAAAGAGCTTCCCGAGTATAAGAAAATACTTACGGGCCCATGGGATCTTAAGTTCCAGCTGAATTACGAAGATACATCCGTTACGATTCCCGCGCCCAAATCGGTCAACTTTAACGGCACCAAGGCGACGATTCAAGAGGCCACCGTATCCTGCGTTGGCGTTTCAGTCCGCTACAACATAGATCGTTCCATCGAACACGACAACAACAGCGGCAAGATGTCTCAAAACATGGAGGAGTCTATGGATGCCGTTGGCAACATACCCCTCATCGTGACGTTCAAAGACGGTCATGTTGAGGACGCAACCAGCCACAGCGGCTATTTCGCAAATAAACTGGATAACGGCACCACTGATGTCCACAAGACCTGGCCGTTCTCGCAAGTTTGTGACACAGACAAGATTGCAAGCGTACAAATTGGCGATACGGTCATTCCCATGAATTCGTAACGCTACGCGGCTCGTATATGCACCCGGTTCCGCACTTCGCGTCTAAAGATGCGCTGTCATCGAGCAGCGTGAGCGCAAGGCCGCCCGTATGGTCGGCTGGGAACACCTCGTTGCGCTAAAAACCACCACGAAGGGGACCGGCACCTTTGTGGTGGTTTTGCTGACTCGTCCGACCTGCCCCAACGGTTTGTCTCAATCTGTAACAGGTAGGGCCCAAATAATCGGTTAGCTGTTACAGATCGAGACAGACCACGGATGCTCAGCCGAAAATCTCAATCTGTAACAGGTAGGAACGATTTTGCCCCTTAGATGTTACAGATTGAGATATTTGACAGCTTGAATCGGCATCGCCTACAGCGCGGCGACGACCTTGTCGCCCATCGTCGTGGTGCCGAGGATCTTATCTGCCGGGGTGTTGACATCGGCGATGTCACGGGTGCGCCAGCCCTCGTCGAGCACGCGCGCCACGGCGCTCTCGATCCACGCGGCTTGCTCGCCCATGTCGAGCGCGTAGGTCAGCAGCATCGCCACCGACAAGATTTGAGCCAGCGGATTGGCCACGCCGAGCCCCGCGATGTCAGGAGCGCTGCCAGCGCTCGGCCCAAACAGCGATACGCCATCATCCAGCGAGGCAGAGGCAAGCATACCGAGCGATCCGGTAATCTGAGCCGCCTCATCGGACAGGATGTCGCCGAACATGTTCTCCGTCACCACGACGTCAAAGTCTGCCGGTCGACTGATGAGCTGCATGGCGGCGTTGTCGACGAGCAGGTCCTCAAGCTCCACGTCGGAGTACTCCTCGTCTTGCACGCGATGCACGATCTCGCGCCACATGCGGCTCGTCTCCAGCACGTTGCGCTTATCAACGCTCGTCACCTTGCCGCGACGTTTGCGCGCCGCCTCAAATGCCTGGCGCGCAATGCGCTCAATCTCGTACTCGCGATACTCCATCACGTCGACCGCACGCTGACCGGCCGCACCCGCAGCGCCCGCGCAGGTCACGGATGCGGGCGCCAAAGTCCCACGGCATGTTGTAGCCCATCGTATCGGGGATGTTCACGACCGTGGCACCGGCCTTTACGGCCGCCTCGATAATGCGCACCAGAAACTCCTGATCGGAGCGGCCGGCATCCTCGGCATAAAACTCAACATCGTCAACGAACTTGCGAGCATGTTTGACGGCATGGATCGCTCACTCAATTGCCCTTTCCTCAGCCATATGGAGCTTGTCGCGCAGGTGACTGGTGCTCACACCCAGCCCTGTATGGATACGGGGCCTCTGGGCCGTTTTGAGCGCCTCTGCAGCCACTTCGATATCCCTGTCGACAGCGCGCGTCAGGCCGCATACCGTGCATCGGTCGCCCGCAATCTTGCCAATCTCCTGTACGGAGCGAAAGTCACCAGGACTCGAGATGGGAAAGCCCGCCTCGATAACGTCCACGTTCATGCGCACCAGCTGGCGGGCGATGAAGAGCTTTTCCTCGGTATTCATGCTGGCGCCCGGCGACTGCTCACCGTCGCACAGGGTGGCGTCAAAGATTGTGATTTTGCGGCTTATATGTTCCTCCTGATTGACCGTTTTATGACAGATGGCTTTCAGGAGAGAGAGAAGGCCTAGAGATAGAAAAATACCCGTGTCGCTCATCACGCCTGAAAGCGGCAGACGATAGCGCACCCGGGTACAACAAATCGTTATAGCGAGATTACAACCCTAGCGCGCTATCCAATCTAGTAGCGCTAGGCCTAGGAGCTGTTGCGTGTTCTTAAACATGTTGGGCTCCCTTCGGCCTCGGGTAGTACTACATCGCGCTAAAGTACAACACAAGTAAAACCACCACAAGGGTGCCTGTCCCCTTCGTGGTGGTTTCGTTGACTCAAAAGCAAGAGACCCGGTCCTGCACGAGGCAGAACCGGGTATCTTTAGCAATGCTTGCTTTGCTCAGGCAGTAACTAAAAGTTACTCAGCCAGGAAGTCGCGCTGGACAGCGGGATCAACCTTGACGCCAGGGCCCATGGTGGAAGACACGGAGATGGACTTGACGTACTTGCCCTTAGCAGAAGAGGGCTTGACGCGCAGGATCTCGGTGTACAGGGCAGCGTAGTTCTCGACGAGCTGCTGCTCAGAGAAGGACTTCTTGCCCAGGGGCACGTGGCAGATGCCGTAACGGTCGGCGCGGTATTCAACGCGGCCAGCCTTGAGCTCGGAGACCATCTTGGCGACGTCCATGGTCACGGTGCCGAGCTTGGGGTTCGGCATGAGGCCACGGGGACCAAGGATCTTACCGATGCGGCCAACCTTGGCCATCATGTTCGGCGTAGCGATAGCGGCGTCGAAGTTGATCTCGCCCTTCTGGATCTGGGCGACGAGCTCGTCGGAACCGATGATGTCGGCGCCGGCAGCCTCGGCCTCGCGGGCCTTCTCGCCCTCGGCGAAGACGGCAACACGAACGGTCTTGCCGGTGCCGTGGGGCAGGGAGATGGAGCCACGGATGTTCTGGTCAGCCTTACGAGTATCGATGCCCAGACGGAAGTGGGCCTCGACGGTCTCGTCGAACTTGGCGGTGTCGAGCTCCTTGATGAGCTTGGCAGCCTGAAGGGGGGTGTAGAGCGTGGCGCGGTCGATCTTCTCGGCAGCGGCGTTATAGCTCTTACCATGCTTAGCCATGTGCATTACCTCCTGTGGTTAAACGGGCGTGAGCCCTCCCACATCGTATCGTGTGCCCTATTGCACACATTTAACGGGCGCCCCGGTCGGAGCACCCATCATTACCTAAAGAAATCGCTACTCAGCGATGGTGACGCCCATGGAACGGGCGGTACCGGCGATGATCTTCTTGGCGGCGTCAATGTCGTTGGCATTGAGGTCCGGCATCTTGATCTCGGCGATCTTGGTGAGCTGCTCCTGGGAGAGCTGACCGACCTTGTCGGCCTGGGGCTTAGCGGAACCAGACTTGAGGTTCAGCTCCTTCTTGATGAGGTGAGCCGCCGGCGGGGTCTTGGTGATGAAGGAGAAGGACTTGTCCTCGTAGACAGAGATCTCAACGGGGATGATGTCGCCCTTCTTGTCCTGCGTCTCGGCGTTAAAGGCCTGGCAGAACTGCATGATGTTCACGCCAGCAGCGCCCAGGGCGGGGCCGACGGGAGGAGCGGGGTTAGCTGCACCAGCAGGAATCTGGAGCTTAATGACGTTGGCAACCTTCTTCTCAGCCATGGTCATTCCTTTCGAATCACGAGTGTGAAGTACTTGCTATATCGTAAGCACGCACGTGTTAGAAGCACTCCTGAGATGAGCAGTCACAGAAGAAGCACGCTCGCGCGAACGGACGAAAACTTAAGCGATGACAGCGACCTGGTTAAAGTCGAGCTCGACCGGCGTCTCGCGGCCAAAGATCATCAGCGTGACCTTGAGCTTGCCGGCCTCGGTGTTAACCTCGGAGACCTTGCCATCAAAGTCGGTAAGCGGGCCATCGGTGACGCGGACGGACGTGCCGACCTGAATATCAACCGAGGTGCGCTTGGGCGAATCGCCCTTACCGGGACGACGAGTCATCTTGTTGTACTCGTCACGGGAAAGCGGAGCGGGCTTGCCGTTGCCGCCTAGGAAACCGGTGACGCCGGGCGTGTTGCGAACACACGTCCAAGCATCGTCATCCATCTCCATGCGGACCAGGACATAACCCGGGAAGATCTTGGAATCCTTGGTCTCGCGCTTGCCACCCTCTTTGATCTCGGTGACGCGCTCCATAGGAATCTCGATATCAAAGATACGGTCCTGCATGCCCATGGTCTCGATGCGATGCTCGAGATCGGACTTAACGCGGTTCTCGTATCCAGAGTAAGTGTGAACGACGTACCAACGCTTAGACATGGTTTAGCCCCTCAATCCAGAGAACAGAGCAAGAGCCTCGCCAAAGCCAGCATCGAGCAGAGCGATGACGACGCCGACGACGATCAGAGAAGCGCAAACGACGACCGAGTAGTTCACGAGCTCCTTCTTATCGGGCCACGTGACACGCTTCATCTCGGACTTCACCGAAGCGAAATACTTCTTGGTGCGGGCGAAGAAACCAGGCTTCTCGTTCTTCTTAGACTTCGCAGCCTTCTCGCTCTTCTTGGCAACGGCCTTCTTGGCCTCAACCTTGGAGTTGGCGGCAGCGTTGTTGGCAGGCGCCTGCTGCTGTGCCTTCTTCTTGTTCTTCTTGTTGGCCATTTGGGTTACCTCCGCGCAATGCGCTTATACATGAGTAAACCGTAAGCCCCCAAGTGGGAGCTTACGGAATAATGACTGGCACGCCAGGAAGGACTCGAACCCTCAACACTCGGTTTTGGAGACCGATGCTCTACCAATTGAACTACTGGCGTATATGACTAGAGACTAGCGAGTCTCTTTGTGCAGCGTGTGGTGACGGCACCAGGGGCAATACTTCTTGATCTCCATACGATCAGGCATGGTCGACTTGTTCTTGGTGGTCGTATAGTTGCGGCGCTTGCACTCAGTGCACGCAAGAGTAACTAGAGTACGCATGTATCCTGAACCTTTCATTTCCGCCCCGTACGGGCACGAGTTGTTACTTTATCAGCTCCACGTAAGTGCTGTCAACGAAAACCTCGAGTCAATTGGTTCTCGGTGGATCCATTCATATTTGGAACACATCAATGAAGCCATCGAGATCTAATCGACGGTGCATCCAGGACCATTATCGATCCTCTCGACACCAGCAACGGCTAAATATCCATTGCAGAAAAGAACCCGGCACCCATATAAGTGCCGGGTTCTCTAAGTCAGCTATATCAAAGAGCTAATTTACTCAATGATCGTGGAGACGATGCCCGAACCGACGGTGTGGCCACCCTCGCGGATAGCGAAGCGCAGGCCCTCCTCCATGGCGATCGGGTGGATGAGGTCGCCCTCGATGGTGATGTGGTCACCAGGCATAGCCATCTCGGTGCCCTCGGGGAGCTTGACCGTACCGGTAACGTCGGTGGTACGGAAGTAGAACTGAGGACGATAACCATCGAAGAACGGGGTGTGACGGCCGCCCTCCTCCTTGGTCAGAACGTAGATCTCACCGGTGAACTTGGTGTGCGGGGTAACCGAACCGGGCTTGCAGAGAACCTGGCCACGCTCGATGTCCTCGCGCTTGATGCCGCGGAGCAGCAGACCGACGTTGTCGCCAGCCTCGCAGAAGTCCATGGACTTACGGAACATCTCGATACCGGTAACGACGGTGTTCTGGGTATCCTTGATGCCGACGATCTCGACGGGCTCGTTGAGCTTGAGCTCACCGCGCTCGACACGGCCGGTAGCAACGGTACCACGGCCGGAGATGGTCATAACGTCCTCAACGGCCATCAGGAACGGGAGGTCGTTGTTACGAGCAGGCGTCGGGATGTACTCGTCGACGGCGTTCATGAGCTCGCGGATAGCGTCCATCCACTTGGCGTCGCCCTCGAGAGCGCCCAGAGCGGAACCACGGATGACGGGGATGTCGTCGCCGGGGAAATCGTACTCGGAGAGGAGCTCACGGGTCTCCATCTCGACGAGGTCGATGAGCTCGTCATCGTCGACCATGTCGCACTTGTTCAGGAAGACGACGATGTAAGGAACGCCGACCTGACGGGCGAGCAGGATGTGCTCGCGGGTCTGGGCCATAGGACCGTCGGAAGCGGCGATGACCAGGATCGCGCCGTCCATCTGGGCAGCACCGGTGATCATGTTCTTGATATAGTCGGCGTGGC
>URSO01000051.1 GCA_900550415.1 uncultured Collinsella sp.
GCCGGAAAGGTCGGCGTAGATGTCGTCGATGCCCAGGCGCTGCTCGATCTTCTTCAGGCCGCGCTCGGTGGCGGCGATGGTGTGCTTGGCCTCATCCATCACGTAGTCGCCCGTGGGCTCCTTGGGCTCGGGGTCGGAGAGCATGTCGTAGACCACTTCCTCGCCGCGCTCCAGGCCGCGGACGGCGCGGGCGAAGTCCTTATAGGTGCTTGCGGACTTGGTGCCGGCACCGGAGATGATCAGCGGGGTGCGGGCCTCGTCGATCAGGATGGAGTCGACCTCGTCGACGATGGCGAAGTGATGCCCACGCTGCACGCGGCGGGACGCATAGGTGACCATGTTGTCACGCAGGTAGTCGAAACCGAACTCGGAGTTGGTGCCGTAGGTGACGTCGGCCTGGTAGGCCGGGCCCTTGAGCTCCAACGGCATACCGTTCTGCAGAAGGCCCACGCTCATGCCCATATAGCGGTACAGGCGACCCATCCACTCGGAGTCGCGCTTTGCCAGGTAGTCGTTGACGGTGACGATGTGCACGCCCTTGCCGGCGATAGCGTTGAGGTAGCCGGCGAGCGTGGAAACCAGGGTCTTGCCCTCGCCCGTCTTCATCTCGGCGATATGGCCCTCGTGCAGCGCCATGGCGCCGATCAACTGGACGTCGAAGTGACGCATGCCCAGCACGCGCTTGGACGCCTCGCGGGTGACGGCGAAGGCCTCGGGAAGCATGGAATCGAGCGACTCGCCGTTGGCGTAGCGCTCGCGGAACAGGTCCGTCTGCTTTTTGAGCTCCTCCTCGTCCATCTTCTCATAGGTGGGCTCGAGGGCGTTGATCTTATCAACCAGCTTGTAGTAGCGCTTGAGATCTTTATCAGAGCCAAACGAAAGCAGCTTAGAAACGAATCCCATGTGGTTTCCTCTTCAATGATCCTCGCCCGTGCGATACGGGCTGACGTGAACTCGAACGCGCCCCAACGGTCGGACGGGCGCGCTGCGTTCCACGGTAGATACTCAGACGACCATAACTCTAACCATTTGCCCGCGCATTCCATCGGTTAATGTGAGCGAACACGTAGAAACCACGGCACTCCCCCTCATGCGAGGAAGCGCCGTGGTCTCACGTCATCGGCAAATCCTGGACAAGCAAGCTGGGGCCAGGGGCATTTACACCAGCGTGCCTGCCCTGCGCGATGCCTTGAGCAGGCGCGCGAGGTTGATCAGGAATCCCACGCCCGCGCCAAAGAGCGCGATGCCCAAACCGGTGTAGAACGAGGCGATGAACCAGCTGGGCACCAACGAGAAGGCGCGCAGCGAGATGCCAACCGTCATCATGACCGCCATGATGATGAATGCCTGGCGATCGAAGAAGCGCCAAAACGGCTGGCGCGTGTTGCCGTAGCCCACGATGCGGTCGGTATGCTTGCCCAGCAGCTTGAAGAAGATGCGGGTCCAAAAGACCAGGAACACGGCGACGCTGCCCGCGAGCAGGCCCGCGATCAGCAGCGCGCCCGACTGCTCGGCGTAGGCGAGCAACCCGATGCGGACGATGTTGAAGCCCGCGGCGCACCACACGAACCCCGCGATGCCCAGCAGAACCTCCTTGGTCACATAAAAGGCCTTGGGGGTCATGGAGTTCTCGATCTCGACGACGCGCGCTCCGGCGGAACGCGCCTGCTTCTCAGTATTGTTGCTCATGGGGAGCCTCCCTTGTATACGCATGTGGACGATGGACGGCAGCGCCCCACCCGCCTGGCTCGCGGTCAGGTCACAGCCGATTCTTACTCGTCCAAATAATGAACTATGTTCAACTGAACGCCGTTCATACTATTCCAGAGCGGAGTGTCCCACAAGTGCCCCCATGCAAACGCCTACACATGTACACGGTTTGCGCACATCTGCACCCAGATGCCACGCCACGGAAACGCACCCAACATGCGGACACGGAAAGACACAAGGTAGGAAAACGCGAAGTGCGAGCGCCCAGACACGGACGCCGCCCTGATACTATGGTGTGGTTCGAGAAAAAACGCCCGCCCGCGCCCCACCGCGCCCCACGCGGATGGACCCATGCGCGGGCGGACCGGCCAAGGAGGCTTCATCATGAGGTTGTCGAAACGCGAGGTTACGGATATCGCCACACTGCGAGAAATCCTTGAAGCATGCAAAACGGTCCGCATCGCGTGCGTTGATGACCAGGGGCTGTTCATAGTCCCCATGAGCTTTGGTTTTGAGCTTGATGATGAAACGCGCCGCTTGAGCCTGTGGCTACATTCGGCCGGCGAGGGTCGCAAGGCCGCCGCGTGGAAGAGCGCGGGCGACACCGGCTGCCCCGTCGCCATCGAGATGGACATCGAGGGCGGCGTGATCTCCGGCGAGCACGCCTGCGATTATTCGTTCGCGTATCGCAGCATCATGGGAACCGGCACGCTCCACCCTGTCACCAGCGGCGAAGACAAGGTCTACGGCCTTGACCTCATCATGGAGCACCTGGCGCCGGACGCCCCCACCGCCTACGGCCCGGGCATCATCGACCGCGTGCACGTGTGGCGCATCGACGTAGACGAGTTCACGGGCAAGGCGCGCACGCATAGATAAAACGCCCGCTCCCACCGACGACGGCGGGGCGACGATGCGCGAAAGGGTCGTTCACGTCGCCCAGACAGCTGCGCTCGCGCCGCCAACAAGCATCGACTAAGTAAAAAGAAACCCCGCACCGAGCTTCAAACTCGATACGGGGTTTTCAATGCCTGTTACAGCGAGGTGCTACTCGGCAGCAGCCTCGGTCTCGGCGGTCTCGGCAACCTCAGCCTCAGCTGCGGGAGCCTCGGCGGCCTTCTTGGCAGCCTCGGCAGCGAACTTCTCAGCACGCTTGGCCTTCTCGGCGGCCTTGGCCTCGCGCTCGGCGGCCTTCTTGGCAGCAGCCTCAGCAGCAGCAGCGGCCTTGGCGGCCTTCTTGGCGGCCTCGCGCTCGAGGGCGGCCTGAGCGGCGCCACCGAACTTGTCGGCGAAGCGCTGGACGCGTCCACCGGTGTCGACGAACTTCTGCTGGCCGGTGTAGAACGGGTGGCACTCGTTGCAAAGCTCGACCTTCATCTCGGACACGGTAGCGTGCGTCTTGAAGGTGTTGCCGCAGGAGCACGTCACCGTGCACTCGACATACTGGGGATGGATACCCTGCTTCATGGTAGGACTCCTTATTAGTCAGGCGCTGGTTACCGATCAGCGCATAAGGCGTCTTGGTTTCCGACCAAGACAACAAACTCGGCTATGGTACCACGGCGCCGCGTGTCCCACAAAAGGTTCACGGTCTTTTCGGCACAACACGAGCTGGACCTTAAATATCAACTTCATCCGAACACTCCCCCACATTCATCTCTCGTATGTATCGAGATATTCCTGCTTGAGCGTCTGCGAGGACGACTTGATCTTTTCCACGAGCGTGCCGGCTTCGATGAAGTAGAACGAGTTGGTGAGGTCTGCCAGGTCGTCGAGCAGATGGCTTGAAATGAGCACGCTGCGTCCCCGCGCCACTTCGCTGCGCATCGCGTCGCAGGAGGTTTTCCGTTTTCCCGGATCGAGGCCGTTCAGCGGTTCATCGAGGATAAGGTACGGGCAATCGGTCGCTATCGCCATGGCAAGCTTTACCTGCTGCTTCATTCCTGTCGAGAGTTTACGGGTCGGCTTGTCGAGATATAGGCAGATTCCGAGGGAGTCGCAGAGCGAGTCGATGTCGGCGGCCGATTTCCACGCCTCCCTAACGAAAGCAAGGTGCTCGAGGGCTGATAGCGTGGGGTAAAGATCCGTGCCGCCTGAAGAGCTCAGGTAGACGAGTTCTGCAAATTCGGCTGATTGACGTTGGCTGATTCCGTCTGCCGCCAGGCTTCCCGAGTGGATGCGGGTGGGAAATTGGCCCGACAGCGCTTCAAGAAGGGTGGTTTTCCCCGAGCCGTTGGGAGCAATGAGGCCCGCCGCCGTTCCCGGGCTCAGGAAAAGCGATCCGATTGAAAGTATCGTCGTGCTTCCGTATCCCACGCTCGCGTCCAGAAGCTCGAGCCCATGGTGCTTTTTCGCGGGTCCAGGCTGTTTGGGCGAACGTGTCGCAACGGCGCCGACCGCAAAAAAGACCGCGACGTATATCAGGGCCACGGCAAGCATCGATGCACCGCTTGAACCGGAGTCAATGAATTCTGTTGGGAAGCATCCTACGTAACCCGTTGCCTCGATAGGCGAGAATACGGCCAGCGGCAGGAGATTGAGCGCGGCGTTATGCCCTAGTGCCGAATCGGACAATAACGGGAATGCCGGGGCCGCGACAAGCAGCGCGGAGGTAAGGGGGCCCGCGAGGACGCGCCTCGTTGCGGTCGATAGGACGGCGGAGCAAACGGATATCAAGGTTCCGCCCGCAAGCAGCGCGAGAAGCAGGGCTGTGAAGACGTTTCCCGCGGTCGTGGTGGTAAGCGCGCCGTCATGGAAGAAGGCGATCGGGTACCCAATTTGCCCGAAGCCGTTTAGGGCCAAGGCGTAAATGCCCCCGGGTGCGAGGCCGGCGAGGAGCATCGCGGTCCCCGCGACGATTATCGAAAACACGATCTGAATAAGGCGCCGGAATTTGGACACGGGCGCCTTCGCCGCCAGGGTCCCGGGCCTTGTGGCCCCGAGCAGGAGTATCGACGAGAGAAGGAAGGGGATGAAGGGAAGGAAAGACGGCGCCGTGGCAATGGCGTAAGGCAGGAAGGAAAGGAATGGCAGGTCGTTTGCGGAGGCCGGGATATCCGTGATGCCGGAGCTGCTCAGGGCACGGCAATATGCGAGCGCTGCGTCATTGGTCTCTCGGTCTCCCACGATGGACCCGGATTGGAAGCCTTCGCCCATGAGCGCGTAGTAGCTCTCGGCAGAATCGAGAAAGGCGGCGTCGGTTTGAGCGGCAAGGGCGGCGTTCGCGTATCTTGCAAGCTCCGCGTCGACTTGCTGCTCTGGCGATAGGTCTATGCCGTTGGCCTGGGGAGCGCGCGTATTGAATGCGTCGACAAAGCTCTGCATGCCCTGCTTCATAAAGAAGGGTCCGTAAATGGGTGAATTGAACGCAATGGGGATGGAGAAGGCTGCGGCAAGAACGAGCGTAGAGATCCATACGGCCCTGTCTCTTAGGATTAGTTTGAGAAGAAGTCGACAGTACATTTGGAAGCACCTACGTTTCTCAAAGCATCGTTAGATTAATAATGACAGACCGAATGAAGATGCGTGCGACGGGGGCAAGGCGAATGGCTGAGCGGTATCGATACGCTGGTTCAACGGTATTATATTGACCACATAGATTATTAACTTGCATTTCTACCCGCCCTTTTCGTAGAGTCGCCGATACGTGCTTAGCGCACCCTCGGCGCGTCCGGCAGGCTTTGCGAAATGGGATCCAGGAGACTTCGGCGCAGCATCATCTTGCGGAATGCTTCTAATGAGCCTCCCATCCTTCAAAAACAGAATCTCATCGCACAGCCTATCGACCGAATCCAAGATGTGGGATGACATGATGATGCACGTACCAGAATCGGCCAGCTTCCTGAGAATCTCGGAATGCAAGTCCACCCTGCTGGGGTCGAGCGCGTTCATGGGCTCATCTAATAGAAGGTACCGCGCGCCCGTCGCATACGCAATCGCCAGGGTAAGCTGCTGCTTCATGCCCTGGCTCAGAGTGCGGATCCTCATCTTCGCGAACTCGCCTATCTGCGTTTGTTCCACTATCTCTTCGATATCGCGAGCATGCGGCCACATATCGCAAACCATCTTGAGGTGATCTTCCGCACGCAATCCGGGATACAGCAGCGTCCCCTCACCAGGTGCATAGAAGATCATAGAACGGACCTCTCTCGCACCCGTACCCTGCACCTCATCCAGAACGATGCTCCCGTCCACGCGAGGACCCGGCAAACCTGCCATCGCACGCAGCAACGTCGTCTTTCCATGCCCGTTCGGAGCGACGAGACCGTAGACCGTACCCGGGGCAAACTCAGCGTTCACCGAATCTACGAGCACCTTCTTTCCATAAGAGATCGTCAGCGTTTGAAGGTCAATCATCGAGATCATCCCCTTTCGATCTTTGGAACACTCAGGCGCACCATCAACGGAGATACGGCGCCCAAGACCGCCAGCAGAGCGCCCGATGCGCCGACGACCTCTCCAAAAGGCATCGCGTTCGTCCCTCGCCCAAGGAACCCAATCGTCCCCACCTGGGAAGCGGGATCAAACGAGGCGAATGGAGCCAGCAGAGCGACGCCCATGCCCACGCTTTCAACATGAGCGCTCAACGAACCCAACACCAAGAGAACCGCGCAAACCATTCCGGTGACAACGGGGTTGCGGCTAATCGCTGCTGTCAACGCAGCGACGACGGAAATCACGCCGTATGCCATGACCAGCAACGGAATACTGCACAACACCGCCTCCCCCACCATGGACGTTGTCGAAGCTCCCGCCCGAATGAGAGCGACGGGATACTCCGATCCACCCGCACCGTTCTTAATCACGGACACAACGACAGCGGGAACCATCGACACCAAAAGCAGCACCAAGCCAAGCAGGAGAGCCAGCGCAACAGCCGTCAGAAAACGCACATGCGCTGTTGCGGGGATCTGGAGAACCAGAAGGGAACGACACTGCAGGTGGGTGCACGCGAGCGATGTGACAACCACGGGCAACAGCAAAAATAAGGAGGGAAGCGCTGCCTGGAGATACGAAAGGAGGATTAATGGGGGCATCTTCGTACTTAACTCGTAAACCTTGGGGTCCGGCAAGCTCGCGATCGACTCAAGCAGAAGGGCGCGCGCCTCCGCACGAGAAGGAGTCTCCGGCTCGATTCCGATCGATTGCAGGAGAGTCGCATCTGCCGCGCCCAGCTCACCTCGAGCGCGCTCGTACGTCGCAAGGCTTCGAAACCCCTCCGCAGGCATAGGCGCGTACACGAAACCCGAAAGAGCATCCCGCATGTCTTCCAGGGCCGCTTTGCCCTCGACGTCCATATTCGCAGCGTTCTGCTCTAGATACCGATCTATTGAACGGAGCTCCCCATCCCTATACCGAACAGCGGAAACGTTATCAGCGTCAGGAAACATCTCGACCAGAGCCGGGGCCAGCATCGTCGCCGACATTGCAATCGCGCATACGGCGAGGGTAGGAGAACGCAGGAGCAGTTTCCCCATCGTTCTTACGTATGCAACGGCGGAGGCACAAGCGCTCGAACGAGTTGCCGTTCTCGATGCAGCGAAGGAACCTCTCTCAAGACAAATCGGGGATATCGGGCGCGCGCAGCCGCTCTTTCCAGCAACGCAAAGCAGGCTAATTGCCAGCACCTCGATCCCGATTGCGCATACGAGGGCAATCGCGCCACGCTCGAAGCAAAGTCCAGGCAGATTCACTATCTGCGTTGTCGGGTACGGGCTATAGGCGCCGACGGTCAACTCAGTGTTCGCATACGTAAGGGGATTCAACAGGGCGAACTCACGTAAAGCGATGGATCTTCCGTAATACCCGGGAACCATCGTCACCCCCATCAGGGCACATACGAACACGATTCCAAGCGTAGGGTTATTGGCAATCTTCACGGCAAGGTGAACGACAAGCGAGATGAACGCTGCCACCAAGAATTGCAAGATGGCCGTCTGCGCGAACACCAGCCAAGCCGGTTTGATAACCGGAGTCGCATATTGAATGTAGCCTATCGGATAGAACGGCGAGCCCGGGCCATTCTTCACAAGCGCGGCGATTATCCCTGGAAGATTGATGGCGAGGACGGCAAGCATTGCAAAAACACTCGCCCATACGCTCGATGCAACAAGTCTACCCAGCTCGCCCATCGGTGCCTGGATGATGAGCTTTTCACGTTTGTTAAGACGTGCGGCAAGGAACGAGACGGCAACGGCCGTTGCGACCCATAGCAAGTACTCCTTCGATCCGTCATAATAGGTGTACTCTCCATCCGATATCTGCAGAAACGGAAGTAGGGGAGAGAGCGGTGCCAAGATAAGACGTCCCGCGGCAAGAGGGTACAGAAGCGCGGGCATGCTTGATGAAGAGGTATAGACACCGTCCTCCCCCGCATTCACAAGCGCATCCGCATAGGATGCTGACAATTCCTGCTCAACACGGGTTATTCCCGACTCGAGGTATTCGACCCGTCCGTCGATGCCAGCCGCGCTCCTGAAGACGGGCAGAGCACAAAGAACCATCAACGCAACAACGACAACACAGAGCGACCTGGAGGAGAGAAGCGACCTAAAGATCGCCTTCGAGATTTTGAGCATATTCATCGCCAACCTTAACCTCATCCAGTCGGAACAGAGGGGCCGAACAAAATGCTCGGCCCTTCCTCGCATCTAGTAGGTGCTATAGACAAATTGCCATTTATCAGTTGTGCCAAGAACACCACAGGAGCACATTGCAGCGAGGCGGGATTCCCTATGATGCGCGGATCGGCGATAGCCATTTCGGTAGGAGATCGTCTTGTAAGAGATGTTGAACATCGAGATGCTGTGCCCGCTTACGCCGCGAGGACAGCTGTAGCTCCAGTAGGTATCGACGACGTCGTCCGTATACCCGAGGGGCTCAACGAGGGCACACTGGCTGCTCTCCTGGGAAGGAGGCATCGGGGTATCCGCAAAAGCGGGGGCTCCCGGCAGCAACAAACAAAGAGCGAGGCCGAGGAAAACCAAGAGCTTACACGACTTAACAGTACTGAACATAATCCTCTCCAATCTAGAGGGGTTTCGGTTGCAGTATGCTGTGATTACTTGTCGGCAAAGTCAATTTAACATAAACTGTTAAAAAGTAACCTGAGTTTTTTAAATTCTTCGGAGGTTATTATGAGTTCCGACAATCGCACTCCCCGGCTTCATTCCTTCCGCATCGCATGTGCGATAGCCTCTGCGACCCTTTGCGCCACCGCCATCGCACAAGTGGCGTTCTCCTTAAAGCCAGCAATCGAAGTGCTCGACAACCCTGTAATTGCAGACTCCCCCGCGTATCCAGCCCTTGCGATCTCGACATTGGTCCCTGCCGTCATCGGTATCGCTACGACCATCCTCAGCGCCGTTCTCGTGTGGACGATCAAGAGCGGAGACCCCTTCAAGAAAGGGTCTGCGACATGCTTGAAGGTGCTCGGCATTCTCTTCGTTGTTCAAGCTGCCACCAGCCTCTACGCCGGCTCACTCAAAACCTCCGTTTCGATGTTTGGCGGCGAGGGGGCCGTCGGCGCCCAAGAGATCGCTTCATCATTCGATTGGACCTCTCTGGTTCTCGGCATCGTCCTGTTCATGCTTTCCCAGCTCTTCTTGTACGCCCGAGAGCTGTACCTCGACTCCGACGAGATTGCGTAAGGAAACGCCATGCCCGTAATTGTTCGCCTCGACAAGATCATGGCCGAGCGAAAGATTTCCTCGAACGAACTTGCCGAAAGGATTGGAACCACGCCCGTGAACCTGTCCCGTATTAAAAAAGGGCATATTCGCGGCATTCGCTTCAACACACTCGAGCAGCTATGCCTCGCCCTTCGTTGCCAACCCGGAGACCTTCTCGAAGTCATGAGCGAAGAGGATGCCCGAAAGGAGTTCGGACTCGATTGGTCCGCCGAGGATTAGAGGGCGGTCGTACTCGCCCTGCACACGGGGATGCGAATCGGCGAGGTCTGCGGCCTTCGGTGGTGCGATGTGGATTTCGAGACGGGCCTGATCTCGATCAGACACTCGGTGGCGTACGCGAAGGGAATGGGTTCGTTCATCAAGGACACCAAGACCCATGACGCCAGGGGTATCCCCATCGACCCGGTCGGCCTACTCCCCTTCCTGAAGGAGACCCACGAGATCGACTGCGGAAAGCTGCGCTTGCGCGGCCTTACCGGGGCGGTCGAGATCGGGGACTGCTACATCCTGTCGGAGCCGGGCGCGACCTTCGCGACGACAAGCTATATCCGCAGGGCGTTCAAGACGTTCTCGGAGACCAACGGCCTCATGGGCACCAACGACGAGCTGATCACGTTCCACGGCCTTCGCCACACGTTCGCAACGCAGTGGATCCGCCAAGGCGGCGATATCAAGGCGCTCCAATCGATCCTCGGCCACAAGGACGCCATGGCGACGCTCAACGTCTACGCCGACATCGAGCCCATCTCCAAAATCCATAACATGCTGCGCGCCACGCCGTGCCTTTGGCGCGGGCACCTCGGGCCGAGGGTCGATCCGGGTCCCATGTTCCAACAGAGGATCCAGGAGTCCATCGAGACGCTCCAGGCGTTCGGCTACGGCATCACCGAGCCGGACGACCGAAATATCGCCATACGCGACGTGAAGACGAACAGTTGGCTCTAGCTCACCGAGTACGCGGCAGTGCTGGGCCCATCCCAACTGAGGTCACGGTGGTCCGATAGGGGCGCCGCCCGCGGCATGCGCCGCGGAGCGGTATCCCCTACCGAAGGGCGGGGATGCCCTCCGCTTCCAGTTCGGAATCAGCCGTCGGAGGCGTTCGGCTGACTGCGGGAACGGCCTGTCCGCTCAATGTGTTCGGCTGAGATCGGAAATCAACCCAACACGAGCCGGACACGCGCCAGACGGCTCTTCCCCGTGCGGCCTTCCCCCTTACGCTCATGTTGCAGGCATGTAACGCCGCAGCGAGCGCGCTTTTTTTGCGCCAGACAGGTACAATGATGAACACTGTACCGTAGCGGAGCGCCCCGCGCGCGCCGCAATCACGCGAAAGGGTTTCCCATGGCCGAGATCTCGTCCTCCCGTATCGTCATCACCGTCCTTGGCAAGAACCGCCCCGGCATCGTCGCCGGCGTCACCCGT
This sequence comes from uncultured Collinsella sp., assembly GCA_900550415.1. Taxonomy (GTDB): domain Bacteria; phylum Actinomycetota; class Coriobacteriia; order Coriobacteriales; family Coriobacteriaceae; genus Collinsella. The sequence continues at coordinate 10,824 of URSO01000051.1, forward strand.
GTCCTAGGCGAGGCCAACGTCGACATCCGCGACATCACGCAGTCCATTATCGAGGACATCTTCACCATGACCATGCTGGCCGATACCGCCGAGTCCAAGCTCGACTTCGCCGAGCTGCAGAAGGCGCTGGCCGAGGCCGGCGAGCTTTCGGGCGTCAACGTGTCCATCCAGCGCGAGGACGTCTTCAACTTTATGTACCGCCTGTAGCGAACAGGCCGTACGGGAACAGGCCGGCGCATCTGCACCCAAGCACGCCGCCCCCCATACGGCCCCGAGAGGAGCGCGCATGGCTTACGACGCCAAGAAAATCTACTACCGCTTCGATGACCATCTGAGCCGCCTGGTCTTGGATTATGAGGCGAGCCGCCAGATTTCGCCCGAAAGCGAAAACCTCTACCACGGCCTGCCGACTGATCCGTACGACGAGGGTCTGTTCGTCGAGCACAATGTCAAGCGCGGCCTGCGCAATGCCGACGGCTCGGGCGTGGTCGCGGGCCTTACCCGTATCTCGGATGTGCACGGCTACAACAAGGTCGACGGCAAAGTCGTGCCCGACCAGGGCAAGCTCACGCTGCGCGGCTATAGCATCGAGGATCTGGTCAACAATGCCCAGTCCGAGAATCGCTATGGCTACGAAGAAGTCGCCTATCTGCTTATCACGGGCTCGCTGCCCAACAAAGAGGAGCTCGACGGTTTTTGCGAGCGCTTGGGCGCCTTTAGGCATCTGAGCGACGAATACGTCAAAGAGTTCCCCATGACCACGGTGTCGTCGAGCATCATGAATGTGCTCCAGCGCGCCGTGTTGCTGCTTTACGCCTTCGACGCCGAGCCCGACGCGATTACGCCCGAGCATGAGATCGACGTGGCCATTTCCATGCTCGCACGTCTCCCGCGCATCGCCGCCTTCGCACACATGGCCTCGATCGCCAAGCTTCGCGGCTCCGAGGTTCACGTGCCGCACCCCACGCCCGGTCTCTCCACCGCCGAGACCATCCTACAGGTGCTCCGCGGCGGTATGGCGTTCACCCGCGATGAAGCCATGCTGCTCGACGTGATGCTCATGCTGCATACAGAGCACGGCGGCGGCAACAACTCCACCTTCGCCTGCCGCGTGCTGTCGTCTTCGGCCACCGACCCGTATTCTGCCTACGCCGCGGCTATCGGCTCGCTCAAGGGTCCGCGCCACGGCGGCGCCAATGCCAAGGTCGTGTCCATGCACGAGGACATCCGCGCGCATGTTTCCAACTGGGAAAACGAGGACGAGGTCGCGGCCTACCTAGGCAAGATCCTCGACAAGCAGGCCTTCGACGGCACGGGGCTCATCTACGGCATGGGCCACGCCGTCTATACGCTCAGCGACCCGCGCGCCGAGGTCTGCCGCCGTTACGCGCGCACGCTTGCCGCCAAGAAGGACCTGGGCGAGGAATTCGCGCTCATCGAGCGCATCGAGCGCCTGGCCCCGCAAGTGATGCGCGATCACGGCATGACCAAGCCCATCTGCGCCAACATCGACCTGTACACGGGCTTTATCTACAAGATGCTCGGCGTGCCCGAGACGCTCTTTACGCCGCTATTCGCCGTCGCCCGCATGGCTGGCTGGTCGGCGCACCGCATGGAAGAGCTCTTCTGCGCGCACCGCATCATCCGTCCCGCGTATCGCCCGGTTATCGAGCCGCTGGAGTACAAGCCGCTCGCCGACCGCTAGGACGCGGACCGTTATAGAACCCGAGCGTGGCCAGGGCATCACCGCCCTCGGCCACGCTTTTTATGCCAGTAGAAAGGATCGCAACGAATGATTGTGTTTTCCGATATGGACGGAACGCTGCTGACGAGCGATAAGCAGATGAGCGACGCCACCTGGGCGATGCTCGACGAGCTTGCGCGCCGCGGTATTGAGTTTGTGCCCTGCACGGGGCGTCCGCTGTCGGGCATCTTTGAGCCCATTCTCGCCCATCCCGCCGTGCACTACGCGGTCTGTGCCAACGGCGCCAGCGTCTGGCAGCTCGACGAGGATGTGCCTACCGATGCCTCACGCGCCACGTGCATTTTGAGCCGACCGCTCGACCGCGCCATCGCCCATCGCATCGCCGCCGGCCACGATGTGACCTTCGATATCTTCGCGGATGGGCAGTGCTTCCTCCCCCGCTCGCTCTACACGCGCCTGGACGAATTCTGCGGCGGCGACCCCCACATCGCGGCTTCGCTCAAGCGCACACGAACACCGATCGACATGGATATCGACAGCAAGATCGACGAGGTCGAGACGCTCGAACGCATCGCCATGTACTGGCACGACCCGGCCGATCGCGACGCCATCGCGGCTGAGCTCGACACGCTCGGAGGCATTGAGGTCACGCGTTCGTACGCCATGAATATCGAGGTCATGGGCGAGGGCGCCACCAAGGGAACGGCCCTCACGTGGCTATGCGAGCACCTGGGCGAGCATCTCGCCGACGCCTGGGCGTTCGGCGACAACATCAACGACATCCCCATGCTGCAGGCAGCGGGCCACGGTATGGCCATGATCAACGCCGAGCCCGAGGACCGCAAGGCCGCCGACGCCATCACCGAATACGACAACGACCAGGACGGCGTCGCCCGCACCATCATGGCCGCCCTCGCCTAGTCATCGGCTAGTCGCTGGGGACGTTCTTAAATGACTAGTCACTGGGGACGTTCTTGAATGACTAGTCGTTGGGGACACTCTTCGCGAAAAGCTACAAGGACTGTCCCCCACTGCCGGCAGAACGGGAACGTCCCCATCTGTCGGATTAAGCGAGGCCCTCTAGCACGCGGCGGAGCTCACGCTGAACGGCGTGGTCGCGGTTACAACCCACCACGCGATCGGCCACCGCTTTGAGCGCGGGGCGCGCGTTTTCCATCGCGCAGCCCGTGCCGACAAAGCGAATGATCTCGTAGTCGTTCATAGAGTCACCAAACGCCATGATCTCGTCGCGCCCAATGCCGTAATGCTCCGCAAGCTGTGCGATGCCCGAGGCCTTCGACACGCCGGGCTGCATGGCGTCGATCCACGCGTTACCCGAAGGCGCAAAAGTAAAGAGCTGACCAAGTTCGCGCTGTAGTACGTAGGCGCTGTCCATAACGGCACCGTCATCGCAAAAGATACTCGCCTTGATGATATTTACACTGGGATCGGGCAGCTCCCAAATGCGCTCGGCATTGGGAAGGTCCTTATCGACCTCACGCACGAACTTGCACTCGTCATCGAGCAGGAAGGACTTGGTTCGGTCAAAAAGCGCAAGATGCAGATTGGGAAACGTCGCGACTGCTTGGGCGAGCTTTCGAATCGCCAGGTGCGAATACACCTCGCGGTCTACCATCTTGCCGTCGGCGAAGACCTGGGCACCGTTAGCTGCGACAAAGTCCATCTTGTCGCGAACAGGCGCAAAGAACTCACACAGGCGATCGTAGCGGCGGCCTGACGATGCGGCGAAATGCACGCCATGCTCATGTAGCGCCAGAATCAGTTCGTAGGTCTCGGGAGGCACCTGGCCGTTTTCGTCAAGCAGCGTGCCGTCCATATCGGATGCAATCAGTCTAAACATAGAAAAGCTCCCTTCGGGCTTGTTGGAATCGAACGTGTATCCGATTCCAACGTACCCAAAGGGAGCTCAAATAAGACCCCGCAGTCATAAACGTTACATAGACCTGGCAAATAGCTCACGCGCGCCAGAGAGCCCACGGTCGCGGCGTCAGGCGACACGTCAAAGAGTGTCCCCGATGACTAGTCGGCGTAGGTGAAGGTGGTGACGTCGAACATGCCCTCGGGGCGGATGCGGAGCGTCGGGATAACCGGCAGGGGCAGGAAGATGATGCCCATGATGGGGTCGAGCGGCGGCTCAATGCCCATGGCGCGCGCCTTGACCATAAAGTCGTCGTGCTGCGCGGCGACATCCTCGGCCGTGCCCTCGCTCATCAGACCACCAAGCGCCAGCGGAATACGCGCCACGACCTCGCCGTTGCGCACCAGCACGTGGCCGCCCTGGCCAACAGCCTCGACAGCAGCCATCATATCGGCCGCGTTGTCGCCCACCACGCACACGTTGTGCGAGTCGTGGCCGATCGTCGAGGCGATGGCACCGCCCGTGATGGTAAAGCCGCGCACCCAGCCGCAACCGATGTGCTTGCCAACAAGACCCAGGCCCGCAGGACCATCACCGTCGGCGCCCTCGGCCTGCAGTGACACGCCGCGGCCGTGGCGTTCGATCAGCATAATGCGGCGCAGGCCCTCGGCGCTCTCGGGGCGAGCCATACCCGTGATGGCCTTACCCGGCACCACGTCAATCACGGCCTCGCCTGGCTTAAAGGCATAGTCGAATACGTCGAGCGAAAGCTTCGGCAGCTTAACGGAGGCGCGCAGCTCATCGGCAAGGGCCGCGACCTCGGCCATCTCGGGTGCAATCTCGCCCACAAAGGTGCCGTCCTGCGCCACCAGAGCACCGGCGGCATAAACACGATGCGGAGCCTTGGCAAACGTCAGGTCATTGAGCAACAGCAGGTCGGCACGCTTGCCCGGGGCGATGGCGCCGCGCAGCTCGTGCGGGTCGCGGCAACCGTGGTCCAAGCCAAACGCCTCGGCCGTGGACAGGGATGCCATGGAGATGGCAACCACGGGGTCAATACCGGCCTCGATAGCCACGCGACAGGCGTTGTCGATCATACCGGTCGAAAGCGCGTCGGAGGGAGCACGGTCGTCGGTCGCAAAGCAGCAACGGCGGGCACGAGCGGGGGTTTCCAGCAGCATCGGAGACAGGTTGGCCAGGTCATGGCTGCACGTACCCTCGCGCAGCATCACATACATGCCGCGGGATAGCTTGTCGAGCGCTTCCTCGGGAATCGTCGACTCATGGTCAGCGATAATGCCCGCTGCGGCATAGGCGTTGAGATCCTTGCCGGCAACGAGCGGGGCGTGACCGTCGACCTGCTTGGACGGCGTCTGGTTGGCAGCGTCGATACGAGCACAGGTCTCGGGATCGGCCATAAAGACGCCCGGCAGGTTCATCATCTCGCCCAGGCCAAAAACGTCGCCCGGGTACTCGGCAAAAAACGCCTGCATGTCAGCGGCGGTAATCACAGCGCCGGCCTGCTCGTCAGGCAGTGCGGGCACGCACGAGGGCATCATGTACTTGATGGAAATAGGAGCGCGACGACCGTCCTCGATCATAAACCGCAGGCCGTCCAAGCCGGAAACATTGGCGATCTCGTGGCTGTCAGCAATAGCGGTGGTGGTACCGCGCGTCGCCGCCATGCGCGCATACTCGGCAGGGCGGATGTTCGAAGACTCGATATGCAAGTGTCCGTCAATAAAACCGGGGGCAAGATAGCGGCCCTGGCAATCGATGACCTCGGCAGCCTCATACGTACCGGCGGCATCGTCGCGACCATCGTAGAGCACACCGACGATCACGCCATCCTTGACGGCAACGCTACCGGGCGCCACGCGCTGACCGTACACGTCGACAATCTGCGCATTGGTAAACAGCGTGTCGACGGGCACGCGGCCCTCGGCAGCATCGATCACAGACCTCATGACCTCAACGGACATACATACTCCTTTAACTGTAGAAATAGCTGCGGAGCGGACAAACCTTCACCGCAGCAAGCCAATAGCCATTGTATGCCCAAAAGGAGGGCCAGGAATACACCCCCTGCAAATGACGAGAGTGGACAATCTCCCACTTTGAGCCAACAAACAGGCCAAAAACGGAAGATTATCCACTCTCATTCTGCAGGCACTCATTTAAGTCTGTCCCCAATGAGTACCT
>URSO01000052.1 GCA_900550415.1 uncultured Collinsella sp.
CCGTGCCCGAGTGGGACAGCACCAAGTGCATCCAGTGCAACCAGTGCGCCTACGTGTGCCCGCATGCCACCATCCGTCCGTTCGCGATGACCGAGGACGAGGCTGCCGCCGCGCCCGAGGCTACCCGCACGCTCGACGCCATGGGCCCCAAGGCCAAGGGCATGAAGTTCACCATGGCTGTGTCCCCGCTCGACTGCATGGGTTGCACCAACTGCGTCAAGGTCTGCCCCAAGGGCGCCCTCGAGATGGTTCCCACCGAGCAGGAGATGGACCAGCAGCCCGTTTGGGACTACATGGTCGAGAACGTCTCCGAGAAGAAGGAGCTCATCGCGGCCAACGTCAAGGGCAGCCAGTTTAAGCAGCCCTACCTGGAGTTCTCGGGTTCCTGCGCCGGCTGTGCCGAGACCGCCTATGCACGTCTGGTGACCCAGGTCGCCGGCGACCGCATGTTCATTTCCAACGCCACCGGCTGCTCCTCCATTTGGGGTAACCCCGCTGCCACCGCTCCTTACTGCAAGGACAAGGACGGTCACGGCCCGGCGTGGAACAACTCCCTGTTCGAGGACAATGCCGAGCACGGTCTGGGCATGGCCGTTGGCTATGAGGCCGTTCAGCACAAGCTGATCGCCGCTACCCAGGACATCATCGCTGCCGATGGTCCGTCTGATGAGCTCAAGGCCGCCGGCCAGGCTTGGATCGACTCCGTCAACGACGCCGAGGCCTCCAAGACCGCTGCCGCTGCCTACGTTGCCGAGCTCGAGAAGTGCGGCTGCGACGCTTCCAAGGCGATTCTCGCCGATAAGGCTTACCTCACCAAGAAGTCCTTCTGGATCTTCGGCGGCGACGGCTGGGCCTACGACATCGGCTTCGGTGGCCTGGACCACGTCCTGGCTTCCGGCCACAACGTCAACGTCTTCGTCTTCGACACCGAGGTCTACTCCAACACCGGCGGTCAGGCCTCCAAGGCTTCGAACCTGGGCCAGGTCGCTCAGTTCGCCGCTGCCGGTAAGGTGACCAAGAAGAAGTCTCTGGCCGAGATTGCCATGAGCTACGGCTACGTCTACGTGGCGCAGGTCGCCATGGGCGCCAACCCGGCTCAGACCCTCAAGGCCATCCACGAGGCCGAGGCCTACGACGGCCCGTCCCTCATCATCGGCTACAGCCCCTGCGAGATGCACTCCATCAAGAAGGGCGGCATGCAGAACTGCCAGGCCGAGATGAAGAAGGCTGTCGAGTGCGGTTACTGGAACCTCTTCCGCTTCAACCCCGAGGCTGCTGCCGGCAAGAAGTTCTCGCTCGATTCCAAGGAGCCCGCGGGCGGCTATCAGGAGTTCCTGATGAACGAGGCCCGTTACGCTTCGCTGACGCGTTCCTTCCCCGAGCGCGCCGAGGAGCTCTTCAAGGAGAACGAGCAGGCCGCTATGGACCGCTACGCTCACCTGCTGAAGCTCAAGACGGTGTACAACGAGGCCTAGGTCTCCCACCGCAGGACCTGAGGGCTAACCTTCGCGGACGTCCTCGGACATGAAAGAACCCCCGCTGCGCACTTCGTGCGGCGGAGGTTCTTTCGTCCTGCGGAGTGTCCGCGAAGGTTAGCCCTCAGATCCTGCTACGACTACGTCCTCGGATTGTGGGGCTGAATGAAGGACGTGGTTGCGGGGCCTTTTGTCCCCTTCGCTGTTTCGCGGCTTTGCCGCGAAACCTCGCGCCACTTTGGGGATGGATGGAGGTTTTGGCTGTTGCCGCCTTTTTGGAGCTCTTCTTTATTCCTTATGCTGGATGAAAAGCCCCTTGTTTTTGCAGGGGTGCATACTCAACTTATAAGTGCATAGAATCTCGTATAGTGCGAGTAAGATATTGCGCTGTCCGTTTTGTGTTTAGCAGAGATGTAGTTTGCATAATCCGACATAATCCTCGCTGCATTTAAATAAAGTTGCACGTAAATGGCGTAGATATGTCTGAGCTGGGGTTCTGTACGCTGAGCGGATAAAAACGACCGTTCACCGTTCCGCTATTTTCAAAATGAATAAAATGAGCGATAAAGAGAATATAAACCTTAATAAACTCGCGTATCGCACGGACGCGGGTTATTAATGGGTTGTAGGCCTTTTACAGAAAGGATTCCAGCAATGTCTAAGCCTCTTGGCAAGCCCGATCGTATTGTCGTCGCCCTTGGCGGCAACGCCCTCGGCAACAACCCCGTCGAGCAGATCGAGGCCGTGAGCAACACCGCCCACGCTCTCCTCGGTCTCATCGAGCAGGGCAACGAGATCATCATCACCCACGGCAACGGCCCGCAGGTCGGCATGATCCAGAACGCCTTCGCCGCTGCCCACGATGCCATCGGCACCCCCGAGATGCCGCTGCCCGAGTGCGGCGCCATGTCCCAGGGCTACATCGGCTACCACCTGCAGCAGGGCATCGGCCGCGAGATGCACAAGCGCTATAAGCGTTGGCACGCCGCCACCGTCGTCACCCAGATCGAGTGCGATCCCGACGATCCCGCGTTCAAGAACCCGACCAAGCCGATCGGCCCCTTCTACACCGAGGAGCAGGCCAAGGAGTTCATGGCCGAGGACCCCTCCAAGGTCTTCGTCGAGGATTCCGGCCGCGGCTGGCGTCGCGTCGTCGCCTCCCCCGATCCCAAGAAGATCGTCGAGGCCGACTCCATCCTCAACCTGCTCGACAACGAGTTCATCGTCATCGCCTGCGGTGGCGGCGGCATCCCCGTCGTCCGCGACTACGAGAACAAGGGCTGCTACAAGGGCGTTCCCGCCGTTATCGACAAGGACCTGGGCGGCGAGCTGCTGGCCGAGGACTGCGACGCCGACGTCCTGTTCCTGCTGACCGCCGTCGAGCACGTCGCCATCAACTTTGGCAAGCCCAACCAGGAGGAGCTCGAGGACATCACCGCCGACGAGGCCGAGCGTCTGGCCGACGAGGGCCAGTTCGGCAAGGGTTCCATGGAGCCCAAAGTCCGCGCCGCCATCAAGTTCGCCCGCTCCCGCAAGGGCCGCACCTGCATCATCGGTGCCCTGGACAAGGCCGCCGAGACCATGGCCGGTCTCTCCGGTACCCGCATCCACGAGTAGTCTCTACTCTGTTGCCTCTCTCGTGGGCGCCAGGCAAAGCGCCCACAAACTAGCCTCTCTTCATGAGCCCCGCAGTCCGCTCCGACTGCGGGGCTTTTGCTATTCAGCTAGTCATTAGGGACGTTCTTAAATGACTAGTCAAACAAGAGCGTCCCCAATGACCACTCATTTAAGTCTGTCCCCAATGACTAGTAGTAGGCCCACATGGCTTCGACTTCGTTAAGGACCTCTACGACGCCCCAGCGGCGGGCGCTGCGGCTGGCCGAGTTGGGGTCGTAGACGCCAATCTGGTTGGCATCGTCGATGCCGCAGAGCACGATGTAGTGGCCTACGTTGGTAAACGTACCGGGGCGCACTGCGGCGATAACGGGCGCACCCGAGCGAAGTGCTTGGGTAATCGATTCACGATCGTTGTAGAGCTGTGTTCCGTTGAGTCCCAGCTGCCACGCACCACCTGTCATAAACGACCACTCGGTGGCACCAGTGGGGGCGTAGTTGCCGGCTTCGGCCAGTGCGCATATATCGACCGGCGTCATATCGGCGTGGCCAGTCTTAAAGATATAGACCATGGTGAGGCAAGTGGGACCGCAAGCGTTTTCGCGAATAGTGCCACCGGCATAGGACAGCTCCGACCATGCGGGGTCAATTTGGTAGATGTGGGGCATGGTGCCGGCCTGCCATTGCGAGCGTGGGGTCGAGAACGCAAAGGAGTAACCGGGCGCGACGGGAGCTTTAAGCAGCTTGTCCTCGGCAGTGGGCTCAAGACCGGCTGATCCGTGCGAGATACAGGATCCCAAAAACACAAAGACGAGGCAGGCGGCGATGGAGCAAAGCACAAGGCGTAGGCGGCGGGCCAGAAGCGCGTGGCTTGTGGTGTGCGACGCGGGGCGAGGGGCGGAATTGCCGCGATTGCGTTGAGGTCGCGAGAAGGAGCGCTTAACGTAGTAGTCGGTCGTACGGCAATCGTAGCGGCGCGGCTGCGATGTGTCGGTCTGGCGTTGGCGTGCGCTCGTGCTCACGCGGTCTGACTGCTGCACGGTACAGCTTTGTTGCCGCGAAGAAGCCCCGGGCTGCTCTTGGGGGCGCTGCGGGCTGTCGTTGTCGGAGGTGCTTCTGGGCGTTGGCGTGGTGCGGCCAGCAAGGCGAACGCTTTGTCGCCGTTGATCACCGTCGTTGTATCCGTATGCCATTCGTACCGCCTTGTCTCATGTATAACCTGTCTATCCTACAAAAAAGATGTTCAACAAATGGGTCTGCGCGTCAAAAGCTCGGTAAACGGTACGAAAGGCGCAAAACACACGGCCTCAAAAACATCTCTATATGCGTCCGATGAGCGTACGCCCGTCGGACGGGCGACAACAATGAGCGGCAAACCGTGCCGTTCGTCCCAAAAACGGTGCCGCTCGTTTTGCAGTTCTGCCTTCGGTCGAGCTGCGAGCGGCGCTGCTGTGCCAAGGCCGTATCTTAAAGCCATGGAATAAAAGCGCGCGGCAAAACGGACCGCGCAAGGGGTGACGCCAAGGGGCGTCAAAAAGGAAAGGAGGGGAACAATGGCGGACAAGAATGCAGAAGTTGCAGTCGAGGATAACGGCGGCATGAAGAAAACGCTTTCGCTCTGGAACTTCTTCACCATCGGTTTCGGTGCCATCATCGGTACCGGTTGGGTTCTGCAGGTCGGCGACTGGATGGTCGTGGGCGGCGGTCCCGTTCCCGCTATGATTGCATTCCTCTTGGGCGCAATCTTCCTCGTGCCCGTCGGAGCTGTTTTCGGTGAGCTCACGGCTGCTATCCCCATTTCGGGCGGCATCGTCGAGTATGTCGATCGTAGCTTTGGCCGTACGATGAGCTACATCACCGGCTGGCTCCTGGCCCTGGGCAACGGCATCCTGTGCCCGTGGGAGGCCATCGCCATCTCGACTCTCGTGTCCGAGATGTTCGGCAGCCTGCCAGGCCTTGAGTGGCTGCGCGCCGTCAAGCTCTACACCATCCTGGGCGCCGACGTTTACCTGTTCCCGACGCTGATCGCGCTCGGCTTTGCAACCTACGTCATCTTCCTCAACTTCCGCGGTGCCAGCTCGGCCGCCAAGCTGCAGGCCTTCCTGACCAAGGCCCTGCTCTGCGGCATGCTGCTCGCCATGGGCGTCTCGCTGTTCACCGGTTCGCCGGACAACGCCATGCCCGTGTTCTCCCAGGTCACCGGTGCTGGCGGCGGCAAGCCCGCTACCGAGGGCACCAGCCTGTTCGCCGGTATCGTGTCGGTCCTGGTTCTGACCCCGTTCTTCTACGCCGGCTTCGACACCATTCCTCAGCAGGCTGAGGAAGCAGCCGAGGGCCTCAACTGGAACAAGTTCGGTAAGATCATCTCCCTGGCCCTGCTGGCCGCCGGCGGCTTCTACATGGTCTGCATCTACTCGTTCGGCACCATCCTCGACTGGCATGAGTTTGTTAAGAGCCCGGTTCCCGCGCTTGCCTGCCTCAAGGGCATCAACATGCTCCTGTACCTGGCCATGCTCGTCATCGCCACGCTTGGACCCATGGGCCCGATGAACTCCTTCTACGGCGCCACGAGCCGCATCATGCTCGCCATGGGCCGAAAGGGCCAGCTGCCCGAGAAGTTCGCCGAGGTCGATCCCAAGTCCGGTGCTCCCAAGCTCGCCTGCGTCGTTCTGGGCGTCATCACCGTCGTCGGTCCGTTCCTGGGCAAGAACATGCTCATCCCTCTGACCAACGTGTCGGCTCTCGCCTTCATCTTCTCCTGCGGCATGGTCGCCCTCGCTTGCCTGCGCATGCGCTTCACCGAGCCCGACCTGCCTCGTCCCTACGAGGTGCCCGGCGGCAAGTTTGGCATCAGCCTCGCTATCGTTGCCTGCGGCACCATCATTGGCCTGCTCGTGATCCCGTTCTCTCCCGCCTCCCTCAACATGGTGGAGTGGAGCATCGTGATCGGCTGGCTGGCTGTTGGCCTGGCCCTCATGGCCTTCACCAATTCGCGCAAAAAATAACGCCTAGCCGGGGCGGATCGGGTGCGCGGAATCCTCTCTCCCGCGCACCGAACCCGGCACCACTTGGGTAGTTTTGTGAGGCCTTAACCCAACGCGGCCTCGCCCACTATATGGATCCATAAGGAGGAACCATGTCCACTAAGTATGCAATCGTTGGCGGCAAGCTCATCGACGGTACCGGTGCCGAGCCGGTCGAGAACTCCCTCGTTCTCGTCGACGACAACGGCAAGATCGAGTACGCCGGCGCCATGCAGGACCTTCCCGAGGGCGTTGAGGTCATCGACGCCGCCGGCAAGACCGTCCTTCCCGGCCTGATCGACACCCACCTGCACTTCTCGGGCAACCTGACCGACGATGACACCGACTGGGTCATGCAACCGCTCCTCGAGAAGCAGGCCGTCGCCGTCAAGCAGGCCTACGACTGCCTCACCCACGGCCTCACCACTGTCTGCGAGATTGGCCGCTTTGGTATCCAGATCCGCGACTGCATCGACAAGGGCGTCTTCAAGGGCCCGCGCGTTCTGGCAACCGGCCTTGGCTTCTGCCGCGTTGCCGGCCACGGCGACTCCCACCACTGCAGCCAGGAGCTCAACAAGGAATCGCACCCCTGGGGCGATCAGGTCGACGGTCCTTGGGATCTGCGTAAGGCCGTCCGTCGTCGCCTGCGCGAGAACCCCGATGCCATCAAGATCTGGGCTACCGGTGGCGGCATTTGGCGCTGGGACTCCGGCCGCGACCAGCACTACTGCTCCGAGGAGATTCAGGCCGTGGTCGAAGAGGCCAAGATGGTCGGCATCCCCGTGTGGAGCCACTGCTACAACAACCACGCCGCTGCCTACGATTCCGTTCGCTTTGGCTGCGAGCAGCTGATCCACGGCTTCGATATCGATGAGCGCACCATGGACCTCATGGCCGAGCAGGGTACCTTCTTCACCCCGACGATCGCCTTCCTGCCCACCTGGTACGCCACCTATCCGCCCGTCTACGTCCCCGAGCTGCACGACAAGTACGAGGGCACCCTGGTCGAGAAGGAGCTGCAGCGCAACTACGACTGCCTGCGCGAGGCCAAGAAGCGCGGCGTCGTCATGACGATCGGCTCCGACTCCTTCTCCTTCGTCACCCCGTACGGCACCTGCTCCATCGAGGAGATGTACGAGTTCGTCGACAAGATCGGCTTCACCCCGGTCGAGACCATCACCTGTGCCACCCTCAACGGTGCCAAGATGTGCCACATCGAGGACGAGACCGGTTCCATCGAGGCCGGCAAGTGCGCCGACCTGCTGGTCGTCAACGGTGACGTCGCCGCCGACATCCACGTGCTCAACACCGACAACATGGACGTCATCATGAAGGACGGCTGGATTGTCGAGGCTGGCACCTTTGGCGAGGCAAACAAGTACAGCGCCTAAGCTACCGTTCATCGATGGCTTGATGTAAAACACAGTATTTGATTGCATAATGCAATGGAGAGGGTCGCTTGCGGCCCTCTTTATTGCTATGGGGTGCGTCAGTAAGAAGGAGATGACGGTGGATCTCAATAGGCTGATTCTGGGCAAGAGCTACAACTCTACCAAGGTCTTTCGTACCGCTCAGCATGTGGTTCAAGCCATCTTGCTCGGTATTGTCGTTCCGCTGCTTATCCTGCTGCTCATCTGGGATCTAACCGATAATCCCAATCCTGTTCCGGCCGTTGTCGTCATTGCCGGCTTGGTCATGCTGTGCTTCTTCTTCTCGTACGTCTTTGTCGTTCCCGACGACCTCACATCGAGCGCAACCGACCGCACGCTCGCCATCGCTTCAAAAATATTCGCCTACACGTCGCGCGGCCTTACGCCCGAAGCTGCCCTGGGCGCCTCTAAGATCATCCTGTCCGAAACTATCGCCTCTGCCATCTGCTTTACCGACGGCAAGCAGGTGTTGGCAAGCTGGGGCGAGGACTCGGCAAAATGCCCCGCGGGCACCCCGGTGGTACTGCGGACTACGCTCAACGTGATCAACAGCGGTGAGCAAAGCGTTTTCTCGCGCGATGCCTCGACCGAGACAGGTGGCTACTTTCCGCGCCTGCGCGCCGGTATTGTCGCACCGCTTACTGTGCGCGGGCATTGCGTGGGCACGCTCGAGCTGTATTATCCCCGTCTGAGCAGCATCGATATGCGCCAGACGGCGCTTGCCTCGGGCTTTACCGACCTCATTTCCACGCAGCTTGCGAGCTTTGAGCTCGAGCGCCAGGACGAGCTTACGGCCCGCGTGGAGCTGCGCGCCTTGCAATCGCAGGTCGATCCTCATTTTCTGTTTAACACCATCAGCACCATTGTGTCGCTCGTACGTACCGAGCCGGACAAGGCCAGGTCGCTGCTCATCGACTTTTCCAATTACTACCGTCAGACGCTTTCTGATTCCGATACCCTCACAACGCTCGAGCACGAGGTGGAACAGGGCACTCGCTATATCAATCTTATGCAGGCTCGTTATGGCGACGGCCGTCTGCGCGTCTCGGTCGATATCGACTTTGAGGTGCGCGATTGCATGGTGCCGCCGTTTATCTTGCAGCCGTTGCTCGAAAACTGCATCAAGCACGCGCAGCGCGAGACCGAGCCGCTTTCTATTCATGTTAGGGCTTTCGAGACCGATGACGGTTTGGAGATCATCGTCGAGGACGACGGCATCGGTATGAGCGAAGGGGTCTGCGCGCATCTGTTTGAGCAACATCGCCGAGAGGAGCCCGAGAGCATTACCGCCGACGGCTCCGTCAAGCGAGGTTGCGGCCTGGCGCTCTTCAACGTGCTTCAGCGCATCCATTTCTTTTACGGAGAAGATTCCGGCATGCGCGTGAAGTCCCAAGAGGGCGTGGGAACGCAGGTCATCGTCGAGCTGAACGGCGAGCCGCATGAGCCGGCGCCGATGAAGGTGTAGCGCGCGGTTGGATTGAGAGAAAAAAAGAGGGGAAGCGCATATGTCCGAGGGATGGAACATCTTGGTGGTTGATGACGAGCCTTCTATTAGGGCTGAGCTACGTTATCTGCTGGAAAAGGATGCACGTGTGGGACAGATTGCCGAGGCGGGCAATGTCACCGAGGCCGTGGAGTCGATTCTGTCGAACAAGCCCGACGTGCTGTTTTTGGATATCACGATGCCCGGCCGCTCGGGAATCGAGCTTGCCGAGACGCTGCAGAACCTAAAAACGCCGCCGGTCGTGGTGTTTGTGACGGCATTTGCCGAGTATGCGGCCGATGCCTATAACCTCGATGCCATTGATTACGTCGTCAAGCCGGTCGAGGATGCCCGCCTGTCAAAGGCACTCGACAAGATCGAGGCGGCCTTGGGTGCCCGTCGTGTTGTCCACGCTCCGCGCCAGCCTTTGCGTCTGACGGTGGATCGCGGGGGCAAAAAGGTGTTCATCCCCGCCGCAGACGTCTGCTACTTTGAGGCGCGCGCCGATTTTTGCAACGCCATCTGCGCCGAGGGAACGTACCTGATCAATGAGTCGATCTCTTCGCTCGAGCGTCGCTTGAGCTCCGAGGGCTTTATTCGCGTTCATCGCAGCTATCTGGTCAATTTGGAAGACGTGCACAATGTTGAGATTGGCTCTACGGGGTTGATGGAGCTCAGGCTCGACCGCGTGAGCTCGACGGTACCGGTGTCCCGTCGTCGTGCCGCCGAGGTCAAGTCGCACCTGGGGCTTGCGTAAGAGGCTTGCGTGCCGTCGTTTACCATCGCAGGTTTGGCATGGGCGCGCGGTGGGCATAATGGGTGGCATCGAATGAAATGGAAAGGATCATTATGCCCGCGCTTATCACCCATCATCTGTTTGGCGAGGAAAGCATCGACCGTCTTCCGCAGGGCGTCATCGCGTCCGATGAAGAGCGCATTGCCTTTATCTTGGGCAACCAAGGTCCCGACCCGTTTTTCTTTCACATTCTGACACCGCGTGTTTCCGACTGTACGCTGCTGGCGCAGGTCATGCATCGCTCGCGCATGTCTCGCCAGTTCGCGTGCCTGCGCGACGGCGTGTCGCATCTGCTGCCGCGCGACGCCAGCTTGGGTCGCGCCTTTGCGCTGGGTCTGCTGTCTCATTACGTGCTCGACCGCAACGCCCACCCCTTTGTCTATGAGCAGCAGTTTGGCATCGTGGAGTCCGATTCAGAGCTTGAGGATTCGAGCAGTCAGGTCCATGCCGTGATCGAGAGCGACCTGGATGTACTGATGCTGCAGCTTAAGCGCGATGGCGCTACGGTCGACGATTACCCGCCGGCGGGCGAGATCGTCACCACCGATCGCATCAGTCGCGTGGCCGGCGTGCTGATGAGCTATGTTGCCGGACGCGTGTACGGCATTGACATTCCGGCGGGGGAGTACGGTGCTGCCGTTGCCAATATGCAGCGACTTTACCGTGCGATTGAGCCGGCCGGCTCCGTAAAGACGCGCGCGATCTCGCTGGTTGAGGGGTTGGTGCACGACTACTCGCTGCTCGACGGCCTTGCCCATCGCGTGACGACGGAGCTGCCCGAGCGCACCGGTAACCTGGGCCATCTGACATGGAAGAATCCCTTTACCGATGAGGTCTCGAACGAGAGTTTCCCCGAGGTCTTTGATCGCGCGCTGGTCGATTACGAGTGCACGGTCGCGCGTTTTATCGAGACCGGTGACATGGAGGCCGTGACCGGTCACGTCAACTACAGCGGCCGCGTGCTCGGCACCGACGAGGAATTCGACCGCGAGGAGTAGGGTCCGCTCCTGTCTCTTTGCCGAATCCTTACCGGCGCCTCCGTGCAATTGGGGTACGATGAACTAGCTGCATATCGGGCGAATACGAAGGGTCCCTGTCCATGAAATACACCAAGCTCGAGCGTAACTGGGTCATGTACGATGTGGGAAACTCGGCCCTCGTGCTGCTCAATACCTCGGTGGTGCCCATCTACTTTAACGCCATCAATACCGGCGCTTCCTCGGCAGACCTGGTGGTCGCTTGGGGCAACGCGCAGACGATTGCCTCGCTGGTCATTGCCATGCTCATGCCCATTCTGGGCGCGCTTGCCGATTACGCCGGCAACAAGATCAAGTTCTTCTTGGGCTTCTTCCTCACGGGCCTGGTTCTTTGCCTGGCGCAGGCTATCCCAATGTCCGCCATGGCATTTTTGACTGTGTACGTGCTGTGCACCATCGGCCTCAACTCTTCTATGACGTTCTACGACGCCATGCTGCCCGACATTACCACCGACGAGCGCATGGACGTCGTGTCCAGCTCGGGCTATGCCTGGGGCTACATCGGTTCCACCGTGCCGTTCATCATCTGCCTGGCGCTTATCATGGGTGGTCCCGCTCTTGGTGTCCCCACCATGCTGGCAACGCGTCTGTCGTTTGTCATCACTGGTGCCTGGTGGCTCATCTTTACCCTGCCGCTCATTCGCACCTATAAGCAGAAGTACGGTCGCGAGCGTGGTCCCGAGGACACCATCGGCCACATCGTGGGCGGCGTGTTCTCCGAGGTCGGACACACCATGCGCGAGATTGCCCACAACAAGACCGTGCTGGTCTACATGATCGCGTTCTTCTTCTACATCGACGGTGTGCACACGGTCATTTCCATGGCAACCAGCTATGGATCGGCTTTGGGCATCGACTCGACCCAACTGGTGCTGGCTCTGCTCGTTACGCAGTTTGTGGCCTTTCCGTCCGCCATCATCTACGGCAAGCTCGCCGGACGCGTGGGCACGCTCAACATGATCTTGGTGGCAGTCGCCGCCTATATGGGCATCGTGCTCTTTGCCGCGTTCTTCCTAAAGACCGCCTTTGAGTTTTGGGTGCTTGCCATTTTGGTCGGCCTGTTCCAGGGCGGCGTGCAGGCGCTCAGCCGTAGCTACTTTGGCCGCATTATTCCCAAGGAAAAGTCCAACGAGTACTACGGCTTCTTTGACATCTTTGGTCGTTATGCAAGCGTTATGGGCACCTTCCTGGTGTCGGTTGTCACCTCGCTGACCGGCAACCCCTCGCTGGGCGTCCTGTCTATCGGCGTGCTGCTGGTGGTGGGCTTTATGCTGCTGGTCCGCTTGTCCCGCATGACTCGGGCGGCAGAGCATGCCGCATAGGAGCGAGCGGCTATTGTGCCTGTCCACGGTACTCTTTTGGGGTTATCCGCAATAAACATTGCGACTTGCGAGCAATGATTTGCCCAAGTGGGTATGATGGAATCAGCTAGGTCGCGGGGCGTCGCCTGTGTTTGGCGGCGTCCCGTTTTTGTGTTGCAGGGAGGGTAAGGCATGAACGCCACGGTCGTGATTCCAACGTATTGGGCGGGCGATGACGCTCGCGCAAACGCCCCTGGCACCTATGACCATTCGACACGACTCAACGCCGATAATCCCGAACTCGACCGCTGCCTGGCCTCGCTTGAACAGGTGCGCGACATCCCGCGCATCATCCTTTTGGTGGTCTGTCCCGTTTCTGCCACAGCCGATGTGTCGCTGCGCGTGCACGAGATTGTCGACGCGCATCCCACGCTCAAGGTCACCGTTGTCACCAACACCCAGGCCTCGCGCATCGCAGATCGGGTTGCTCAGATCGCGCCCAAGGGTTCGGGCGAGTGCGTGAGCCTGCGAGGCTGCGGTGCCATCCGCAACATGGGGCTGGCCTGCGCTGCGGTGCTGGGGCATGACGCGGTTATCTTTTTGGATGACGATGAGACTGTCATCGACGCCGACTTTATGAAGCGCGCGACCTATGCGTTGGGGCAGCAGACGCGTCAGGGCTTGCCTATCTTGGTCAAGAGCGGCTATTTCTACGATCGCGACGGCTCGCCGTTGGCTCCCACGGACAAGGCGGGCATCTGCCATCGTTGGTGGACCAAGCGCATCGAGTTCAACCGTTGGATGAAAAAGGCGCTCTCGGGCACCCGCATCTCGCGCTCCAACTACGTGTGCGGCGGCCTGATGGCCCTGCACGCCCGCGCCTTTACGCGTGTGGCCTTTGACCCGTTTATCACCCGCGGCGAGGACTTGGATTACCTCTTTAACATGCGCATGTTTGGCTACGACGTGTGGTTCGATAACGAGTGGACCGTGCGCCATCTGCCTCCGGAGTCCGAAAAGCGCTCACCGCGCTTTATGCAGGATGTATACCGTTGGTACTACGAACGGGCCAAGTTGACATTCGCCGCGCATCAAAAGGAGCTCATTCCCGTTACGGCAGCATCGCTCATGCCCTACCCGGGCCCGTGGATTTCGCGCGAGCTCGACGACCGCGTGCGCAAGACCGCTATGGTCCGCAGCGTGTTTACCCGCGAGCATGAGGGCTACCTGCGCATCTGGCGCCATGGTATCGACGAGGCAAAAGCCTATGCGCGCCAAAACGCTGCAAGCTACCTGCGTTTCCAGAGTTTTTGGCCCAAGATCATGGACGGGCTTTGGCGTGACGCACAACTGATCAGTATCCTGGAGGGGGCCGAATGATCGACCGCCGCGCCCAGCGCGATAGTTCAATATCAATCTTTCGCATCATTGCCGTTGCCTGCGCCATTTGCGTGCTGGTGTACTTTATTTTTGCCCTGGCGACTGGAATCGAGCCGATCGCGACCGTGGTCGCCTGCGCGCTGCTGTGCATCTTTCTGTGCATCTTTATCTTTTTGACGCTCAATCCCGATTCGGTGCGCTCCCAGTACACCGAGGAGACGCTCTCGGTGGCCTCGGCCATGCTCGAGGACATTAAGGGCGGTCTGACGCAGGAGTCGGCGCGTTTGGTGTGCCAGCGCATTTTGCCCGAGACGCGCGCCATGACGGTGGCCATCACCGATGAGGACAACGTGCTTGCCTGCGCGGGCGAGTTTGAGGAAAAACTACTGCCAGATTCTCCCATCCACACGCTTGCCACACGCTACGTTATCGAACATGGCATCGTGCAGTCGTTCAACCGTATGGTGGATGTCGTGGGCTCGGACGGCTCGCACAACCAAGTCCCCGCCGGCATTATCGCCCCCATCAAGGTGGGCGATCGTACCGTCGGCACGCTCAAGTTCTACTACAAGACCCCGCGCGCCGTCGACCGTACCCAGTACGCGCTTGCCTCGGGCTTTGCCGAGATTTTGTCCACGCAGCTCGCCATCCACGAGCTCGAGGTGCAAAAGGAACTCACAGCGCGCGCCGAGGTGCGTGCGCTGCAGGCGCAGATTAACCCGCACTTCCTGTTCAACACGCTGAACACCATTGCATCGTTTACGCGCACCGACCCGCTGCGGGCCCGCGAACTGCTTCGTGAGTTTTCATCGTTCTATCGTGCCACCCTCGACAACTCGGGATCGCTTATTCCGGTCTCGCGCGAGGTCGCACAGACCAAGCGCTACCTTACCTTTGAGAAGGCCCGCTTTGGCGAGGACCGCGTGCTTGCGACGTTCGATGTGTCCGAGGACGTGGAAGATACGCTGGTGCCGGCGTTCGTGATCCAGCCGATTGTCGAGAACGCCGTGCGTCATGGTATGGGCGATGACGACGCCCTGAGGATCGACGTGACCGTTCACCAAGACGGCGAGGATGCAATCTTGATTGCCGTGGCCGATAATGGCGTGGGCATGGATGAGGGTACCGCCGCCAGACTGTTTGACGAGCGCTCTGCCCGTCCCGACGCCAGCTCTCCCCAGGGTGGCGGCGCCGGTGTGGCCATGCACAATATTTCGGAGCGCATCCATCGCTTTTTTGGGCCGCACTCCTATACGCGTGTCGAATCGGCGCCGGGCAAGGGCACCAAAGTGCTTCTTCATCTTGATTTGTCAGAGAGCATCTTTGACATTCAAGAGTAAAATAAAAGGCTACGGGCTCAACGTCATGCGACGGATGCCCGGCGTAGTTAGTTGACGAAAGGTTTTATCCCTATGCTGCGTGCGATGATTGTGGATGATGAGGCGCCGGCTCGCTCGGAGCTTCGCTTCTTGCTCGAGCAAACGGGCAAGATCGGCACGATCACGGAGGCGTCGAGCGTCCGCTCCGCCATCGAGATGCTTATGGAAAGTCGCGTGGATGTCGTGTTTCTCGATATCTCGATGCCCGGTGCCTCGGGCCTGCAACTTGCCGAGGCGCTGCATAAGCTCAAAAATCCGCCGGCGATCGTGTTTGTGACTGCGTATAGCGACCATGCGGTCGAGGCATTCGACGTCGATGCCGTCGATTATCTGATGAAGCCGGTCGAGGAAGCTCGCTTGGATCGCGCGATCGAGAAGGTCATGCAACGCGCCAAGCCGGTTACGGACAGCAAAGTGACCATCGAGCGTATCCCGGTGGAAAAGGGCGGCCGCAAGGTGCTCATTCCCGTGGATGACATCCGCTTTATCATGGCAAAGGACGATTACTCCTGCATCTATACCGTCGATGATCGCTTTTTGTCGACGACCTCGCTGGCGCAGTTTGAGGCCAAGCTCTGCGACTTTGGCTTCTTCCGTGTTCACCGCCGCTATATCGTCAACCTAGCGTGCGTCACGGACGTTGAGACGGTGCCCTCGGGCGCCATCCAGCTGGGCATTACGGGCGTCGACGAACGCGTGCCGGTTTCTCGCCGCCGCGTCGTGCCGCTCAAGAAGGCTCTGAGTCTCTAGCACACTGGCCCCGCAGCCCTGTAGACCCATCGTCTGCGGGGCCGTGGGGCCTTTTTTGTATGTATCTGCCGAATCGTTTTTTTGTGGAAGGGATCCCATGAACAGCGCAAGCGCCAAGCGCATCGACATCATCTCGGACACCCACGGCTATTTATCGCCTGCGCTCTTGGATGAGCTTGAGGGCGCAGACCTGATCATCCACGCCGGCGACCTTACGTCAGAGATGGACTACGAGCACCTATGCACCATCGCCCCCGTGCGGGCCGTATTGGGCAACAACGATTACTACCGCGACTACGGCCCCGATGTAGACCGTCTTGCGCTCTTTACCTACGAAGGCCTCAAATTCGCCGTAGCCCACTACCGCGAAGACCTTCCGGTGGGATCCGTAGACGTAGCCATCAACGGCCACACCCACGTAACCAAAGAAGCCCAAGTGGGCCGTTGCCTAGTCCTCAACCCGGGCAGCGCCAGCTACCCCAGAGGCACCCGAGGCCCCACCATGGCCAGAATGCTCGTCAAAGACGGCAAGATCCTAAGCACCAAGTTTATTGACTTGGACTAACCGCAACAAAAACGGGGGATGCACACCGCATCCCCCGTTTTTCTTTCAGCAAAAGGTAGAGTTTCAACAAGACCCTTGGACAACCCCGCCGAGGAGAACGGGGGCCTCGAGCCGCGGAAGCGGCGAGGAACAACAACAGCTTGAAGCATGTGACGGCAGGGAGGGTCTCCGGGGCTGGGGGCGGGGGTTAAGTTTGCTGCTCTACAGTCCTGCGC
>URSO01000053.1 GCA_900550415.1 uncultured Collinsella sp.
GGGTACCGCCTCGCGGTGACATCGTTTTTATGTCAACCTTGGTCTAACAGAGCCATCCATAATCTCGACCCGACACCATTTCCCTCTTTCTCTCTAGGTACATTCCGAGACATAAGCAAGCTCGAATCAAGCACGCTAAGTCACGCTTCGCGCCCACCCAAGAATGACAGCGTTTTCCTTGGATGCGTAGTCAGAACGCCTCGCTTGATGCAGCGACCTGTCGTCATTGATGAGATATCTACCCCTCCTCACGCTTTTAATACCTTCATCCCGTCCATCCAAGCCGCGCATCATTACACCTCGCCCTCCCTGCAAGCAGGTTTTTCGCTGGGCGAAATCACCTCGTCCACCAAGCCCAGCTCTAGGGCGCGCTTGGCGTTGCACCAGCAGTCGCGCTCGGTGAGCTCATGGAACTCCTGCGCGCTCAGGTTGCCATGCTCGGCCAGCAGCTCGTCCAGCTCGGCGCGCATGGCCGCTGTATGCTGGGCCACAATCTCGATATCGGTCTGCTGCGCCATGCCTGTGCCGCCCATCAGTTGGTGGATGAGCACCTGCGTGTGGCGGTACACCTGGCGGTGGTCACCGCAGGCCAAAATCACCGCGGCCATCGAGGCCACGACGCCCTCGCCCACCGTGATCACGGGGCAGTCGAGCGACTGCATGGTGTCGATGAGCGCCAGCCCCGCCGTAACGCTGCCGCCCGGGCTGTTGATGATGAGGGTGATGGGCTCGGCCGCGCTTTGATGTTCCAGCACCAGCATGGACTTAATGAGGCCGTTGCAGGTTAGGTCGTTGACCTCGCCCTCCAGCAGCAGCACGCGACTGTTGAGCAGCTCGCTTGCCATATCTACGGCGGCAACGCGACCGTCCTTAGACTTCTTGATGATGCTGGGTTCACGATACATAACGGACATGGTAATTCCCTTCTAAACGGAATCGGTAAGGAGGCAAAACGGGGCCGCACGGTTTACGGCTAATGGAAGCCGTGCGGCCAAATAAGCAAGATGGAGCACGCGAAGCCGCAAGGACTAATCCCTCAGCCACTTGGCCGCATTGGGATGATCACCGCAAAAATACTTCTTGGCACGGAAGGGGCGCATGCCGGTCACTTTGACCAGACAATCGGCGCGCGGCATAAGCCCCACCTCGCCCGGGGTTATCACGCAACCGCGCACATCGACGGCAGTGCGCTCGGCGCCCACATAGTTGGTGCCCAAAACCGACTCGCCACACAGCTCGCTTATGTAGTTCTGCGTCGCGATGTTGCTGCCGCCGCCCATGTAGACCAAGCTGTCGCAGTTATCGAGGATGGTATGAGCTGTGGTTTCGCCATACACACCATCGAGCTGGCTCAACGACTGCGCGCACATCAAAAAGCTCATGCCACGGCTGCGCACGGTCGCAATACTCCGCTCAAAATCGGGGATGCGGCCCACGTTGGGAAACTCATCCAGAATAAACTGCACGCGGCGCTGCAAATGCCCACTAGGGCTGGCGTCGGCGCGGCGCTGGGCCAGGTTAAACAGCTGCTTAAGGGCAACGTTGGCAAGCCATGCATTGGTCGAGTCGTTGTCGCTCACCTTAAGATCGATTACGCGCTTGCCCTCGTCGATACGGTCAAGACGCATTCCATCTTTCTCATAGACGCGCATGAGCTGGGGAGTCTTAAGCCGCGAGATGGTCGCATTGAGTGTGATCAGAATACTCTTAAGCGTCCTATCGGCTGCTCCGCGAAAATCGCGGTACTGCTCAACGCCATACAGGTCCGCGTTCGCCGACTCATACCTGCCAAGAAATTCCTTGGACTCCACCTGCCCCACAAGGTAGTCCAACGGAAATCGGCCCTCGCCATCTCCCGTGACCTTGATGAGCGCGGCCAGCTTAAAGACGTTGTTCATCTTAAGGTAGCGGCGCGGAGCCGTGGGATCCCCACCCGGCGCAAATGTGCCGGCAAGGCACTCCAAAAGGAACAGGATTCCAATAATCGCTCGGAGCAGCAGATCGCTCGCGTTGTCCCAAAACGGGTCGTTCCTAAAGCTGCGCCCATCAGGATCGACCCCCTCCATGATTGCCGCCACTGTGGTGGGGATATCCTCGACATCCATCACGTAACGCAGAGGGTCGTATCCGGCCGACCGCTCGGGATTAACAGTATCGAGAACCGTTACCTCGTAGCCGTCCTCTTCAAAGCCTTTCCCCGTACGGCGCAGCAGCTCACCCTTGGTGTCTGTGACCACATAACAGCATTCGTGGTGATTGAGCAGGTTGGGCAAAACGAAACTCGCCGTTTTGCCGCTGCCGGTTCCGCCAAAGACAAACACGTTGTTGGACACGCTCGTCTCCCAGTGCTTATCGCCCTCGTAAAAAGCAACCGTGGCACCGTGCGCCAAGATCACATCGCGCTGCTCATCGCCGGACGACAGCGCCTGCATTTCCTCCTTGGTCGCCCACTTCTTGGTTTGATACTCCGTTTGCTGCGCGGCCTCGTAGCCGTACATCTTGATGACTGACATGTCACGGCCCCTTTCTTGTCGATAGTTCTGTTTAGTTGCTAGGAAATACGGTCGACGCTTACACCCTCCTTGGGGCTCGTCGTACACGGCAACTTGACCGCGCCGTCAATCAGACGCTCGGTTTGCGCCACATAGCTCTCGCGCGCCGCAATTGAGACTGATCCGTCGCGCAGATACGCAAGCAATGCATTAATCATCAGCTTGTCGAGCAGGTCGTATCCCTTGGCCTGAGCGCAGTTGAGGAGATAGCGGTCCTGGAGCCCCCGTACCTTAGTTGCCAAATCGATTTCCATCTTTTCCTCCATGTAATAAAAGTTCTGCCGATTGTCCGAAAGTGCCTCATACGGGTATTTGACGCATAGCTCAAAGTTGAAACGCGGACTCGTATCGAACACGCGTTGCTGAATCACGCGGTAACGTTCGAAAAACATGACGACATCGTCTTCGTCCGCCGTAAAGCCACGCGATCCGTCGCGATGCACGTGGTCGTAGGGCCTTTTGTGGTCGGTATGACGCACAAAGCGAGACGGAATAGATCCACCTTTTTCGGACGAGTACTTCATACCTGTCGAAACCTGCTCAAACATGAGCACGCCGCTCGATTTAAAGCGCGGATTGCTTCCGTGCCGAAACAGGCTAATTAAGATGGCCATGCAACGCATGCAGTTATCGCGCTGGGGAAAGTACAGCGACAGCAAAGCGAGCGCCGCCGCGGCCAAAAGCTCGCGAGCCTCGTGCACATCGTCTCGATACTGCTCGGGCACCAGCCCGGGAATATCGGGCGAGTGCTTTTCCAGCACGCCAACAAGTGCCTTAGCGAGGCGCTCAACGTTCTCTTCACCGCAGTACGGATACGGAAACGGCTGCTCTGCCTTCTCGTTCTTTGCGCACATACTACGGAGATCCTCGTCGAGTGTGTTGAGGATTGCCTCGTAGATGCTGTCTTCGCTCTTCATGAATGCTTCTTCCTATCCGGTTGCAGATGTTTGTCGGTAAGTTTGTTCTAAGTTTTAGAATGATTTGACGTGTGGGCCAGAAACGTCGCCTAGCCTGTGGTTTCGTAAGTAAAATTACTCTGCTCGATAGCGCGATTTGCCTAAAGGCTGTCTAGCTGTGGCATCAAACAGTTGGTATTGAATTGGTTTGGATTGCTTCGAGGATAGCACAGTGTGCTGTTCTCGTCATTAGAAATTTTCGAAATATTCTGTTAACATATATCCCACTAAGAAGAAAGGGCATACGTATGTACGAATCCGCGTTCTCTTTGCCACGCCTCACCGCTGCCATCATTTCGCGCGCACTCAATCTGGAACAAGGCAGTCGCTTGCGCGTCGTTCGACTACCCGATTCGCTCGATGCCGACCTGCTCAATACGTGCCTCTTCATGAATAAAAGCGTCTTTCCCAGCATTTGCGAACTTGAACCAGGAGAGCGGGACGACGTCGACGGCCCCGCTCCGGTGCTTATCGACGCTACGGGCTATCACCGCAATACTCACGACAAAGAAATTCGCTTATGCGAGGCCCTTATCAACGATCTGGAGCCGGGCTATTTAGGCTTTTGCGATTGGGACCCCTTTGTTTGGTGCCTCTATGCGCTCGCGCTTTCCGGTCGAAGCAGGGCAGCGGTATTACTGCCAGCAAGTCTAATAGATAAAGCCGAGCAGGCGCGCACGGTTCTCATGCGCGAAGGACTCATCGAGCGTGTCGTCTATTTCCCGCACAGCGAACCCAGCAGTTACAAGATGTGCGAGCTCATCGTCTTGTCAACGGAGAACCGCAGCGTCACATTCCACAACCTGTCCAGCTTCACTCGCTACATGTTGCCAACCCCCGCGAACGAAGAATCCTGCCCGCCCCTAGCTATTGCACCGGATTGGTCCCGCGTTAGCCTCGCTCAACATCAGACCTCTCCCATAGAGACAATCGTTCTCGAGACGCGTGAGCTACTCCAGCACCATGCCCCACTCTCGTGGGGCAAAATCAGCCTTATCAGCCTTACCCGAAACTACAGCGCCACGCTTGGTGACGCTTTTACGCGAGTGGCACCATTCATGCCCCGCGAGAGCACCACATCGAACGACGTTGATGCGATCGAGGTTCGCCGCATCTCATCTCAGGATTTTCAAGACGGCAACCTTCTGCCCGCAGACGCTGTAGAAAGCGCAAACGGCTCGGATTCCAAAATCGTAAAGGTGAACCCCAGCGTTCTCGATCGCTACGAACTCCGCGCTGGAGATATCGTCATGCCACGCATGCTGGGTCGCTACGGCGCGTCCAACCTGCTCGTCGTCAGCGCCGATGACGCGAAGCAACACCTGGTTGCTTCGCATAACACCACCGTCATTCGCCCGTCGTTCCAAACGATGACCGAAGAGGAGCGCGTGGTGTTTTCGGAGATAATCGTTGGATACCTTACAGAAGGCCATGGAGCGCAGCTGATTCAAGCATTAACCGAAGCAGCCAGCATCCGCGCCATCCGCCCTAACGACCTGTTCGAGATCGAAGTCCCGCCAGCGCTCGACCCGCGCACGCGCGAGTACAGCGAATCCATCAATCGCTTCGCCGAGGTCGTAGACGCAAAGAAACAAGCCGAGGCTGCCATCGCCCAAGCCCAGCGCGACCTCGAAGTCGCAAAGAAGGCCGTCACTCTGGTGGTCGACCAGACCTGCGAATAGCGCATAGGCAGTAGAAACGTCTTAAGCCGGCGACAGGAACTAATTCTGCCGCCGGCTTAACTATCTAGCCTATTCCCATCCCGTGGTCTGAGGATTCCATTTGCGCACATTCGCCGAATGATTAAAGCACGGTGTATACAACCGATTGACAACCTCTTCTGCCCCAGCAATGTCCCCCGCGAGATCAAGTACCTCCGCCTGCCTCGCCATCTTTACGTACTGTGCAGAACCATTTTGTTTCCACCAGAGAGGCGCCACGAACTCTTCCGGCATTGCCACCTTGCGGACAGACGCTTCTTTCTCGACCCTCTCGACAAGCGTAGCCCCATCGACGAAGCAAGTTTTCGCGTACACCAAGATGTCGACTATATCCTTGATTCGCGAAGAGGCACGGCCCTCATGCATCTCTATCATTGCGAGCAATTTATCTGCAAGGGCACTCTCCACTCGGCATACTCGATAGTCGCAGACTGGGAGCCCCTCGATATTCAGACGATCGATCGGCGCAAGAACCTCAGGCTCAAGTCCCCGCACTTCATCAATTACCAAGTCAATTGAAATTGGCTGTAGCTTCTTGGTTCCCATAAAGGGGGTGAACCACACCTTCGCACCGCACCGATACTCATCTTCTTCTTTGATCTGCTCTGCACGATCAAAGACGAACGAAACGAAATCCTCCAGATCAATCGAAGCAGCCTGCACCAGATCGACAATAGCCTCTTCGAGACTCTCCTCTTGAGCAACCAAGTCAATATCTCTTGTGACACGTGCATCGAGTGTTCGCGCCAGGACGCTTTGACCACCTTTAAGCACAAAACGGCAGTCATCTTCTGAAAAAACGCGACATAGGAAGCGATGAAAGTAGAAACCAACGATTGCCCGATTAGTATCCATTGGTGATTCTCTTGCGGCATTCCTAACAGCCATCTCCAATGCGGCAGGCGTTTTGTACTTCACCATGTCCTCCGTTTCGCATTACCCGTTCAGTACCATCAGCAAAGGCGCCATCAGCTCGCGTCGTTTGGCGGTTTTAGAGTTCTCTTCTACAAGATCCTTCAGCCGTTGTATATCGAGTCCACGTCCAAGCGCGTCGTGATAGGCATCGATAATTAATGAGGGATCCTCGCAATCGAGGCAAAGATCGACAAGCGTGCGCTCGGGTTTAGTTACCGGCAGGCCGTCGAGCCAAACGATGTCCCGCTCAGCAATCTCGCGCTTTACAAAAGAAAGGGATTCGTTTCTTGTATTGATACGCGCGGGCGCGGTCATCCTATAGGGGGACAGGTAGAAATCGCCCATTTGCTGCAGGTTCGCCGCAGTCGTACCGCTCACTGCAATGCCGTCCCACTGGCGCTTTCTCTCCCACGCGCAAAGGGAGGGATTGGTGAGCTTCCAGAAAGCGTTGAGCTCGTCGGTGTCTCGGCGCTGTGTTCCAGACATCCGGTAGGCGCCGTGGCATATTCGTTCAAGACGCCCCGCACGACATGAGTGTGCCAGCGCATCTCGAGAGATGTCCATGCGAGCCGCCTGGGCTGTGGTGAACACGCCCTCGCTCTCGGAAAGCTCGCTTATCGCCGCTATGTTGCTAAAGTACTTCATGCTGCAATTATAGGATATTTTCATACTTTTGCAACGTGATTTTTGATCCATGAGATCCGTTTGCCTTGTTTACCCCATTTCTGACGCCGTTTTGCACCGGCACCCCATCCCCCGCTATTGAGGTCTAATACTTTTCCCGTGAAGTGAACGACCTTATTTGGACCCCCGAAGCATTGGCATATTTTGACCGCTATTTCCTACGGTTTTGCAGCGCGAATCCTGCGGTTTTGCGGTCTAAAGGTGTGGATGCTCCGGGACTTCGTTTTTACTCGTTCACTTCTCGGGAAAAGTATTAGAGCTCAGCTGGCGGGGGTACCGCCCTGGCGTCGAAGCCCCGCGTCTTCTTCGCTTGATTGGGAAAAACAGCCTCGCTGAAGTAATTGCGAGCCCGCCCGGACGTATCTGCGGGGGTTGTCTGCACAATTCGCGGTATTATGTTGCGGAGTTTTGAAAGGAGCCGCTGGTGGTCACGACGACGTTTGCTTCGCCTTTGGGCGAAATCCTGCTTGCCGCTGATGGCCGCGGTCTGACGGGGCTTTGGTTTGAGGGGCAGGAGCACTTTGGCTCCACGCTTCTCCGTGAAGACTCCGAACATGTTGAAGGCGTCGATGCGGTTTCCGGTACTGGTGGCATGTCGTCGGTGAGTCCGGCAAATGGTGTGGCCTCTTCGGTGCTTGAGCGTTCCTGGGCTTGGCTGAATGCTTATTTTGCAGGGCAGGAACCTCGGTTTACGCCGCCGTTGCATATGATCGGCACGGCGTTTCAGCGTGAGGTTTGGTTTGAGCTGCTTTCGATCCCGCGTGGCGAGGTCGCTACGTATGGCGAGATCGCCCAGCGTGTTGCGGCTCGACATCGTGTGCCGGGAAATGAAGCGCCCGTTGTATCTCCTCGCGCGGTGGGGGCTGCGGTCGCTCGCAACCCTATTTCGATTATCGTGCCGTGCCATCGCGTGGTCGCGGCCGACGGATCGCTCAACGGATACGCCGGTGGACTGGATCGCAAGGAGTGGCTGCTGCGCCTCGAGGGTGCCTATCTATAAGCTGCAGGCGGCCGCAACGCCCATGCGGCAAGCGCGCTCGCTGTACGGGCGTTGTTTGCAGGGCGAGATGTGAAGCCGCCCGTTCCTTAAGTCCGACTAAGCTATAACCTTGCTTTTTTAAATATGCTCATCGACCTGCTAAGGCAGCACTAAGGCGAGTGCGGGTGCGCTATTATCGGCGCTCACGGAGCGCTTGGTGTTCTTGGCACGCATGGACGAGGGCTCGGCGGGCTTTACCATGGCGTCGATCGATCTTTCGGAGGCGGTGAACAAGGCGGCGGCGCCGTTTAAGTCGGTGGCGGTCTCAGGCGGTAAACGCCTGTCGACGTCGATTGCGACCGGCGTGCGGACCCATGCCGATGCCGCGGCGGTGGCGCAGGTGGTTGAGTTGCTACTGGACAACGCCACGCGCTATGCGAGCGAGGGCAGCGTGATTGAGCTGAGCCTGTGCGCCGTTTCGCACGGCAAAGGCAAGGGCGCCGCCGAGCTTGTCGTATCGAACGCCGTGGACGAGCTGCCCGAGGGCGACCTGGACCGATTGTTCGATCGCTTCTATCGTGCGGATGCGTCGCGCAGCTCCAAGACGGGTGGCTCGGGCGTGGGCCTGTCCGTGGTGCGTGCCATCGCCGAGGCCCATGGAGGCGCCGCCACCGTATCCGGTCACGGCAACCAGATCACCTTCACCGTTTGCCTTTAAAACCTGCCAAAAAGGAACAGGTTTATTTTGGCAGGTTTTATCTGGGGAAACGTCCGCAGGAGAGGGCATGGGCGGTGTGAACATATGCATCTCTACCTGCTAAAATATAGGCATCGTTATTCGGCTCCTGAGTGGAAAGGAGACGGTCATGCAGTACGAGATCGGCGGAGGGGCTTTCCCGGTTGTTACGTGCAACCTTAGCGATGGCGAATCCATGATCACCGAAAGCGGCGCCATGGCTTGGATGACCCCCAACATGGAAATGTCTACCTCGGGCGGTGGCATCGGCAAGATGTTCTCCAAGGCTTTTTCGGGTGAGGCATTGTTCCAAAACATTTGGACCGCGCGTGGCGATGGCATGATCGCGTTTGGCTCCTGCTTCCCCGGCCGCATCGTGCCAATCGAGATCGGTCCGGGCAAGAGCTGGATTTTGCAGAAGCGTTCGTTCCTTGCCGCGGAAAGTGGCGTCGAGTTGAGCATTCACTTTAACAAGAAGGCAAAGGCCGGCGTCTTTGGCGGCGAGGGCTTTATCATGCAGAAGCTCACGGGCTCGGGTGTTGCTTTTGCCGAGATCGACGGCGACCTGGTTGAGTACGAGCTCGCTGCTGGCCAGCAGATGATTGTGGATACCGGCAACGTGGCCGGCTTTGAGGAGACCGTGAGCATCGACGCTCAAATGGTCAAGGGCGTCAAAAACATCATGTTTGGTGGCGAGGGCGTGTTCAACACCGTGCTCACCGGTCCCGGTCGCATCTGGTTGCAGACGATGCCCATTTCCAATCTTGCGGCAGCAGTGGCCTCGATGACCAACAACAATAACTAGTCCGCATAGGATAGCGCGCGGCGGGCTTACCCTGTCGCGCGCTTTTTTGCTGGCAAACGCCTCGCTTATAGAGTGTGGCTGCGCTGCTACAGC
Organism: uncultured Collinsella sp.; assembly: GCA_900550415.1. Lineage (GTDB taxonomy): Bacteria > Actinomycetota > Coriobacteriia > Coriobacteriales > Coriobacteriaceae > Collinsella. The sequence goes on from URSO01000053.1 coordinate 9,442, forward strand.
GAGCGTCGTCATCTCGTCACCCTGATAGCTTGCGGCAAGCGTGGCAATGAGGAGTGAGAATTTGAGTGCTCAGTCCCAAGTCATAATGGCGGCCATGCCAACAAGCAAAAACGAGTTGCCGGTGTCACGGAAAGGCGGGCGTCGGTCGATTCCACGTGAGACGGCTGTGCCGATCTGCACGGCCGCCCCTGCGCGTCCCGCGCTGCCCCCAAAGAGGTACGTTTCCCCTTATAAAACCTGCCAAAATAAACCTGTCCCTTTTTGGTCGGTGCGAAATGGGTAATACTAAAGAGTTATCCGACCAGATGGGAATTAATCGATGGCCTATATTGAATTCAAAGACGTCATCAAAGCATACGGCGAGGGCGATGCCCGCATTCATGCGCTCGACGGCGCGAGCTTTACCGTTGAGCGTGGCGAGCTTGCCATTATCCTGGGCGCTTCGGGCGCCGGTAAAACCACGGCGCTCAATATCTTGGGCGGCATGGACACGGCAACTTCCGGCACCGTGACGGTGGACGGACGCGACGTGAGCTCCGCCAACGAGACGCAGCTCGTGGAATACCGCCGCGCCGATGTCGGCTTTGTTTTCCAGTTCTACAATCTGGTCCCCAACCTGACGGCACTCGAAAACGTCGAGCTCGCGGCGCAAATCTGCCCCGATTCGCTCGATGCCGAGCAAACGCTTTGCCAGGTTGGCCTGGGCGAGCGCCTCGCCAACTTCCCCGCGCAGCTTTCGGGCGGCGAGCAGCAGCGCGTGTCCATCGCCCGTGCACTGGCAAAGAACCCCAAGCTGCTCCTGTGCGACGAGCCCACGGGCGCGCTCGACTATAAAACCGGCAAGCAGATCTTGCAGCTGCTGCAGGACACCTGTCGCAAGCAGGGCATCACGGTCATCATCATCACGCACAACTCCGCGCTCGCGCCCATGGCCGATCGCCTGATCCGCTTTAAGAGTGGTCGAGTGGAGAGCGAGACGGTCCAGCAAAATCCCGTGCCGATCGAGACGATCGAGTGGTAGCGCCCATGGATCAGGACCGCCAAAACAGCCAACGCCGCGACGCGCAGAACACGGAGCGCGAGCAGGATTTTACGACCTACCGCACTGCCCAAAGTTCAAACGACATGGTGCCGACGGTGTTTCGCCGCGGTGTCTACCGCACGATTCGCGGCAGCCTCAAACGCTTCTTGTCTATCGTTGTGATCACCGCGCTTGGCGTGAGCGTGATGTGCGGCCTTAAGGCGGGCTGCGAGGACCTGTGTGATTCGGTCGACGCCTATTTTGACCAGCAGAATGTCTATGACATCAACGTGCAGTCGACCTATGGTCTGACCGATGACGATATTGCCGCGATCCAAGAGGTCGATGGCGTCGAGACGGCCGAGGGCATCTATACCGAGACCGCCTATACCGCCGTGGGTACGACGCGCGAGCGTGTCGTCGTACAGAGCCTCTCCAAAGAGAATATTGACCAACCGGTGCTAGTGCGCGGCGAGCTGCCCGAGACTTCGGGCGAAGTGGCAGTGACCTCACGTTTTTTGAAGGCTTCGGGCAAGAAAATCGGCGATACGGTGAGCTTTGCCGCCAACGATGCGAGCTCGTCGAACCAAAGCGCCAAGGACCAGTTTGCCGATGGGGACTACACCATCACGGCCGAGGTTCTCGATCCTACCGACGTGAGCTCCGACTCGACAGTCAACGCCTTTCGCGCTGCTTCGACTGCGGACTACAAGTTCTACGTGAGCGAGGATGCCGCGACATCTTCTTCCTACTCCGCTGTCCACGTGGTCGTCGAGGGAGCCAAGAGCCTCAACTCCTATTCGGATGCCTACTCGGCAAAGATCAATGAGGTCAAGGGCAATATCGAGAAGATCCGCGAGGAGCGTGAGAAGGCGCGCGCCCAGGAGCTGACGGTCGACACACCGGCGAGCTTGGACGCAGCTGAGCGTCAGGCGAATATGGTCTTTGGGATCGAGCAGGACAACATCAATCGCATGGCCGAGGGCAGCGACGAGCGTGCGCAGGCGCAAGCCGACCTGGACCAGCGCCGTGCCGCCGCCGACCAGCAGTTTGCCGATGCCCGCGCCGAGCTCTCTGACCTGGGCGAATGCACCTGGTACATCCAGGACCGCGGCAATATCGCAAGCTACTCGAGCGTCGAGAGCGATAGTTCTTCGATCGAGGCCATCGCCACGGTGTTCCCGTTCATCTTCTTTATCGTCGCCGTGCTTATCAGTCTCACCACCGCCACCCGCATGGTCGAGGAGGAGCGCACGCTTATTGGCCTGTACAAGGCGCTCGGCTATTCACGCGGGCGCATCCTGTCCAAATATGTGGACTACTCGCTGTGGGCGTGTCTGATCGGTGGCGTGCTCGGCAATATCATCGGATTTGTGGGTCTGCCGCTGTTCTTGTTTACGGTGTTCGACGACATGTACTCGCTGCCCCAGATGCTGCTTTCGTACGACATCGTGTCCTCGATCGTTTCGGTGGCGCTGTTTGCCGTGGGCGTGGTGGGAGCCACGATTATCGCCTGCCGCCACGAGATGGCCGAGACCCCTGCCTCGCTCATGCGCCCCAAGGCTCCGCGCGCCGGCTCGCGCATTCTGCTCGAGCGCATTGGCTTTATCTGGCACCGCATGGGCTTTTTGAACAAGGTCGCTGCACGCAACCTGTTCCGCTACAAAAAGCGCGCCTTTATGACCATCTTCGGTATCGCTGGCTGCACGGCGCTCGTGATCTGCGGTATGGGCATCCGCGATACGTCGGTGGCGCTTTCGCCCAAGCAGTACGGGCATATCACGCGCTACGACCTGCTGGCGGTCGCCAATCCCGACGATTTTTCGCAGACGTGCGCGGCGCTCGACGAGCGAAGCGCAGCCAAGGATTCCGACGTGACCGTGACTTCGACGCTGCCGATTATGACCGACAACGTCACCTTTACATTTGGCGGCAAGAGCGAGACCGTGCAACTGATCGTGGTGCCCGATGACCGCGCGAACGACCTGGACGACTACGTGTGTCTCGAGGACGAGTCCAAAGAACTGCTCGCCCTGCGTGGCGGAGATGTGTATTTGAGCAAGAGCTCTCAGCTGGTGCTGGGGATCAAGCCGGGCGATACGGCACACGTCCAGGATTCGTCGCTCAATGTTGCCAAGGTCAAGGTCAGCGACATTTCGCTCAACTATCTGGGCAACACGCTTTACATGACGCAGAGCACCTATGAGCGCGCATTCGGTCGAAGCGCGCGCCTCAACGGCATCCTTGCGCTGCTTAAGGGTTCGTCGGCCGATCAGATTGCGTTTACCAACCGTCTTAAGAGCGATGGTTGGATTACGCTGTCGAGTACCGCCGAGCATTGGGAAAACTATGAGGCAAACTTTACGATTATCAATTCGGTCGTGGTGCTTGTGACCTTTATGGCGGCGTGCCTGTCGTTTGTGGTGGTATTCACGTTGTCTAACACCAACATCTCGGAGCGCGAACGCGAGCTGGCGACTATCAAGGTGCTGGGCTTCCGTCGTGGTGAGGTACACCACTACGTTAACAAGGAGACGCTGATCCTCACGGCGATTGGCGCCGCGCTGGGCGTGCCGCTGGGTGGCCTGCTTGCCGAGAGCTTTACGTACATCCTGCAGATGCCGTCGCTGTACTTTGACGTCGAAGTCGAGCCGCTGAGCTACGCGCTTGCCGTGGTGCTTTCCTTTGGCTTTACGATCATCGTCAACCTCGCCACCAACCGAACGCTCAACAAGATCGACATGGTCGGCGCCCTCAAGAGCGCCGAGTAACCTGCCAAAAAGGGACAGGTTTATTTTGGCAGGTTTTATCTGGGCGAACGCCGGACAACCATTAGGTGGCCCGGCGTTCGCCCCGTTTTGCTGGGGATGTCTGTCGTTCAGTGCTCTTACTGGCCAATCCAGTGTTGCGCATAGCTCTTAATGTCCTCGGTAAAACCGTCAAGGTCGTCAAGGGTGATCACGCTGTCGATAAGCAAATTGGCTATCTCGCGGTGCATTGTGCTGCGGCGAATGTCGTTTGCAATTACGCCTGAGGACAGCTTGTCTCTATTGAGGCGCTCTTCTAGTGTCCAAAATCTACTGGACGCTTCGCTGTCGCCGTTCAGCATCTCAACGTACTGGGCGATGAGCTTTTCCATATAACGTTCTTGCCATTGAGGAAGCATTTTCTTAAATAGCTTCCAGTCGCTTTCGGCTACGTCGCGCATATGTCCTCCACTCGTCAAACGGGCTTTCCATTTGCCTTTCATTCTATTTGGTTTTCGCTCACAGGCGTGGATGAGAGGCTCTCTTTAGCCTTCGAGATTGGGCTTGTATGGGTCGTATGCCACAAAATGGGCCTATCTACTACGTTTGCTACCACACCCTCGACCGTGACAAAGATTATGAAATTAAAACCGCAGGTAGAGGGCTTGCCAATTTTCGGAAAAGGCGGGTATGGTCGGCCCTCTCGAGTTAAACGTAGTAAATAGGCCCTTTTCTTGGCGCGCGGTCAGCTCAATGCTAATCTCCGTGCCGGAACTGACCCAGTTGTTTGTAAGTTGCGGTGATATACGGACTGTTTGGCGCTTTGGAGCTTCAAAACAGTCCCTATCTCACCGCAACTTGGAAGGGGCAGGCGGTGTCGGATGAGTGGCGCTGGCTGGTTGGGGTGGTTTAGGCCTGTTTGCGGCACTTCCATTGTTTACGGCACCAACGCATGAGTGCTTTTACGACCGGGATGGTGATGAGTATTACCCAGGCGGGATGGGGTTGCCCCAGGCAGAGCCACATGTAGAGGAACCATGTCTCGGCACTGACTGAATAGACGACATCGATCAGCTTAGATAAGCGGCGTTGATCGATAAAGTCGCCAAGCGCGTAATAGACGGGAATCAAAAAGACGAGGAAGAGGCCCGTAGCCCATGTGCTGTAGACAATGCCGAGCACCAGATAGGCGAGAGCGACAAGTGCGGGGAAGGGGAATTTGTTCCATGCACGTCCGACCTTGGTGTGGAAATGCTTGCCATGATGGTCGAGCTTGTCGTGCGCCTCCTTCCAGCTGGAAAACGTCTCGCCGTCGATGGTGACGGTGCCATCGTCATTGGTATGCACGCTATGTCCATCGTCCTCAAGCGTATCGATATACAATCCGTCTGGCCCCACATGGACCTCTTCGCCTTTGTTGGGATCAATAACGTGGATGCCGCGCGCGAGGGAAATATCGACAAGTGGCTTATCGCTGCAATCAGCGTGCTCAGCAGAAGCCTCAGCCTCATCTGAAGCTTTGGTGCCGGCGTTGCTGTTCCGTGCCTCATCATCAGTCTGCGAGTCATCAGTGCTATCCACCGCCTCCCCATACAGCAGCTCATCCAGCGACACGCCATACAGCGCGGCGAGCGCAATAAGGTTATCGGTATCGGGCGAAGATTCGCTGCGCTCCCATTTACTGACAGCCTGACGACTCACGCCCAGCTGGGCGGCAAGCGCCTCCTGAGAAAGCCCGGCAGCCTTGCGGCGATCAACGAGCCGCTGTGCCATCGCAAGATCCATAGCAGTTCCTTTCATGTGGTGATCGTAATCGAATGAGCCGAGTATGCCGAGAACAACCGGTGGCGACCACCATTTCTAGTTAGAATCTGCTCCGACCCTACCGCAACTACCGGTAGCAACCCCTAACGACCAGCCATTTCAGGACAAATGTCAGTGCTACTCTCAGCTAAGAGCTTGCAACATCCCAAAATCTCAGCCCACGCACTTGCAGCAAGAAGACGAATAGCCTCGGCCTCCCTAGTTACCGCAGGAGGCCCCAGGGC
>URSO01000054.1 GCA_900550415.1 uncultured Collinsella sp.
AATCAGAACGTCATAGGTTCGAATCCTATACGCCGCACCAATTGAGTTATAAGCCTCCGGAAGCGGGGGCTTTTCCTTTACGGGGGCATTGCGGAGATTCGAACCTCGGTCGAGGCGCGAGCGTTAAGAAAACGCGGAGCGTTTTTAGCGAGCGGGCGAGTCCGCCGGCAGGCGGGCGAAGCCGGTGCGGATCCGCGCAGCGGATGCGCGGAATCCTATACGCCGCACCATTTGAGATTAAAGCTCCCGGCAACGGGGGCTTTTCTTTTGCGCCAGCTTGAGTGCTTTTGTCCAAAGGGACGATTTCCTGTCGACTCGTGTAAGATTCCGAGTAGATGTCGCGACTTATTCGCGACCACTCCTTCTCAAGCGACCGATCAGGGTGATATTTCGTGGCAGAGCGTCCGACATACAAGCTCAGGTTTCTCGATCCCAAGAAGCGCTTTCCGGCGATGCCCGAGCAGCCTGCGGGACGCTCATATGGCGTGGTCTGGAAACTCTTTGGCGAGGATCAGCATGAATCTTGTTATGTCGTCGAATTCGTTGGCAAAAGCCATGTGTCGCTTTTGGGCTACGTAAGCGTTTCGGGTGAGGTGTACAAGGTGGACCGCCCCGTTAGCGAGGCTCCGCTGCCCAACGATCCCGACATGGAACTAGTCCTTGATGAGTCGGATTCCAGTATTGGTGAGATTATGGTAAGGGAAGCCAACGGTGCAATGCGCGCGTGCGCGCAAACTGCCGGCTCTCCCGAAGGCCCCATGCGCGAGCAATCCGACCACGAGACATGGAATTCGATCCGCGCCCTTCCTTACGGCGAGTTCATGGCATCGATGTTCCTGCGCTACGTGATATTCGCTGACTCCGAAAATGCCATTGCGAGAACGGCGGACGCCGACGGACTCGATGCGGACATGCAAAACGTTGTCGACAAGATCAAGCTCGTAAAGTTGCCCGAGCCGGTCGAGGTGTTTTTGGGCTTTAACACGGCACCGCTCCCTGATGCTATCGAGACGCTGCTTTACCGCGTTGATCATGCCGAGAATCCGAGCGGTATCGAGCGTTATGCCGCCGCCCTTATGAGCGAGGTCGACTTGCCCCGCTTGCGCACTATCGCCGCTAAGTCCGAGATGAGCCTGGCTCGCATCGATCGCTCAAAGCTTTTCTATCTCAATTTTGATCGCAGCCTGCTGGACCAGGACGAGATTGACATGCTGCTTGCCATCGAGTGCCGTCTTAACCGTCTCTCTGGCATCCTTGAGCACATCGGGGCCGGATTGGTCCCTGCGGCATCCTCGCCGAGCCTTGAGGGCTGCGCGCTCTTTGATGCGTGGCATATCGCCAAGACGACCAACGGTGTTCCCCGACTGCTCGATACGGCCTCGAGCGATAACCCGTGGGCAAAACCTGGCACGGTCGCGTGCCAGCCGGGCGGAGAGTGGGACGTGCGCACCCGCTTCGCGCGTATTGTCGAGGCGCTTAACGTGGTCACAAGGCTCGACTATACCTATCGGGCAAACGTTGCCGAGGGGATTGTGCTCGTTCGGTTTGGGCAGTCTGTCGTAGACGCCATGCCGCAACGTGAATACGACGCTCAAGATGACGCCTGGCGCGAGCTGGACGAGGACACGCGCGCGATCTGGGCCGCGGAGCACGATGCGCGCGTGGCAATCACGCTTGCGGCAGCGTGTTTTGCCGCGGGCACCTGCATCACGCGCTGCTATGTGCAGATTGCTGCTCCCGACAGTGAGCAGGGCGAGCGCGTTGTCGCAACGTATTTCTTTGGGCGTGCGGCCTATCTGGCCGATTGCGTGCCTGTCGCCAAGGATCTTGAGAGCATGGACATGGACGATATGCCGTGCAAGCGTGTGCTTGAGGCGTATGAGTCAACCGCTCCGGAGACGATTGAGCCTGCGGAGGTTCATGCTCGTCCGCGTGATGACCATCGCACGCTGCCGCCGGCGCTGCGCGATCTGCTGCTTGCCGATACGGCTGATGAGTTGGAGGTCATGGAAGAGGACGACGACCCATACGTGGCCCGCGTTGTTGAATTGCGCGAGCAGGCAAAAGTCGACCGTACAGGTGCTTTTGAAGGCTTTTCTCGTCTTGCCGAGGAGTTGGAGGCTAAGTGCGCCATCGCCGAGCTTTTGGCGACAGGTCCGGTTCAAACGCAGTTTTGCGATAACCAGCTGGTGCGCATGGTGCTACCGGTGTTGGAAGAAGACCGCTCTGTGCGAATCCTTCGTGCGCCCGATGCGCTGTACTTTGCCCAGCACGAGATCTGCAGCTTTTACGCCGAGCAAGAGGACTTTGAACGAGCGCTGCCCGAGGTGCGCCATCTTTACGATCTGGCGCGCTCGTCCATGCAATCGCACTTTGCGCTCATCAACGTGCTTGCGCGTTTGGAGCGCTTTGACGAGATTATCGAGGTGGCGCGCCACGGCCTACGTATTGCCAGCGATCGTTCTGCAATCGGCTACCTGTTCTATCGCTTGGCGTTTGCCTATTGGAATTGCGATCAGCTCGACTTGGCGCTGGCTTGTTACCGTCTGGTGCCGCGCGGCGAGGAGTCGGGCAGCAGCGCGCTGGAAGAAATGCAGGGCCTTATGAACGAGATGGGCGTCAGCGAGCCTCCGACGTTCGAGGAAGCGGTCGAGACCATCCACAAGGCTGGACTCGAGCTGCCGCCAGTGTCCGCCGTGACGAATCAGCTGGCAGATGCCGCTGTGCAACTGGTCGACAACGGGTTCTTTTTCCTGGCACGCGGTTGCATCTTCCAAATGTGGCGCACCATGGGCAACGACGAGCTCGGCTCCCTCAACCGCTCGCTGGGGTAGGCGAAGCTTTCAAGAGGGAAAGGCTGCTAGGCAATTAGAAAATTTCCTCTTGCCCATCCTTGGCTGTTTGGTTACTATAGAACGGCTGTTACGGAGAGCTGACCGAGAGGCCGAAGGTGCTCGCCTGCTAAGCGAGTATGCCCCAAAAGGGCATCTGGGGTTCGAATCCCCAGCTCTCCGCCAGTAAGACTTTAAAGAGGGGTTCCGAAAGGGACCCTTTTTTAGTTGAACCACGTTAGCTGGGGATTCGAACCCTAAAAAAGAAGGCATCCGAAAGGATGCCTTCTTTCAGTGAGCGTATTGTTCTTCGGCCCTACACCTCAGGAGCCTTGGCTACGGTCTCGCTCTCGGCTGTGAGCGGTCGGTTGTCGATGCGGCGGCCCAGGCGGTCGAGCTTCACGAGCAGCCACTCGATGGGATTGGGCCCCGTTCCTTCCTCGTCGGCAACCAGGTCCATAACGGCGATCTTGGTGCCGTCCTGCTTAAGCGTAACGCTGCCCACCTTGTCGCCAACATGCACCGTGCCCGAAAGGTCATCGTAGTTAACCTTTTCGGTCACTTCGCCGGCGAGTGAGAACACCGTTGCCTGTGCGGCGGGGTCGGCGAGCGTGGCGTCGATCGTCTTGTCCGTCCAATCTGTCTGGCTAATGCGCGCCATGAGCGGGTTGCCGTTGGCGGTCTTCTCCTGCGTGTTGGCGATCGCGACCGTGACCTTGTGGCCGTAGTACCAGTTGGCAAGGGTGGCGGTATCGGTAAAGCGCTGGTCGGTGGTGGTGGAGTTCAAAATAACAGTGTAGATCTCGTCGCCGTCGCGGTTGTAGGCGCTCGTAAAGCAATAGCCCGCGTCGTCGGTGGTGCCGGTCTTGCCACCAATGTTTCCGTCCTGACCGAGCAAAACGTTGTGCGTGTCCATGGAATGCGAATGGTCTGAGCCATCGGCGCCCGTGACCTCAATCCAAGAATCCTCGCTCGCGACGACTTCACGAATCGTATCGTCTTTCATGGCTTCCTGCATCATCAGTGCCACGTCATGTGCGGTTGAGTGCATGTCGCCGGCCCACTCATCAAAGTCCAGACCGTGTGGGTTCTCAAAGACCGTGCCGGTGCAGCCGAGCTTTTTGGCGCGCTCGTTCATGGCCTTCACAAAGGTTGCCTCGGCGTCTTTGGTCTTGGGGTCGATCTTTTTGCCCACGTACTCGGCAAGCACGATGGCGGCGTCGTTGCCCGAGGGGATCATCAGGCCGCGTAGTGCCTGCTCCACGGTGAGCTCGTCGCCTTCGAGCAGGCCGGCAGTCGAGTTGCCTACGGTGGCGGCAGCGTTGCTCACCGTGACCTTCTCGTCCATCTTGCAGTTTTCGACGGTCAGGATTGCGGTCATGACCTTGGTGATCGAGGCAATTTTTACCTGCTCATCGGCGCCGCGTCCATAGTAGACGGTGCCGTCCTTGCCCATAACAAGGGCATTAGTTGCCTCGATATCGGGCAGGTTTTCTGTCGTGATGCCGCGGACGTCGGCGGTCTTGCCGCAGACGTCGTCGGTCGTGAGCACTTGGGCACCGGCAACAGCAGGTACGCCGGCAACAAGGGCGATGGCGCAGGCGAAGCCGGCAGCAAGCTGGGCGGAGCGTTTTGCAAAAGAGGTGAGGGACTTCACAGATTTCGCTTTCGACGGGATGGTCTCTTCTGGCACTAGAGTATATCGTTTGCCGGCGACGACGATCGTTGCGTGCGCGCATGGCCCGCATTCGTGCTCGAATGGGCGCAAGGGTGCTTAAGGTCGACTTAATCGCCCACGCTTGTTGTGTGTGGCGGGCGCCGCCTCGGGCATAATGGAGCGCGAGAGGAGCACGCATGAACGAGCGCATACTGGTAGTTGATGACGAGAAGGCCATCGCCGACCTGGTTGGTATCTACCTTACAAAAGAGGGCTTTGACGTCCAGATCGCCTACAGCGGGGCCGATGCGGCCAAGGCAATTCTGGAACAAGAGTTTGACCTGGCACTGCTCGATGTCATGCTGCCCGATATCGATGGCTTTGAGCTGCTGCGTACCATCCGTGCCAGCCATACCTATCCCGTAATTATGTTGACGGCACGCGATGCCCAGCAGGATAAGATCGAAGGCCTTTCGCTTGGCGCGGACGATTACGTGGTCAAGCCGTTCCGCCCGCTGGAGCTCATCGCGCGCGTTCATGCTCAGTTGCGTCGCTACACCAGCTACGGTAGCCGCGCGCAGGCGACCGAGTTGCCGACTCTCCAGCTCGACGGCCTCGAGATCAACCGTGACGCTCGCTCCGTGACGGTGGACGGTGCGCCGGTGCGCCTCACGCCCATCGAGTATTCCATCTTGCTGTATCTGGCCGAGCATCGCGGCAGCGTAGTGCCCGTGGAGGACCTGTTCCGCGCGGTGTGGAACGAGGACTTTATGCCCGGCTCCAACAATACGGTGATGGTGCACATTCGTCACCTGCGCGAAAAAATTGGTGACGACGCTCAGAAGCCGCGTTTTATCAAAAACGTCTGGGGCGTCGGCTACATCATCGAATAACGCTGTTCGCTTGTGAGGATCTTGATATGACAAAAGACGATAGACAGGCATTCGAGGTGCCCGATCGGCTCTTTGAATACGTGAGGGCGGTCGTCGATAATCGCGCGCTTGCGACGGTGCTGCTCTTTTTGCTGAGTCTGCTGCTAATCGGCATTGATAACATCGCCGGTATCTTGGCGGTGCTACTCATCGGCTTCTTGCTGATCGGTCGCTTTGAAATCGTGCGTCGTTGCGTGGTAATCGGCGGTGCCGCGTGGGTCATGACGCTGGCGATTGGCACCGTGGCACTCGGTGGCATTAAGGGACCGGTGCTGTTCGATGCCGGCTTTGTATTCAACATGCTTGGCTTTGTCCTGGCGCTTGCCGTGTGCGTCTTGTTCTTTTGCGGCCGAGCGCTGTATTACCAAGGCTACGAGCAAGGGGAACAGCATGCCGATCGCGTGCTTGCGGCCCGTATCCAGGACCGCCTGATCGATCATCCTGACGCCTGGGACAACATCGACGGAGACTTCCTGGAGGTCGAGGGCGCGCTCAACCGCGCGCGCGATCGCGAGCGTAAGGTGCAGCAAGCCCTACGCGACGAGTCGCATCGCAAGGACGACTTGGTCACATACTTGGCGCATGACTTGCGCACGCCGCTTGCCAGCGTGGTGGGCTACCTCTCGCTGTTGCAGGAGGCGCCCGACCTGCCGGTTGAGCAGCGCGCGCACTTTACGGGCGTGGCGCTCGACAAGGCGCACCGACTCGACGCGCTTATTGAGGAGTTCTTTGATATCACGCGCTTTAACTTCCACGATATTGTGCTCACGCGCGGCTACGTCGACCTGGGATTGCTGCTGGCACAGGTGGCCGATGAGTTCTATCCCATTCTCAACGAGCAGCACAAAGATGTCCAAGTTGATGTGCGCGAGGACCTGACGGTGCTCGTAGATGGCGACAAGATGGCTCGCGTGTTCAACAACATCATGAAAAACGCCATCGCCTATAGCTACGAAGGATCGACCATCACGATTGAGGCTGGGCACCAAGATGACGGTGGAGTGCGAATTCGCTTTATCAATCAGGGTGATCCGATTCCGGCGGCTAAGCTCAAGGTGATCTTTGAGAAGTTCTATCGCCTGGATGCGGCGCGCGCGACCAATCGCGGCGGCGCCGGGCTTGGCCTTGCCATCGCCAAGGAGATCGTTGCGGCGCACAGCGGCACCATTGCGTGCGAATCGACACCCGAGCACACGGTGTTTACCATTGCGCTGCCCGCTGCATAACCAGCGTGCCCTTACAAACACTTGACAATGCGCTCACGTGCGTATGAGCCGCAATTTCTACTATCGATACTGCTGAATTGATATCGATATGGAGGTATGCGGTATGACGGCTGCTGCGGCGATGGAGCCTATGGAGCTTGAGGAACTCATGGAGGCGCAGACCGAGGCCGCGCACGAGCGCGAGGTCGGGGATGCGACTCGCCCCACGGCGCATGACCTTGCCGTCTCGCCGACGCGCATCGATGTTGAGGGTCTTGACCTGTTTTACGGCGACCATCATGCGCTCAAGGACGTGAACATCAAAATTCGCGACAAGCAGATCACCTCGTTCATCGGGCCTTCGGGCTGCGGAAAGTCGACGCTGCTGCGCTGCTTTAACCGTATGAACGACGATATCAAGGATTGCCGCATTGAAGGCAAGATTGCACTCGACGGTCAGGATATCCTGGGCGATTACGATATCTGCCGCTTGCGCCAGCGCGTGGGTATGGTATTCCAACGCCCCAATCCGTTTCCCATGAGCATCTACGACAACGTCGCCTACGGTCCTCGCGGCATGGGAGTGCGCGACCGCGTCGTGCTCGACGAGTTGGTCGAGGACTCCCTGCGCCGCGCTGCCCTGTGGGACGAGGTCAAGGACAAACTGAAGGAGTCGGGCCTGGGTCTTTCGGGCGGCCAGCAGCAGCGTTTGTGCATCGCTCGTGCACTGGCCGTGCAGCCCGACATTCTGCTGATGGACGAGCCGACCTCGGCGCTCGACCCCGTATCGACGCTGGTGGTGGAGCAGCTGGCCTGCGAGCTCAAGGAGACCTGCACGCTGGTGGTCGTTACGCACAACATGCAGCAGGCTGCGCGCATCTCCGACTCGGTCGCGTTCTTTTTGCTGGGCGAGCTGGTGGAGCATGCGCCCACCGCTCAGCTCTTCAAAAACCCGACCGATCCGCGCACGGCGGATTATTTGACGGGCCGTTTTGGCTGATACCATCTAGTGCAGGTGCCTTTAGGGTTAAGATGCGGTCATGCCGGCCGCAGAGGGGTTCAACATGATCTATTACGTCGAGGACGATGACAACATCAGGGATTTGACGGTCTACGCGCTGCGCAAGCAGGGGATCGAGGCCGAGGGCTTTTCGTGTGATGGCGAGTTTAAGGCTGCTGTGGCGCGACGGGTGCCCGATGCTGTCCTGCTCGACATCATGCTGCCCGATACCGATGGCCTGGCAATTATGCGTCGCCTGCGTGCCGATCGCCTGACGGCGACGGTGCCCATCATGATGCTTACCGCCAAGGACACCGAGCTCGACAAGGTGATGGCGCTCGATGGCGGTGCCGACGATTACCTGACTAAGCCGTTTTCGCTCATGGAGCTTGCGAGCCGTTGCCGTGCGTTGCTGCGCCGCGGCGGCATGGTCAAGCAGGCGAGCGATGTGCTCAGCGTGGGCGATATCGTACTTTCGCCCAGCCACCGCGAAGTGACTGTTGCCGGTGAACCGCTCAAGCTCACGCTGCGCGAATTCGACCTGCTCGAGTACCTCATGCGCAAACCTGGCGTGGTCTTTACCCGCGAGTCGCTGCTGCAGAGCGTATGGGGCTGGGACTTCGACGGCGGTTCGCGCACCGTCGACGTGCATGTGCAGACGCTCCGCCAAAAGCTTGGTGAGCATGCGAGCGCCATAGAGACCGTGCGCGGCGTGGGTTATCGCCTGGCCGAGCCTTCTGCCGCTGATGGTGCCGAAGGCGACGACACCGCGGCCACCGCATCGGAGGAGTAACCCGTGGTCTTCGCCCCCCAGGGAAAACATACGCTGTCGCACCGCGTTTTTGTGACGATCTTTGTCTGCGCCATGGCGGTTATCGTGGCGTTTACGGTGCTGGGTGCGTTCTTTGTGCAAAACACTTTGGCGGATGCCACGAGTGCCAATCTGGCGCAGGAAACCGAGCTCATTGCTGCCGCCCTCGACGAGCAGCAGGAGCCCATTCCGTTCTTGCGAAGCCTCGATCGCGAGGATCTTCGTATCACGCTGATCAATAAGGACGGATCTGTTGCCTACGACAACGAGGCGTCGCCTTCCACACTGCCCAACCATGGCGATCGCCCCGAGGTCATCGAGGCCTTTGAGAGTGGTTCGGGTTCCGCGGAGCGCGCAAGCTCTACACTCGACGAGATTATGCTGTATCGCGCCGTCACCCTTGATAACGGCCAGGTCGTTCGCTTGGCGCAGGCCCAGCCTGGCGTTGCGGCGATTTTGCTGTCGATGCTGGCGCCGATGCTGCTTATCGCAGCAGCGGGTGCAGTACTCTCGTTTTTTATGGCGCGCCGTGAGTCCCGTGCCATCATCGCGCCGTTGCAAGAGGTGGATTTGGATCACCCACGCCGTAGCTATGAGCACGCCTATGCCGAGATGGTCCCCATGCTTGAGCGCATCGAGTCGCAGCGCCAGGAACTCAAGCGCCAAATGGCGGTGCTAGCGGACAACGACCGTATGCGCCGCGAGTTCACGGCGAATATCACCCATGAGCTCAAGACGCCGCTTACGGCGATTTCGGGCTATGCCGAGCTCATCGCAAATGGCATGGTCGAGGGCGAGGACGACCTGCGCAACTTTGGCGGTCGCATCTATCGTGAGGCGGGCCGCTTGGCAGCGCTTGTCAACGACATCCTTACGCTGTCTAACTTGGACGAGGCCGAACGTGCAACTGAAGGCGAGGCAGTGCCCATTGGTTCCACGGAGCCTATTGAGCTCTCGCGTGCGATCTACGCGGTTGAGCAGCGTCTTGAACAGGTTGCCCGTCAGGCGAATGTGACGATAAGTCATGAGACCAAGCCTGTGGTCATCGAAGGCGTGTCGCGCTTGGTCGACGAGCTCATCTATAATCTGGCAAGCAACGCCATCCGCTACAATCGGCCCGGCGGTACGGTTACGCTGCAGTGCGGCACCAACGACGAAGGCCATCCGTTCCTCGCTGTCGCCGACACGGGAATCGGTATCGCGCCTGAAGAACAGGGCAAGGTATTTGAGCGGTTCTATCGCGTGGACAAGAGTAGGTCCAAGGCACGCGGCGGAACCGGCCTGGGGCTTGCCATTGTCAAGCATGCGGCCCTGTATCATCACGCCACGCTTGATCTGTCGAGTGAGTTGGGCGTGGGAACCACCATTACGGTGACGTTTCCCATACAGCAGGACGAGCCATTCGCATAGCGATACAACACAGATATTGATGTAGACGCCGCATTTGACTTTCGGGTGCGGCGTTGTTGTGCAATTTTACGATTGCTTCCGACATTTTTACAGGAGAGCCTGTTTCTTATGTATAGAGTTTGGTCTCGGTAAAAAGATGCGATAACATACGGACAGTTTTGTCAATCCGAACTGGGGAAATGAAAGGCAAGCTGCATGACCCTTCTCGAACTGTTCCAGCTGCTGAAGAAGCACCTCAAGCTGGTCATCACCCTTCCGGTGGTCTGCGCGATCGCCATGGGCATCGTGTCCTTCGTTGCGATGGACAACACCTATACCGCGACGACGAGCATGTACATTCTCGCCAAGACCGACGATAGCGGTCAGATGAGCTACAACGATCTCTCGGCGAGCCAGATGCTTTCCAACGATATCGCCACGCTGCTGGATAGCGATAGCGTTAAGAGCGGCGCCGCCAAAGAACTGGGCCTCACCGATTTGGATGACTACAAGGTGTCTGTTTCCTCCGAGACCACCACGCGTGTCATTACGCTTTCGGTTACCGGCACCGATGCCAAGGAGACGGCTGAGGTCGCAAAGGCCATTGCCAGCTCGGTGAGTACGGTCGCTCAGAACGTCGGCGCTGCCCAGAGCATCAACGTTATCGACGAGGCTAAGACCCCCGAAGCCCCCAGCGGCCCCAAGCGCACGCTGTATATTGCCGTCGCGTTCCTCGCCGGTATCTTTATCGCAGTTGCCTATGTCGTTTTGGCAGACATGCTCAATACCCGCATCCGCGGTGCCGAAGAGGCAGAAGAGCTCCTGGGTATTCCCGTTGTTGGCCGAATTCCGGCTATGAAAGGTGGTAAATAGGCATGGCTAAGGCAAAGAACACCGATAAGCTCGTTGTGCAGAATGCCGCCAAGACCCTTCTGGCCAACATCCGCTTTGCGAGCGTGGACGACCCCATTCGCACCATCACCGTTACCTCCTCGATTCCCAACGAGGGCAAGTCTACGGTTTCCATTAATCTTGCTCAGGCAATCGCCACGAGCGGCAAGTCCGTGCTCCTGGTCGAGGCCGATATGCGCCGCAGGTCCCTTTCCGATATGCTCGGCGTTCGTTCGCGCGGCGGACTCTATGCGGTCCTTTCCGAGCAGATCTCCATTGACCAGGCAATTGTCGAGACGGGTCAGAAGAACTTCTACTTCCTCGATGCCGAGCCGCACATTCCCAATCCTGCCGACATCATCGTCTCCCATCGCTTTGCCAAGCTGGTAAAGGCACTGTCCGCCAAGTTCCAGTACGTCATCTTCGATGCTCCTCCGGTCGGCACCTTCATCGATGCTGCCGAGATTGCCAGCTTGACCGACGGCGCGCTGTTCGTGGTGCGCGAGGACTTTACCAAGCGCGAAGAGGCGCTCAACGCTATCGCCCAGCTTAAGAAGTCCGAGAAGGTCAAGCTCATCGGTACCGTCATGAATTACTGTGAGACCGAGACCAGCGAGTACTATTATTCTTACTACACCAAGGACGGTAAGAAGGTTAAGAAGGGCTCCGACGATCAGGGCACTTCCAAAAAGGGCATCTTCACCAACCGAGCAAACGTTTAGTTGATTAAGGCTGACCTATGCGTGACATTCATTGCCATATCTTGCCGGGTGTAGACGACGGCGCCGCCGATCTCGAAGAGAGCTTGGCGATGCTCGAGGCTGCCAAGCGGGCCGGTGTAACCAGAATCGTTTGCACTCCTCACTGCCGTGATCCCTATTTTGATTACGACAAGATGTGGGATGCCTTTGAGCTGCTGCGCGATAACGCTGACGGTTTTCCGCTCCAGATGGGCTTCGAGGTCAACCATCGAAAGCTCGTTGAGCTTGGTATCGATGCCGCGGATCACTTGCATTTCGATGGGACCAACGAGTTTCTGCTCGAGCTTTCGACGCATGCCGATGCGTATGCGTTTAGAGAGTACGAGAACACGATTTACGATTTGCAGTGCCGTGGCTATCAGGTGATCATCGCTCATCCTGAGCGCTATCGTGCGGTTCAAAAGGATGTAAGCGTGGCGGAGCGCCTGGTCGATATGGGCTGCAAGCTGCAGGCTTCGGCGGACTTTATTGCCGGCGGTCGCTTTGGTCGCGAGAAAAAGCCGGCACAGCGCCTGTTCGATCAGAACCTGTACAGCTTCATCGCGAGCGATGCCCATAACGTGGGTCATTACGACTGTCTGGCGAAGGCTCGCGCGAAGTTTAGCGTGCGCGGAGCTCATTTTCGCTAAAATCTGTCCCTAACGTTCGCGTTGAATGAAAGGGCAGCTATGGATATCCAACTTAAGACGGGATGCTTTGACGACGCGGCGTTGGTGCGCCGCGTCGTTTTTATGGACGAGCAGGGCTACGAGAATGAGTTCGACGCTATCGACGAGGATCCGAACTGCATTCATGTGACACTCTATGTAGACGGCGAGCTTGCCGGCTGCTCGCGCGTGTTTCCCGAGGAACTGGAGTACGCGGCAGATGCCGAAGCCCCAGTTTTGCCGGCGTGCGACTTGGACGAAGGCGTCGCGGCGGGGGAGACCTACATTATGGGGCGCGTGGCCGTGCTGCCGAGCATGCGCCGTCGCGGTTTGGCGAGCAAGATTGTCGAGGCCGGTGATACGTGCGCGCGTGATGCCGGCTCCAAGCTCATTAAGCTGCACGCGCAGGAATACGTGCTACCACTCTATGCCAAGGCGGGTTACACGCAGATTGCCCCGGTGGACTACGAAGACGAGGGCCAGCCCCATGTTTGGATGGCCAAGCGCGTAGATGGCAGATAGGGACGTTCCTTTCCTGCCGGCAGTCGGGGACACTCCTTGGCAATTGGTGCATCAGAGCGTTTGGACATACAGTTTTTCGATTCCGTATGTATATATGCGCGCTAATGGGTTATAAAATCTAAGTCTGAACATAGCAGGTCTGCAATGCGGCTCGGGCAACCGGGCCGTTTTTGCGGACGGGGGTAGCGCGAAAGGACTGCACATGCGTCAATTTAAGACCGAGAGCAAAAAACTGCTCGACCTCATGATCAACTCCATCTACACCAATAAGGAAATCTTCCTGCGCGAGCTTATCTCCAACGCGAGCGATGCCGTCGACAAGCTCAACTTTAAGAGCCTGCAGGATCCGAGTGTCAAGCTCGACCAGGGCGACCTGGCCATCCGTGTTTCCTTTGATAAAGATGCCCGTACCATCACCATTTCGGATAACGGTATCGGCATGACCGCCGAGGAGCTCGAGCGCAATCTGGGCACCATCGCCCATTCCGGCTCCGAGGAGTTTAAGACTGAGAACGCCGAGCAGCAGGGTTCCGATGTCGACATCATCGGTCAGTTTGGCGTGGGCTTCTACTCTGCCTTTATGGTTGCCAGCCACGTAAAGGTTGTCAGCCGCGCCTATGGCGAGGACACCGCTCACGTGTGGGAGTCTGATGGTCTTGAGGGTTACACCATCGAAGACGGCGAGCGCGCCGAGCACGGCACCGATGTCATCCTGACGCTGCGCGAGAACGAGAAGCTCGACGCCGACGGCGAGGCCGAGACCTACGATCGCTTCCTGACCGAGTGGGGCCTCAAGAGCCTGATTCAGCAGTACAGCAACTATGTGCGCTACCCGATTCAGATGATGGTGAGCAAGAGCCGCCAGAAACCCAAGCCCGAGGACGCCGGCGACGACTACAAGCCCGAGTACGAGGACTACCAGGAGCTCGAGACCATCAACTCCATGACGCCGATTTGGAAAAAGCGCAGCTCCGACGTTGAGCAGAAGGATTACAACGAGTTCTACAAGTCCACGTTCCACGACTTTGACGATCCCGCGCGCACTATCAGCTTCCATGCCGAGGGTACGCTTGAGTACGATGCGCTGCTGTTTGTGCCGGGTCGCGCCCCGTTCGATCTGTACAGCAAGGACTACGAGAAGGGCCTGGCGCTCTACAGTTCCAACGTGCTGATTATGGAGAAGTGCGACGACTTGCTGCCCGACTACTACAACTTTGTGCGCGGTGTCGTGGACTCTGCCGACGTGACGCTCAATATTTCGCGTGAGACGCTGCAGCAGAACCGTCAGCTCAAGGCCATTGCCAAGCGCGTGGAGAAGAAGATCACCGCCGATCTTGAGGACATGCGCGACAACGACCGCGAGGCCTACGAGAAGTTCTTTGAGAACTTTGGCCGCGGCCTTAAGTACGGCATCTACTCGAGCTATGGCATGAAGGCCGATGAGCTCGCCGACCTGCTACTGTTCTGGTCTGCCAAGGAGCAGAAGATGATTACCCTGGCCGAGTATGCCAAGGGCATGCCCGAGGATCAGAAGGCCATCTACTACGCCGCCGGCGACTCGCGTGAGCGCTTGGCCAAGATGCCCGTGGTAAAGGGCGTGCTCGAGCGCGGCTATGACGTGCTGTTGCTGACGCAGGATGTGGATGAGTTTACGTTCCAGGCTATGCGTGAGTACGTTGCCGCCGATATGCCTAAGATCTACGAAGACGACGCCGCCCGCGAGGCTGCCGAGAAGGCCGTTGCCGACGGTGCCGAGCCCGAGGTCGAGGATCGTCACCTGGAGCTCAAGAACGTCGCGACTGGCGATCTTGATCTGGCGACCGAGGACGAGAAGAAGGAGGCCGAGGACGCCACCAAGGAAAACGAGGACCTCTTTAGCGCTATGAAGGAGGCGCTCGGTGACAAGGTCGAGAAAGTTGCCGTCTCCGCGCGCCTGACCGATGCCCCCGCTTGCATCACCACCGAGGGTCCGCTTTCGCTCGAGATGGAGAAGGTGCTCCAGAAGGGGCCCGAGGGCGCGCCCAACGGCATGCCCAAGAGCCAGCGCGTGCTCGAGCTCAACGCCAAGCACCCGGTCTTTGACAAGCTTGTCGCTGCCCAGAAGGCAGGCGACGCCGATAAGATCAAGCAGTACTCCGGCTTGCTCTACGATCAGGCCCTGCTGGTCGAGGGCATCCTCCCCGAGGACCCCGTTGCCTTCGCAGCAGCTGTCTGCGAGCTTATGTAGTTTGGTAGTTACGCGGTTCTACGAACCGCGTAACTACTCGACGCTGCCCTTCGTT
>URSO01000055.1 GCA_900550415.1 uncultured Collinsella sp.
GTACCGCCTCGCGGTGACATCGTTTTTATGTCAACCTTGGTCTAACAGAGCCTTTTATTAAGGATTGCCCATGCGAGAGCTGAGTATCTTTATTGATGAATCTGGAAGCGATGATCTTCGTGAAAGATACTATCTTGTGGCCTTTGTTTTTCATGAACAAGATACTCCCATCGCTGAGGGAATAGAGAAATATGAAAGGGCGGTAGCCGAAAGCGGATTGCCGCTTCTTCCGTTCCATGCTTCTCCTCTCATGAATGGAAAAGATCAGTTCAAGGACTTGGGCATCAGTGAGAGAAAAAGGCTGTTCTCACTATTTCGAGTTATGTTTCGACATTTGCCCATCTCGTACAGGGTGTTTGTATTCAAGACGCATCGGTACCGAACTCTTAAACAGATTGCTGATGCGATGCGGCGTGAGATCATCGATTTCATATTCGACAATTTGAGTTGGTTTCAGCAGTTTGATGCTGTAAAGATTTACTACGACGGAGGACAGGGTTCGGTTTCGAGTGCGCTTCACAAGGCAATCGATTACGCTTTGGCTAAAAATGCAGTTATCTATAAGCCGACAACTTCATCGGATTACTATTTGGCTCAGGCCGCGGACTATGTCTGTACCATTGAGTTCACGAGTCTGAAATATCAGGCAAATAAGCAGACTAATACTGACCAGAAGTTTTTTGGTGGTAGTACTGCGTTTAAAAAAGGCTTACTAAAAGAAATTAGGAAGAAGGCCGTCCCAAATTAGCTGCCCTGTGGCCGCTACGACGCCAGCGTGGCGATGACGGCTTCGTCGCCGGCGTATATGAGGGTGTTGCCATCGGGGATGATCGTTTGGCCGTCGCGTTTGAGCATCACCACGATAAACGGGTGTTTGCCCTGCGGCACGTCGCGCAGGCGCTGACCGGCCAGACGTCCATGGGGCGTTACGGTGACCTCGCGCAGCGTAACCTCGGCACGTTCTTCAAACGTCGGTGCGGCCATCACCAACAGGTCGCCTTCCTCGATGACGGTATCGCCGTTGGGCAGCACCGGGTGCGCACCGTCGCGAAGCACCAAGACCACGAGCATGTCCGTGGTGCTGCCAATATCGGCGAGCGAGCGACCGGCAAACGGATGGCCCGCACCTACCTTGAGCTTGACGAACGACATGCCGTCCTCGTCACGGTAATCGTTAAACGTGCGGCGCACGTCGCCTTCCGCGTCGATCATGTCGAGCTTCTTTGCCACCGCCGGTAACAGTGAGCCCTGCACCACAATGCTCGACACAGCAATCACAAAGACCAGGTCAAATAGGTCGTGCCCACCGGGAACACCGGCCACCACGGCAAAGAGGCTAAACACGACCGAAGCGGCACCGCGCAGACCCGCCCAGCTTACGAGCGCAACCTGGCGAGGGTTGGTCCTAAACGGCGCCAACAGCAGGCCGACGGCGATGGGGCGGCTCACAAAGAGCATAAACGCCATGAGCGCCAGACCCGGCAACAGCATTTGCGGCAGGCGTGCGGGTATCACGAGCAGGCCAAGCAAGAAGAAGATCGTCATCTCGGCCATCTCGGTAAGGGTGTCAAAAAAGTGCGCCATCTCGACCTTACCGGTGATGCCGCTTGCGCCCAGCACAATGCCGGCCAGGTATACGGCCAAAAAGCCGTTGCCGCCCAGGTAGCTCGGCAGCGCGTAGGCGACGATGGCCACGGCGAACAAGAAGATGGTCTGCGCGCCTTCGGCCGTTGCGTGTGCGCGCTCAATCAGACGGCTGGATGTCCAGCCGATGGCAAGGCCCAACCCCACGCCCAGGATGATCTGCTTGGTCAGCAGCACGGGAATGTCGATATTGCCGCCCGCCGCGAGGGTCGCGAGCACGGCGGTGAGCATGTAGGCGACGGGGTCGTTGGAACCCGATTCGACCTCGAGCAGCGAGTCGGTGCCGCCCCTCAGCGAAAGGCTGTGCTCGCGCAGAACGCTAAAGACGCTGGCCGCGTCGGTGGACGCCACGACCGATCCCAGCAGCAGGCCGCCGATCCAGTCGAAGCCCAGCACAAAGTGGGCGAACACGCCGGTGATGCCTGCGGTGATGACGACGCCGAGCGTGCTCAGCAGCACCGCCGGCGCGGCGACGGGCTTGGCGCGGTCTATGTTGGTGTTAAAGCCGCCGTAGAACATGATGAACAATAGCGCCGTGCTGCAGACGGTTTCGGTGAGTGCGTAGTCGCTAAAGTCGATATGCGCCGGGCCGTTGACGCCCAACAGCATGCCGAGCGCGATAAAGATAAGCAGGGTGGGGAAGGGGAGCTTTTTGCCGACGGGTTTGATGGTCAGGCACAAAATGATGACGAGGCCGATAAAAAGAAGGATCTGGTTCATGGATGGTGTCCGCTCCTGGGTGGTTGGCGTGGCACGGTTAGTTGTCTGCGGTTATTTGTACCCAAAGATGGTGGGTTTATGGGGTTGGATTGCGGGCGTGCGCGATATCGTCATAGACGGCTGCCGTCTTTGCCTCTGCTCGGAAACCCTTTCCAGCTTTATTGCAACGGAGTACAATGGGTAACGTTTAAGTTCAACTTGAAGTTTTAGTTGCGGTTCCGGGCTTTGGCCGCAATGCAAGGAGAGACGTACCATGGCGATCTATGTGACATCTGATGCTCACGGGCACGTGCGTGCGCTTGACGAGGCCCTGTCCAAGATTTCGTTGACGTCCGACGACACGCTGTACGTGTTAGGCGACATGATCGATCGCGGGCCCGATCCGGTCGGCGTTATTAAGCTCGTGCGCTCGCTGCCCAACGCCCGCGTGCTCAAGGGTAATCACGAGCAGATCATGCTCGATGCCATCATTGGCCAGGATCCGCTCGATGCCGAGACCTGGGATATCAACGGTGGCTGGACGACGCGCGAGCAGCTCAACGACATGGAATTTGACGCATACGAGGAGCTCGTGCGATGGATGGCCGCGCTGCCGCTCTACGCGGTGGCCGAGACCGAGGAGCGCCCGTATCTGCTGGTACATGCTGGAATCGAGATGAAGGCGGCGCGCGCGTTTTTGCTTGAGCATGGCGTCGATTGTGCCGATGGCGTTGGAGCGGTGGGTGCCGATCGCGAGCTGCTGCAGCAGATGCTCGCGGTGCAGTCGGCCGATGACCTGCTGTGGATTCGTCACGGCTATTGGGATGCGCCGACCGGGCTGCTTTCTGCCGAGGGCAAGGGTCCGGTCGTGGTGAGCGGTCACACGCCAACGGTGTCGCTCGGGCGTTATTGCGAGGTCGGTGGTCTTGCGGGGCTCGATGAGGAGTCGGGCCGCGGGCAGATCGTGCGCCTGGGCGGCGAGGATGCCGCCGGTGTGCCCGATCGCATCGACATCGACTGCGCTGCCGCCACCGGCTCCGAGTTCGGTCGCGTCGGGATCCTGCGGCTCGATGATGGGGCGGAGTTCTACGCGAACATCAACCCGGGCGAATAATCGGTGCAAGTGGTAGCTAATTTGGGACGGAGCTTTTTTGGCTACTTTCGGAGAATAGCGCTTTCTTGCTCGGTAAGCGCGAGAAATGAGGAGCGTCTGCGTCCTCGGCAGTGCGAAAATGCTCGAAAAACCGTCGCAACGGAGTCAAACGACGTTGCGACGGTTCTTTTTTGGCTGCCCGCTGGCTAAGTGAGTAGACTTTTTTGGAAATGCCGAGCAGCCGGCAAATTTGCCTCAACAAAACCGCAGGTCACTGACTTGTGTTTTACCGGTGTGGTCAGGGATTCGGCAAAAGTCTACTCACTTAGTTTTGCGTGTCGCAAATCGTCCGCAACGAGACTCCCCATTGCGCCAATTAGGCGCCGTACGGGTTGCGGTCGCGCTCGATGCGTTGGCGGATGTGGGCGTATTCGATAATCAGCAGCACCAGGAGTAGGGCCATGATGGCTAGGTAGCTCACCACGGCGCCCATTAGACCCAGCAGGTTGATCAGGATCACCGGCAGCACTACGCTTACGGCGAAGCAGATCAGGTAGATTTTGGTGACGTCGCCGGCATGGCGCAGCACCGTGACGATGGCGTAGATAAAGTCGATGGCCGCGGTGACGCCGCCGGCGACAACCATCAGCAGTGCCAGCGTGCGGTAGCGCTCAAAATTGAGGCCGTACATGAAGCTCATGAGGGGAATACCGGGACCTGCCATAAATGCGGCGCACACGCTGGTGATGACCACGATCAGTGCCATAACGGCAACAATAATCAGGTCAAAGCGACGACGCTTGCGAGGATTAGCCCAAATGCTCGACAAACGCAGGAGCTGCGGTTTATAGATAAATCCAATGCTCAACAAAATAGCCTGCGCCGGAAAGAACAGGGCATTAAAGTACAGCTGATATTTGTAGGCCAGCGTGCCTTCCATCACGAACTTGGGCATGCTCTCGATAAGGTTGAACAGGAACAGCGCGCCAAAAAGCGGGGCGCACTGGACAAACAGGTGGCCGACCTCGCGCAGGCTCACACGGCGCGATTTTTCGGTTTCGAGCAGGGCGAGCGGGGCGGTGACCAGCACGAGCGAGGCGATGGCGGTGACACCCATGGCCATAGCCGCGATGGGCATGCTGCGCGTGAGGAACAGTGCCACGCTAAAGACCGCGATGACGCCGACGGATCGTAGCGTTTGGCTCATGCCGGCCAGGTAGAGTTTGTCGGCCTGCTGCAGGCGGCCCTCGTACACGTCGGCAATGCCGTCGATCACCTTATAGAGGTAGACGCCCAGGCCGATTGTGGCCATCTGAGCATCGTAGCCGCGGGCGCTGCTGTATACCAGGCCGCATGCCAGCGCGAGCGCTCCGCAGATCCAGCGGTTGAGCTGGTAAGAGGCAAAGGACGTCTTTTCGTCGATGTCCGAGACCTGGAAATTGCGCACGCCGTAGTTGCACGCGATCATGATGAGCGTGCCGGTGACAAAGGCGATGGAGAATTTGCCAGCCTCCTCGGCGCCCACGAGCTGTGTGGACACGATGGTGAGCAACGGAAACGCCATGCCCCACACGGCGGTGCCCAGGGTATTCCAAAGGTAGTCGCGACGGGTGGCGTGATCTTCGTACTCGGCTTCTTGCGTGGAGAAGCCGCCGCCGTAGACGGCTCCGAGCAGGCGGTTCCACCAGGCATTGACCATGCGGTGGATGGGGCCGGGCTGGCGATTGCGCTCGCGGCGACGGCGTGTGGCCTGGCTGCTGTCGGGACCGCCGGCGTTACGCTGGCTTAGCTCTTGGATTCGTGCGAGCTCCTCGGCGGTGTGCGATGCGGGGAACAGGCCGTTCTCGATGCGTCCGCCCTGCCCGTGCGCCCCGTCCGATACGGTGGGGTCGGCGACGCCATTGCGGCGGGCGATGGCGCGGCGAATGCTATCGATGGGCGTGATGCTCAAAGCGGAGTCCTTTCTATTGCTGCGCTCTAGTATAGACGCGACGGTGTTCGTTCGTGTTTTTGAACAGGTTGTTCGATAATTTCGGCGGCGCCATTCAGTAGACGGCATTTGGGGACGTTCCTTATGTGCCGGCACTTTGGGAACGTCCCTAAGTGCCGGCATCCGGGGTCGCTCCTTGGTTGTTGCCTGTTCAAGAGTGTCCCTAACGACTAGGCCGCTTGCGTGCGATTTTTGACCGTTGGGCGGGCGCTTCGTCGTTGCCGCAAAAACGTTTTTGCATATCGGGTACAACGGGCTTTACGTGAGTAAAGTGCGCGCCGCGTCCACGTGTCGCGTTTTTAAAGGAGGCCCCATGCCTGGTGTTACCCCTGCAGAAGTTCTGTCCAACTTTGGCATTACGCTGGTCGAAGACCCCGCCGAGAACCAGCCCCGCCTGCTGGTTGACCTGCCGGCAGCCGAGCTCGTCGAGCACGCCATCCGCCGTGAAGAAGGCCGCATGGCCTCCAACGGCGCACTGGTGATCGAGACGGGGGAGCGTACCGGACGCTCGCCCAACGACCGTTTTATCGCCGACACCCCCGATGTCCACGACAAGATCGCCTGGGGCGCCGTCAACCGCCCGCTTTCGATCGAGAGCTACGAGACCATCAAGGCTGGTATCGTCGACTACCTCAACGAGCGCGATGTGTTCGTTACCCGCGGCATGGCGGGCGCCGACCGCAACCACACGCGCCGACTGCTCGTCGCCTGCGAGCGTGCCAGCCAGGCGCTCTTCATTAAGCAAATGCTTGCCCGTCCGCTCGCTCGCGAAATTGCGCGCACCGGTGAGCCGGACTTCTGCGTGCTCGCCGCTCCCGGCTACCAGTGCGATCCTGCCATTAAGGGCCTCAACTCCAGCGCCGCCGTGGTCATCAACTTCCAGGAACGCGTGATTCTGGTCGCCGGCACCGGCTACTCCGGTGAGATCAAAAAGTCGATCTTCAGCGTCATGAACTACCTGCTGCCCGTCGAGGACGACGTGCTGCCCATGCACTGCTCGGCCAGCATGGATCCCGTCACGCACGAGACCGCCGTGTTCTTTGGCCTGTCCGGCACCGGCAAGACCACGCTTTCGGCCAACCCCACGCGGCTGCTGATCGGCGACGACGAGCACGGTTGGTCCGACATGGGCATCTTCAACATCGAAGGTGGCTGCTACGCCAAATGCGAGGGCCTGGACGCGTTCCACGAGCCCGAGATCTTCAACGCTGTCCGCTTTGGCGCGATCTGCGAAAACGTGGTGCTCGACGAGAACCGCAAGCCCAACTACGACGACATCTCGATCACGCACAACACGCGCGTGGCATACCCTGTGGAGCACATTCCCAACGCGTGGACCAAGGGCATGGGCACCACTCCAAGCGTCGTGCTCTTCCTGACCTGCGATGCCTTTGGCGTGTTGCCGCCCATCTCACGCCTGACGGCCGATGCCGCCATGTACCAGTTCGTGACGGGCTTTACGGCCAAGATCCCCGGCACCGAGGTCGGCGTCACCGAGCCCACGCCCACGTTCTCTTCGCTGTTTGGCGAGCCGTTTATGCCGCTCGACCCCATGGTCTATGCCAAGATGCTCGGTGAGCGCATCGCCGACGGCCGCACGCGTGTGTACCTGGTCAACACCGGCTGGATTGGCGGCGGCTACGGCGTGGGCCATCGCATCGAGCTTGCCTACACGCGCGCCCTGGTGGCCCGCGCCCTCGACGGTACCATCGAGGACAGCGAATTCGTGCATGACGATATCTTTAACGTCGACATTCCCACCACGTGCCACGGCGTGCCCGACGGCATCCTGGTGCCGCGCCAGTACTGGCAGAGCACCGCGCGCTACGACGAGGCGGCGCACAACTTGGCCGTGATGTTCGAGGAGAACTTCGAGAAGAAGTACTCGCACCTGCCCGAGTCCGTGAAGGCCGCCGGTCCGCACGCTCAGGTGCACGCCGACGCCCGTCATCGCGGCCGCGGCCTGCTGGGACTCCGACACTAGCGTTGCTTCAGACCCAAAACCACCATAAAGGGGACAGGCACCTTTGTGGTGGTTTTACTCGCGCGGATGACTCGGGTTACAATACGCCTGACATATTGCCCCCTTCTCCGGATGGGGGCAGCGTAAGCACTCTTGTGGCGGCACCGTAGGACTTTGAAGGTGGCCGTCGTAAGGGCGCTTTTTGTTTAGGCACCCGGGCTCGGGCGCATGCTATGAAGGGAGAGCACATGAAGAGTTTCGTTGCCGAGGATTCGTTTTGGGAGCTATTTCCGCAGGCGGCTGTCGGTGTTGTGGTCGTAAAGGGCATGAAGCCCGCGGCTCAGATTCCTCAAGAGGACGTGGACGCGATTGCGGCGTTGCTCGACCGCGCCAATATCGACGCGGAGCGTCATCTGACCAGCGATACTATCAGCGAGAATGCGCCGGTTAAGGCATGGCGCGAGGCTTATCGGCTGTTCAAGACCAAAAAGGGCGCGCGTTGCTCAATTGAGAACCTGCTCAAGCGCGTGCTCAAGGGCAAACCGGTGGGCCACATTACGCCCGCGGTGGACATCTACAACACGGTGTCGCTGACCTACGCGCTGCCCGTTGGCGGCGAGGACCTGCATACGATTGAGGGGGATCTTCGCTTGAAGGTGACTGACGGCGGCGATGCGTTCCTGCCACTTGGCGAGGAAACGGATGACCCGACGCTGCCCGGCGAGCTCGCCTACATCGATGATGCGGGCGCCGTATGCCGCTGCTGGAACTGGCGCGATGGCGTTCGCACGGCGCTGTCCGACGATTCGGCCGATGCATTCCTGGCGATTGAGTGCGTGGAGCCCGAGCGGATGGGGGATTGCCAGGCTGCCGTTGATCGTCTCGCCGAGTTGCTCGAGCGCTATCTGGGAGCGACGGTTGTCGTTAAGACGCTTGTGACCCGCGACAATCCCTGCGTGGAACTGTAGCGACGCCTGCGGATCATGTTCGCCGGTCAAAACCACTACAAAGGTGCCTGTCCCCTTTGTGGTGGTTTTTATGTTGATGGGTTAACAAATGGGATATTTGGGTATGGGTGTTGCCTCGTGCGGCTAAGATGTTTACCCATAAGCATTATGCAAGCGAAAGGCGGTCGTCTCCCATGCAGCAGAACGACGAGACACGTTTCGAGGACTTTGTCGGACTGATCAGCGGGCTCTACAAGGAGATCCAGCGCATTAAGACATCCGAGGGCGCAAGGCTGGGCCTCAAGGGCTCCGACGTTATGTGCCTGTACTATCTTGAGCGCAGCAAGGACGGCCTGACTGGCGCTGACCTGGCTCGCATGGCAGGCGTGACCCGTGCCGCCGTCTCGCGCACGCTCGCGCATCTGGAGGAGGGCGGCTACGTCGAGGTCGACGACTCGGGTGATGCGGCCGTTAAGTATCGTGCCCCGGTGCGCCTGACCGCTCTGGGCGGCGAGAGCATGAGCGAGGCGGACCGCATCATTCGCGAGGTGCTCGACACCACCGGTAAGGCTATGGGTGTGGAGCAGCGCGAGCAGATGTATGCGTCGCTGCGTACGATTCTCAACACCCTGCGTGAGATCTAAGGCCGCCAAGGCATTTGCTTCCCATTAAAAACTGCATCGTCCCGTTTGAGCGCGTATGCCGTGCCGGGACATTGCTGTCAAAATTCCCTGCGCGAGACCTGCGCAAGAAAGGATTCGCTATGTCCGTCCGCATTATTACCGATTCCGCCAGCGATATGTCGCCGGCGGAGCACCCGGCGCTGTCCGTCTTGCCGCTGTCCGTTACCTTTGGCACCGATGTGTATATGGATGGCGTCGACATCGATCACCAGCGCTTTTACGAGATGCTCGTGGAGCGCGATGAGCTGCCCAAGACCGGCCAGGTCAACCCGTACGCGTTTTCGCAGGCGATTGCCAAGGTTCGTGAAGCCGGCGATGAGGCTGTGATTATTACCGTGGGCGATAAGCTATCAGGCACCAATCAGAGTGCCCGTACCGCACTTGCCGAGGCGCCAGGTGGCGACGTGTTCGTGGTAGACAGCAACAACGTCACCCTGGGCGAGCGCGTCCTGGTCGAGTATGCGCTGCGCTTGGTGGACGAGGGCCGCAGTGCATCTCAGATCGCGGCGGCTGTCGAGGCCGTGCGCGACCGTGTGGTGGTTATCGGCCTGCTCGAGACGCTGGAGTACCTGGTGCGCGGCGGTCGTCTGTCTGCTGCGGCCGGCGCCGTGGGCACGCTGCTCAACGTGAAGCCCGTGGTGGCTGTCGAGGACGGTCTGATCGTGCAGCTGGGCAAGGCGCGCGGTTCCAAGAACGGCCGCAACCTGCTGAACCAAAAGGTCGAAAAGGCGGGCGGCATCGACTTTTCCATGCCGCTGGCGCTCGGCTATACGGGTCTTTCGGATTCGGTGCTCAAGAAGTATATCGAGGACAGCGCGGCACTGTGGGCTGGTCACACCGAGGGCGAACTGCCCGTTCACACCATCGGCGCCACCATCGGAACCCACGTTGGCCCCGGCGCCGTGGCAGTAGCCTTCTTCCAGCCCGCCAACTAACCGACCTGCCATAAACCATCACAAAGGTGCCTGTCCCCTTTGTGATGGTTTATGCTTTTCCGGGTGGAAGGGAGCGAGCAATGGCGTCTGAGGGCTTTTTTGATCGGGTGTACGAGGTGGTCGAGCAGATCCCCGAGGGGATGGTCGCCACGTATGGTCAGGTGGCACTGCTTGCCGGTCGTCCACGAAGTGCGCGGTACGTGGGGTATGCCCTTCATAGTAATCCGCGCCCTGGCCAAATTCCCTGTCATCGCGTGGTGTTTGCCGACGGCCGTATCTGTGAGGGCTTTGCCTTTGGCGGCCCCGATGCTCAGCGCGAGCTCTTAATGGGGGAGGGCGTGACGTTTGCCGATCCCATGCATGTTGATCTGGCCGCCTGTCGTTGGCCTGCTGGACTCTAACAGCTCTGCCGTGGTCAAAGCCACCACAAAGGTGCCTGTCCCCTTTGTGGTGGCTTTCCGTTGCAGGTTTACCTGGGCTAACTTATGGAGAAGGTGTGTTGGGGTAGTTTGACGCTAGAAAGTAAACCACGGTGAACTATATTGGTTTCAGCAACGGAGCAGGCAATAGGCGATGAAAAAGCCTGCCCTGTTGAGTTTGATTCGCATTCCTCCCCTCTGTGCGATTCAACGGTGTACTTCGGGAACAGGCCCGCTGGCAACTAACTGCCAGCGGGCCTGTTCCTGTTTGTCGAGGGAGTGCAATGGGCAGAGCCGAACCGGTCGGGCACCAAAAAAGGCGGACGCCGTAGCGCCCGCCCTATAGCAATCGAAAGTTCTAGCCAGCAGATCGATCTAGTACACCATGCCCATGGCGTCCTGAACCTCGGCCAGGGTCTGCTCGGCAATCTCGTTGGCGCGACGGTTGCCCTCGTGCAGCACGTCCTTCACATAGTCCAGATCGTTCTCATAGCGCTGACGACGCTCGCGGATCGGCGCGAAGTACTCGTTGACGGCCTCGGTCACGTACTTCTTGAGCTGGCCGGAGCCGCCCATGCCAATCTCCTCGGCAATCTCGACCTCGGAACGACCGGTGCAGATGGCGGCCGTCGAAAGCAGACCGGATACGCCGGGGCGGTTCTCGGGATCGAACGTGATCATGCGCTCAGAATCGGTCTGGCTCTTCTTGATGCGCTTTGCCGTCTCCTCGGCGGTCATCGAGATGTTGATGGCGTTGCCGTAGCTCTTGCTCATCTTGCGACCGTCCAGGCCGGGCAGCAGCGGGGTCTCGGACAGCAGCGCGTCGACCTCGGGGAACACCTTGCCGTAGCGGTTGTTAAAGCGGCGGGCGATGGTACGGGTGAGCTCGATGTGCGGCAGCTGGTCGCGACCGACGGGCACCACATTGCCCTTGCAGAACAGGATGTCGCAGGCCTGGTGCACCGGGTAGGTGAGCAGAAGGCCGGTGAGCTCGTGGCCCGAGGCCTCCATCTCGGCCTTGACCGTGGGGTTGCGCGCCAGCTCGGCCTCGGAGACCAGCGACAGGAACGGCAGCATGAGCTGGTTTGCGGCGGGTACGGCGGAGTGCGCGTAGATCATGGTCTTGTCGGGGTCGATGCCGCAGGCAAGGTAGTCCATAACCATGTTGTACACGTTGTCCTGGATGTGCTCGGTCGTATCGCGGTCAGTGATGACTTGGTAGTCGGCGATGAGCACGTTGGTCTTGGCGCCCATGTTCTGCAGCTCAACACGGCCCTTGAGGGTGCCGAAGTAGTGACCCAGGTGCAGACGGCCGGTGGGGCGGTCGCCGGTGAGCATGGTGAACTTCTCGGGCGTTTTGGCCAGGCCCTCGCGAATGGCGTTGCTCTTTTGCAGCGCGACTTCGTAGCTGTTCTCGTTTGGCATGATTGCTCCTAACGTATGTTCATGGGTCAAGATGATAACGCGTTTATTGGAGGGGCGGGTCGTAAGTAGGCGAGGGGCGGGAGAGCGGCGGCATGTGCGATGGGCGCGGCGTGGCTGCGCGTTTGGCCGGCGGCGCCTGGGCGCATCCTCGGCAGCTTACCCTAGCGCCTGTGGTGGCGCTCCTCCTTGCGTTCTTCTGCCGCCTGCTCCTCCTGCTTAAAGGCGGGATCGTCGGGGGTGACGAGCTCGTCCTCGTGCGTGCGCTTGTTGTAATGGTGGCGCAGCACGGGCTCAAACAGGTGCAGGTGCTTGGCAAAGGCCGCCGAGCCAATGGCGAGTACGGTAAAGATGAGCACGCGCATGGGCACCTCGACCTGGTTAATCGCGGCGGCGCCGGCCGAAAGCATGATGCACCAGGCGTAGATGAGGAGCACTGCCTGTTTTTGGTTGTAGCCTTCTTGGATCAGGCGGTGGTGGATGTGGCCCTTGTCGGCCTGCCCGATGCTAATGTGGGCGCGCTTGCGGCGCACGATGGCGCTAAACGTGTCGATGATGGGCACGCCGGCAACGATGAGCGGAATGATAAGCGAGGTGAGCGCGGCGGTGCGGCTCACGTTGAGCAGCGAGATGGAGCCCAGCGCAAAGCCCAGAAGCAGCGACCCCGAGTCGCCCAAGAAGATGCTTGCGGGGTTGAAGTTGTAGCGCAAAAAGGCCAGACAGGCGCCAAAGAGCGCAATGGAGAGCGCGGCGGCGTCGATGCGGCCCGAGAGAACGGCCATCGAAAACATGGTGAACGACGCGATGCCGCAGATGCCCGTGGCCAAGCCGTCGAGGCCGTCGATGAGGTTAATGATGTTGGTGAATGCCACCAGATAGATCACGGTGATGGGGTAGGCGAGCCATCCGAGCATGATCTCGCCGGGGGCAAACGGGTTGACGATGACGCCGATGCGCAGGCCGCCCACGCAGGCGATGAGCGCGGCGAGGACCTGACCGGCCAGTTTTTGCTTGGGCTTGAGCTGGAAGACGTCGTCGATAGCGCCGGTCGCAAAGATGACGGTAAAGGAGAGCGCCAGCATGGGATAGCTAATGTGAAGGCGCGGGTGCGGCACCAGGACGGGCGGCCAGCCTAGGTGCCAGGTGCCTAGGATTTGCACAATGCAGGCAACGACCAGGCCCAAAAACACCGCCGTTCCGCCCAAACGCGGGATGGGCTTGGTGTTGATGCGGCGCTTGGAAGGATAGTCGACGGCGTCGAGCTTAATTGCCAAGCGCTTGACCAGGGGCACCATGAGGAAGGTCGTGATAAAGGCCGCCGCTGCCACGCATAGGTACGGTATGTAGCTCGGGGATGAAGCCATGAATCTAAAAACCGCCAAGCGTCGAAGGAAAAGGTCAGAAGAACGCCATGCGCAAAGGGCATAGCCGAACCATGATACTCGACCACGGGGGGTGCATGGAATTGCATGCAGCGATAATCACGCGCTTACCAGATATTGGGATGTTGTCGATGGCTTGTCGGGATACCGGCGGGGATCCATATGGGCTGTAATGGTGGTTTTCGGCAAATGAAAACCACCCCCCACGTTACGAAAATGAACCCACCTAAAACAGGTGGGTGCCCTCATCGACTGTTCCAGCGTCCTTAACAACGAAGGATACCTGTACTAGGTACGACTGTGTGGGCTCCCTAAATAAACGCGACGGTTCACCCAGTTGCTCCGCGGGGGGCGGAATACCTACATCATAAAGCGGCACTTTGTCGATTCCAGTCTTGACATTATAAAAATCGTGTCGGACGATTACGGCGCCTTGGGCTCGAGCCGTCTGTGCGGTTGGTCCCTTTACGTTTGAGCTGCTGAATCATTGTTTTGGAGCATGTTTTTATGCCGACGTCGTTGACCGAACTTTTTTCGCCCGCCTGCCATTTGTGTCCGCGCCGTTGCGGTACGGCGCGCGACGAGGGCGCGCGTGGCGTGTGCGGCGCCGACAACACGCTTAAGGTCGCCCGCGCGGCGCTCCATATGTGGGAGGAGCCGCCCATTTCGGGCGAGGCCGGCTCGGGTACGATTTTCTTTAGCGGCTGTTCGCTCAAATGTATCTACTGCCAAAACCACGAGATCTCGACGGGCAATTTCGGTCTTGAGATTTCGCCCGAGCGTTTGGTCGAGATTATGCTGGAGCTGCAGGACCAGGGCGCCAATAACATCAACCTGGTGACGGCGACGCACTATGCGCACCTGTTGCCTGCCGCGATTGCCGCGGCACGGACGCGCGGGTTGGTCATCCCAATTGTCTACAACACGAGTGGTTACGAGCGCGCGAGTGCCGTGGCGGCGCTGGGCGACCTGGTCGACGTGTGGCTTACGGACTTTAAATATGCCGATGCCGGGCTTGCGCAGTCGCTTTCTCATATTAAGGACTACCCGCGCGTGGCCGTGTCGGGTCTGGCCCAGATGGCGCGCGAGATTGAGCGCCGCGGGGGGGAGCTGGTAGACGAGGACGGGCTCATGAGGCGCGGCATAATCGTGCGTCATCTGGTGCTGCCGGGGCATGCGGACGATTCGTGCCGCGTGTTGGACCTGGTGTGGCAGACGGTGGGCGACGTGCCGATTTCGGTTATGAACCAGTACACGCCCAATGCACTCATGCGCGAGCAGGGCGGCGAGTTGGCCCGTGCCGTAACGCGCGAGGAGTACGAGCAGGTGCTCGACCATGCCGACGACCTGGGCTTTACGACGATGTTTTGGCAAGAGGGCGGCGCGGTAGACGAGAGCTTTACCCCGGCGTTTGACACCACCGGCGTCCTCACCAGCGCAAAGTAGTGCGCTCGCCGATGATTTTTCTGGGACGGGGATTAAAAAATCATCGAGAGGATCGCCTGCTCGAAAAGTTGTCAAAATAGCCGCGTCCCAAAAAGACTGGGTATTGGGCGTTGACAGTTGGCGAGCCGTAGGTAAAATATCAACTTGTCTTGGGGACGTAGCTCAGTTGGGAGAGCGCTGCCGTCGCATGGCAGAGG
>URSO01000056.1 GCA_900550415.1 uncultured Collinsella sp.
CTGCCGGGGCGCGAGGCATAGGGACTACCCACACGAACTCACGAAGGCTCTAAAAAAGCCGAGGCCCCGTGTTGAGACCTCGGCTTTTTGTATGCGGCAACGGAGCTGTCCCTTTGTCACGTCTACGCCACACCGTCGCGGGCCAGCTCCTCGGCCAGCGCCTCGGCCGGCATGGCCATAATCGCGTCGAGCTCGGCGTCCACCTCGGGAATACGCTTCACCTTGAGCTTGCGTACCAGATCACCGCGACACATCACATGTATCGGCTCACGCAGAGCGCACAGGTCATCGAGCGGATTCTTACGCGTCACCAGGATATCGGCGGCCTTGCCGCACTCGATTGTGCCGGTCTCGCCGCCCAGCCCCAGCAGCTCGGCATTGACTTGCGTAGCCGTATGCAGCGCGAAGGCGTTGCTCACGCCCACGCACTTGGCAAAATAGACCACCTCACGCCACATGTCGTACTGCGTCACGAACGGGCAGCTCGAGTCCGTGCCCAGGCCCACCTTAACGCCAGCCTCCAGTGCGGCACGGGCGCTCTCGATGATGCCCGAGCACACGATGTCGCCGTTCTTCTTTTGCGTGTCAGTCGAATGGGTCTTCTCCGGATCGAGCAATACAAACGGCAGCGCTGGGCTGATAGTGCAGGTAACGCTGGGCGCACGTCCCTCGAGCTGCGTGCCCGCGGCGCCACGGTACAGCTCCAGAATCTCGGGCGTCATCGGGGCACCGTGCTCGATCGTGTCGACCCCGGCCTCAAGCGCGGCCTTCACGCCCTCGGTGCTCTCGACATGAGCCATAACCGGCAGGCCCACCTCGTGCGCCGCCTTGCACGCCGCCGCGGCAACCTCCACCGGCATACGCAGCACGCCCGGCTCGCCCACCTCGGTCGCATCGAACACACCGCCCGTTACGAACAGCTTAATGACGTCGGCGCCGCGCGCATACAGGTCTCGCACCTGCTCGGCTGCCTCGACGGGGCTGTTGGCCACCTGGGCGAACAAGCCCGCACCATGGCCGCCCGGCACCGTGACGCCCGTTCCCGGCGCTACCAGACGCGGACCCTGATACTTACCGGCGTCGATAGCGTCGCGCACGGCGATGTCGGCAAACAGCGGGTCGCCCGCGCCGCGCACCGTGGTCACGCCGCTTGCCAGCTGCTGCTGGGCACTGCCCTTGAGGATGCGGCGGACGATGGCACGCCCCACGGGATTATCGAGCTTCTTCATCAGCGCTCCCGCATCGCCGGCCGAGACAGGCTTGCCCGAGCCGCACAGGTGCACGTGCATATTGATGAGACCGGGCATGAGATACGCACCGCCCAGGTCGATAACCTCGGCACCCGCGGGCGCCTGCGCCACAGCACTCGGCCCCATCCAGGTGATGACGCCGCGCTCAACAGTCACGGCCATATCGGGTTGCGGCTCCATATGCTCCGAACCATCCAGAATGGTCGCATTGATAAACAACGTGGAACGATCGGCAGATGCCATATCGAGCTCCTCCCTCACGATTAACTTGAACATTTGTCCATTATCACCTAGTCCCGCTGGATTGCTGCAGACGCATCGGTTAACGGAAGGAAGAGAGGATGTGGGGGACGGAATACGTTGCAGTCCCATCCCAGCGGCACTAGGGAAATCTCTCGATCTATAACAGGTACAGGGTTATTGGGCCCCCTGATGTTACAGATCGAGACATTCGGTCGACGTTTCACCGGCTTGTCTCGATCTGTAACAATTACGAGCTCAAACAACCTCTAAACGTTACAGATCGAGACAAAACCTCTCAGCGCCCATACCACTGGCATCTCCACTCCTCAGCCAATTCAACCTGCCGAGGAATACCCGCCAGCCTCATTTTCTCGACTAGCTTCCCCGGGTCTTTGAGTTCGTTAAACGTAAACCGAAGCACCTTATGCCCGAGCATTGTCAGATGAGATTCCCGCTGACGCTCTGCCACGAATGGGTCAACCGACTCCCGACCCTCGCCGCTCTGCAAGGTGTACTTCCCCTTTCCGTCGAGCTCGCCGATGACACACGTCCCGTCCTCGAGCCGCCAAAAATAGTCGACGCGAAACACCTGGCTCGGATCGAGCGGGTCGCGAAACTCCACCTGCAGCTCCGGAACCGGAAAGCCGTACGCAATAAAGAATGCTCGGAACCGAGACTCGCCGCCGTTTTCAGACAGCCCGTCCGCATACGACGCAATCACCTGTGCCCTGCGATACCCTCGCCTGCCCTCGCAATCGGCGCGGAGGCGCTCGCACAAATCCCCACGTGATACGCCTTTCGCCCGCAGTGCAGAATCGGCAATCGCCAACCCATAGGAGAACGGCGCACGCAGTAGGCAATCCTCCACCGTGCGCCAAAACGACGTCACCCGCACGCCATCAACATGCTCGAGTGCGCCCGCCATCTGCGGACGCAACAACCTGCACCCGCCGCTCAACGTCACCGAACAACCCGTCTTAACAAGAAAACGCGACCCAAGCAGATCATTCGGCACCTCCAGACCCCACAAAAGCGCCGCGTCATAGCCCCAAAACGCCCAATCGGGATGAAACTCTGCAAGCCCTTTGATGGTACGCAGCGTTCGCTCCGCCGGCGTCAGCACACCCCAATCATGTTGAAAGCAGAACAAATACGGCTCGGGTTCCGCGATATCGTCGGTTCCAACATGACGCCGCAGCCACATGAGCTCGGCATTGTCATGCGTTGTGAGCAGCGCACCTTGCTCGGTCGCCTCCGTGAGTCGCGCGAGCATCCTATTCCGCGCCAACGTGTTGCGAGTCGTATGCTTGTGCTTGAAAACGGTATTAGACACTTCCATCACCACCACATCGGACAAATGGACCATCGTCACCGTTGCCTCCACCGACAAACGTCTTGATCTGTACCAGTAAGACGTTCTCCAGGCCCCTAAACGTTACAGATTTAGACAAACCAGCGGCGCCCAAGCATTCGTCTCGTTCTGTAACAGGTAGACCGGTTTTTTGTCCCCAAACGTTACAGATCGAGACAAAAAGGCAAAAGGCAGGGCAGGCGACAACTACCCATCCCCTACTCCCACTCCTGCTCGTAGATATTGAGCGACTTTACGTACCGCCCCTGGGCACCCATGATGTCGCGGACCAGACGCAAGAAAAAGCTGATGCACGAGGTGTCAAAGCCGTCCTGCAGGTCCTCGGGATGCACCGCACCCGGCCCATCGACCGCCGTGTCGTTCAGGCGCGCGATGTCATACAAGTAGAGCTGCCCCGCCGTAAGCCAGGCATCGTCGACGCAGGCAAGGCGCACCGCAATCGCGCCGTCGTTCCAATGCTCCTTCTGCACGATATGCGGGTCGTAGACATCAAAGCGATGATCGGTGCGCGTGTCCTTCAGCACGACCATGCCGGACGCAGGATTCTTGTCCAAAATGCCAAAGCGCGAGAAATACTGCGTGTCGCGTACCTGCTCGAGCCGCTTGAGCGAGGCAGGCGAAAGCGATGCCGGCGGCTCGTCAACATATAGCTCAAGCAGCGTTTTGCCATGGCGATAGGGGCGCTCGAAGAGCAGCCAATCGGTAAACGCCATGTTGTAGGCCATGATTTCGTTTTGAGAAGGCCCCTCGCAATAGCTGAGCCACGGGTCGACAATGACCTCGAACTGTTCGCGTGCCGGCTCCAGGAATTGAAACTTCCGCAGCATCCAAAAGTGAGCCATGTCGGCAATATCGTTGCCGACGGCTTCAGCCAGCTCTGCTCGGTCAAAAGCGTGGTCAGTCATGGCATCCTCCTCAAACTGATGGACCTCAATTTGAGCTTACGAGGAGGGTGGGCAGCCACGACCAGCGCGGGCAAAATAGGCCTCCGGCTGCAAACCAGATGCTGACCAAACACTTGACGAAAAGCTTGACCGAAAATGCGCACCGCAACAAAACCGCAGGCAAACATAGACGGCCAGCCCGCCCTTTTGAGCCAGATGCCTGCAGCCACCACAGAAACAACAGGTGACCACAGCCCAAGAAGTCGACAAATGAACACCCGTACGTCGACAAACGAGCAAATCACTCGCAAAGAGTGTCCCCAACGACTAGACAAAAAATGACTAGTCATTGAGGACGTTCTTAAATGACTACTTTACAGCTCCAGCGCCTCGGCAACCTCGGCCGCGCAGGCCAGGGAGTCTGCCATGGCGCTCACCACGAGCGAGCTGCCGTTGCGGGCGTCGCCGGCCACATACACCGGCGCGGCATCCGCAGCAACGCCATCCACGCGGGCTGCAAGGTGCGAGCCCTCGGAAGCCATCACGGGCAGCGGGCGGCCCGCCGTAGCAACAGGCACGCCGACGGCATCGAACACGCTGCGCTCCGGACCCGTAAAGCCGCAGGCGATGAGCACCAGCTGGGCCGGCACCTCGTGCTCGGAGCCCGCAATGCGTTCGGGCTTGCCGGCCGACCAGTCCAGATCGACCACGCGCAGACCCGCGGCCGCGCCCTTCTTGTCCAGCAGCACCTCGAGCGTATCCACGCCCCAAGCACGCATCTCGCCGCCCATGGCAGCGATAGCCTCCTGCTGACCGTAGTCGGTCTTCTTAACGTTGGGCCACTGCGGCCAGGGGTTGCTCGCCGCACGCTTATCGGGCGCGGCCGGCAGGAACTCAAACTGGCGGACGCTGCGCGCACCCTGACGCACCGCGGTACCCACGCAGTCGTTGCCGGTATCGCCGCCGCCAATGACCACGACGTCCAGGCCGCGCGCCTCAATAGCGGGCTCACCGCCGTCGAGTACCGACACAGTCGAAGCCGTCAGATAGTCCACGGCATACACCACGCCTGGGGCATCCACGTTCGTAGCCGAAAGACCGCGGGGCGCACGAGCACCGGCAGCCACCACAACGGCGTCAAAGCCATTGAGCTTGGCCGCCACCGCAGGGTCCGTCACGTCGGCACCCAGCTCAAACACAATGCCCAACTCGCGCATAAGTGCCACGCGACGCTCGACCACAGACTTCTCGAGCTTCATGTTGGGAATGCCGTACATGAGCAGACCGCCCGGGCGGTCGTCGCGCTCAAACACCGTCACGCGGGCGCCGCGACGCGCAAGCTCCCATGCAGCCACCAGACCAGCCGGGCCGGAACCAACCACGGCAACCGTGGGTGCGCCCTCCCCTGCCGGCTCAAAGCGACGCGGACCGCCGTTGGCCCACTCATGGTCGCTGATCGCACGCTCGTTGTCGTGAATCGTCGTGGGCTGGCCGTCGACCGAGCCCAGGTTGCACGCGGCCTCGCACAGTGCCGGGCACACGCGACTCGTAAACTCAGGCATGGGCGAGGTGAGCGACAGACGCTCGGCAGCCTCGTCCCAGCGGCCGCGGTACACCAGCTCATTCCACTCGGGAATCAGGTTGTGCAGCGGGCAGCCGCTCGGGCGTGCCTTGCCAAAGCTCGCGCCCATCTGACAAAACGCCACACCGCACATCATGCAACGGCTCGCCTGGGCACGACGTGCGTCGTCGTCGAGCTCCACGTACAGCGGATCGAAATCGCGGCTGCGCTCCTCCACGGGGCGAAGCTCGTGGGCCACGCGATCGATATCAAGAAAAGCACCGGGCTTACCCATGGCACTTACGCCTCCTTCTTGGTCGAAGCAACAGAGCTGGCGGCGGCGGGCACAGCACCCGCAGCATCGAAGCGAGCAACATCCGCGGCGCTCGCGCGACCGGTCACAATGTCAAACGCCAGCTCCTCTGCCTGCGCATGTGTCTTGCCCACGGCCTCGGCCCCAGCGACAATCGCCAGCACGCGCTCGTACTCGGTCGGAATGACCTTCACAAAGTGCTTGCTCATCGTCTCAAAGCTGTAGAGCAGCTTAATGCCGCGCGGGCTCTGCGTCGCGTCCACGTGCTCCTGGATGAGCGCACGAATCTGTGCCAGCTCGCCGGCCGTCGGGGCCTTGAGCTCAACGCTCTCGTGGTTCACGCGGGCACTGAGCGTGCCGTACTGGTCAAAGACGTAGGCCACGCCACCCGTCATGCCAGCGGCGAAGTTCTGCCCGACCTCGCCCAGGACGAGCGCCAGACCACCCGTCATGTACTCGCAGCCATGGTTGCCGCAACCCTCGACCACCACCGTGGCACCGGAGTTGCGTACGCCAAAGCGCTGGCCTGCCAGGCCGTTAATGAAGCCGCGACCGCTCGTGGCGCCAAAGAACGCAACGTTGCCCACGATGATGTTCTCGTCGAACTTGTAGGTCGCATGCGGGTTGGGGCGCACCGACACCTCGCCGCCCGAAAGGCCCTTGCCAAAGTAGTCGTTGGCGTCGCCGCACACGTTGAGCGTAATGCCACGCGGCAGGAACGCGCCAAAGCTCTGACCGGCCGAACCATCGCAATCGACGGTGATGGAGCCGGCGGGCAAGCCCTCGGGATGTGCCTTGGTCACCGCGTTGCCCAGGATGGTGCCCACGCAACGGTTGACGTTGGCGATATCGGCGCGGAAGCGAATCGGACGCAGGTGCGCACGGGCATCGGCCGTATAGGGCACGAACAGCGTGGAGTCGAGCGTCTTGTCGAGCTCGCTGTCCGCGGCCATCTGCGGCAGGAAGTGACGACCGTCGGCACCCGGGATATGGGCACCGAACTCGCAGGTCGCGCTCGCCAGCACGGGCGACAGATCGAGCAGGTTGGCCTTACGGTTGCCCGGGACCTCAATCTGGCGCAAGCACTCGGGATGGCCGACCATCTCGTCGACGGTGCGGAAGCCCAGGCTCGCCATGACCTCGCGCAGTTGCTCGGCAACAAAGAGCATAAAGTGCTCGACGTGTTCGGGCTTGCCGCGGAAGCCGCGACGCAGGCGGCAGTTTTGCGTGGCGATGCCGGCGGGGCAGGTATCCTGCTGGCAGTCGCGCTGCATGAGGCAGCCCATCGAGATGAGCGGCATGGTCGCAAAGCCAAACTCCTCGGCGCCCAGCAGGCAGGCGACGGCAACATCGGTGCCGTCCATGAGCTTGCCGTCGGCCTCGAGCACCACGCGCGAGCGCAGGCCGTTTTGCAGCAGCGTCTGCTGGGCCTCGGCAAGGCCAAGCTCCAGCGGCAGACCGGCGTGCCAGATCGAATCGCGAGCAGCGGCACCCGAGCCGCCATTGTGGCCGCTGATCAAGATCTTGTCGGCAGCGCCCTTGGCCACACCGGTGGCGATGGTGCCGACGCCGGCCTCGCTGACCAGCTTGACCGACACGCGTGCGCCAGGGTTGGCGTTCTTAAGGTCAAAGATGAGCTCGGCCAGGTCTTCGATGGAGTAGATGTCGTGATGCGGCGGAGGCGAGATCAGGCCGATGCCGGGCGTAGACTGACGGACCTCGGCAATCCAGGGGTAGACCTTCTTGCCGGGCAGGTGGCCACCCTCGCCGGGCTTGGCGCCCTGGGCCATCTTGATCTGAATCTCGAAGGCGCTGCACAGGTAGCGGCTCGTCACGCCAAAGCGCGCACTTGCCACCTGCTTGATCGCGGAGTTCTTGGAATCACCGTTAGCCAGCGGGGTCTCGCGACGCGGATCCTCACCGCCCTCGCCGGAGTTGGAACGGCCGTGCAGGCGGTTCATGGCGATGGCCATGCACTCGTGCGCCTCTTTGCTGATGGAGCCATACGACATGGCGCCGGTGTTAAAGCGGCGGACGATGTTGAGTGCGGGTTCGACCTCGTCGAGTGCCACCGGAGTGCGACCGCTGGCATCAAAGTCCAGCAGGTCGCGCAGGCGCACGGCGCGGCCGGTGCGGTGCAGGCGGGCGCTGTACTCCTTAAAGGTGTCGTAGCTGTCCTCACGGCAGGCGGTCTGCAGCAAGTAGACAGTCTGCGGATCGATGAGGTGATCCTCGCCGCCGAGCGGGCGCCACTTGGTCAGACCCAGTGTGGGCAGCTGATCGGGAGCCGGGCTCTTAAGGATAGCGAGCGCGGCGTCGTAGCGCTCGTTTTGCTCGCACTCAACGTCCTCGACACCCATACCGCCCACACGGCTCACCGTGCCGGCGAAGTACGCGTTGACGAACTCCGGCGTAAAGCCCACGGCCTCGAAGATCTGCGCCGAATGGTAGCTCTGCACCGTGGAGATGCCCATCTTAGACATGATGGAAACGATGCCGGCGGTCGCAGCCTTGTTGTAGTTGGCGATGCCCTGCTCGACCGTCACGTCCAGGTCGCCGCGTGCCGCCAGATCGCGGATGCACGCATGTGCGTTGTACGGATAGATGCCGCTCGCGGAGTAGCCCACCAGTGCCGCAAAGTCGTGCGGGGACACGGCGTCGCCGCACTCCACCACGATGTCGGCAAAGGTACGCACGCCAGCGCGAATCAGGTGGTTGTGCACACAGCCCACGGCGAGCAGCGACGGCACGGGCACCTCGCCCGCAGCGGCACGATCGCTCAACACCACAATGTTCACGCCGTCGCGGACCGCAGCCTCAACGTCCTCGGCAAGCTGTTTGAGCGCAGCCTGCAGCGCGCCCTCGCCGGCATCGCGGCGGTAGACGGCACGGAAACGACGGGTCTTAAAGCCAACACGGTCGATGGCACAGATATGCTCGAACTCTTCCTCGTTGAGCAATGGGCGCTCCAAGCGCACCAGCTGACAGGCCGTGCGGGAATCCTCGAGCAGGTTGCCGTGGTTGCCCA
This sequence comes from uncultured Collinsella sp., assembly GCA_900550415.1. Lineage (GTDB taxonomy): Bacteria > Actinomycetota > Coriobacteriia > Coriobacteriales > Coriobacteriaceae > Collinsella. The sequence goes on from URSO01000056.1 coordinate 8,652, forward strand.
GGTAGAGCGTGGTCGAAGTCACCATGTGCTCGCGCAGGGCATCGATCGGAGGATTCGTGACCTGAGCGAACAGCTGATAGAAGTAGTCAAAGAACGAACGCGTCTTCTTGGACAGGCAGACCAACGGCGCATCGATACCCATCGAGGCGAGCGGGGCCTTGCCCTGCTGGGCCATGGGGCGCACGACCTCGTCAACATCATCCCAGTGATAGCCGAGCTTGGCCATGCGCACGGCGGCGGGCACCTCGGCATCCTCGGCGGGCGCGGGCGCGGCGGGCTCATCGAGCGCGTCGACGGTCAGTGTCTCCTCGGCAATCCAGTCGCGGTAGGGCTTCTCCTTGGCATAGCGGGCGCGCAGCTCGTCGTTGTAGATCACGCGGCCGCGGGCAAAATCGACCTCGAGCATCTGGCCCGGTCCCAGGCAGCCGCTCGTCAGGATGTTCTCGGGGCTCACCTCGATGGTGCCCACCTCGCTTGCCAGCATAAAGCGGCCATCGCGCGTCACGTAGTAGCGGGCGGGGCGCAAGCCGTTGCGGTCGAGGGCGGCGCCCAGCGTGCGACCGTCGGTAAAGGCGATGGCCGCCGGGCCGTCCCAGGGCTCCATGAGCATGGACTGGTAAGCGTCGTAGGCGCGGCGCTCCTCACTCAGGCTATCGTTGTGGTCCCACGGCTCGGGCAGCAACATGGACGCGGCACGCGTGAGCGGGCGACCGTTCATGACCAAGAATTCGAGCACGTTGTCCAGAATCGCGGAGTCGGAACCCTCGCGGTTGATGATGGGCATCACGCGCTCAAGATCGTGCTGCAGCACGGGGCTGTACAGGTTGGGTTCGCGGGCGCGAATCCAGTTGACGTTGCCCTTGAGGGTGTTGATCTCGCCGTTATGGATGATAAAGCGGTTGGGGTGCGCACGCTCCCAGCTGGGCGTGGTGTTGGTGGAGTAGCGCGAGTGGACGAGCGCCACGGCCGTTTTGACGGCGGCGTCGTTGAGGTCGATGAAGAAGCGGCGCATCTGCGTGGCGACCAGCATGCCCTTGTACACGATGGTGCGCGAGCTCATGGAGCACACGTAGAAGATCTTGTCTCGCAGGGCAAACTCGGCATCGGCCTTCTTTTCGATGGTGCGGCGGCACACGTACAGGCGACGCTCAAAGGCATCGCCGGCGGGCGTGTCGTCCGGACGGCCCAGGAAGGCCTGCAGGATAGTGGGCATGCAGGCGCGGGCCGTCTCGCCCAGGTCGTGCGGGTCGACGGGCACCTCGCGCCAAAAGAGCAGCGGCACGCCGGCCTCGGCACAGCCCTCCTCAAACACGCGGCGGGCATCCTCTACGCCCTTGTCGTCCTGCGGGAAGAACAGCATGGCCACGCCATAGTCGCCCTCTGCCGGCAGAATCTGACCGCACTTTTGAGCCTCTTTACGGAAAAAGTGATGCGGAACCTGGAACAGGATGCCAGCGCCATCGCCGGTATTCTTCTCGAGTCCCGTGCCGCCGCGGTGCTCCAAGTTGACCAGAATGGACAGTGCGTCGTCCAGAATCTGGTGATGGCGCTCACCGTTGATATCGGCAAGCGCGCCGATGCCACATGCATCGTGGTCGAATTCGGGGCGATAAAGGCCCTGCTGCTGAGCGGAATCTGCCTGCATCGCGATCCTCCCCTAGATATTTAGACAGTCAGTTGAATAGGCATAGTAGGAGCATCGTCGGCCCGTTGTGTTTCCCACCCGTTTCGAAACAATCGCGTAACGCACGCGGGACATCTACGTCTTGCCATCAAACGCGTACATCAGCCTCCAAACATGTCAAAAAACGACATCTTTGGAGGCTGACGTACACCTTTTGGAGCAGAACAGCATGTCCCCAATGCACCAACCAATCCCCGCTGGACCAATATTTTGTTAGTCTTGGTTAACTTTTTAGCCTAAAACGGGTATCCTTTGCGGCGTCAAGCAAACGGCACGCAGGAGCGCACCATGATCAACCATCTCAAACATCATTTTGGCTCCCGACGCACTGGTGGTCACGGAGGCCTAGACATTGCGCGGCATATCGGCCCTGGGCTGCTCGTGACCGTCGGCTTTATCGATCCGGGCAACTGGGCCTCCAATATGGCCGCGGGCTCGCAGTTTGGCTACGCGCTGCTGTGGATCGTCACGCTGTCCACGATTATGCTCATTGTGCTGCAGCACAACGCGGCACACCTGGGTATCGCCACGGGCGCCTGTCTTGCCGAGGCCACGACCCGCTTTCTCCCCCGCATCGTGGGACGCACGGTACTCGCCAGTGCCTATCTCGCGACCATCGCCACCGCCATGGCCGAAGTCCTGGGCGGTGCGATCGCGCTCCAGATGCTCTTTGGGCTGCCCGTGCGCGCGGGCTGCGTCATCGTGGCGGCAGTATCGATGGCGATGCTCATGACGAGCTCCTACAAGCGCGCCGAGCGATGGATTATCGCCTTCGTAGGCGTGGTAGGACTCTCGTTTTTGGCCGAGCTTGCACTGGTCAAGGTCGACTGGCCGCAGGCCGCCGCAAGCTGGATCACACCCAGTATGCCCAGCGGCTCGGCCGCGATTATCGTGAGTGTCCTGGGTGCGGTCGTTATGCCCCACAACCTCTTCCTGCACTCCGAGGTCATCCAATCCATGCACTTCGAAGGCCAAGGCGAGAAAGTTATCGAAGAGCGTCTACGCTACGAGCTCTTCGACACGCTCTTTTCGATGGGCGTGGGCTGGGCAATCAACTCGGCCATGGTCATCCTGGCCGCAACGACCTTCTTTGCGCACGGCATTGTCGTAGACGACCTCGCCGTCGCAGCGGCCACGCTCTCCCCCATCTTAGGCCCGGCGAGCTCGACCATCTTTGCGGTAGCGCTGCTGTTCGCGGGTCTCTCGAGTAGCGTGACAGCGGGCATGGCGGCGGGCACCATCACCGCGGGCATGTTCGACGAGGAATACGACATCCACGACCGGCACTCATCGATTGGAGTGGCGGTCTGTTTCGTCGGCGCAGTGGCGGCGTGCCTGATCGTCCCGAATCCTTTTGAGGGTCTCATCTGGAGTCAGGCACTGCTGTCGCTTCAGCTGCCGATTACGGTCTTTGTGCTCATACGACTCACCAGTTCGTCCCGCGTCATGGGCAAATACGCCAACTCGCACCCACTTAACGCGTTGCTCGTAGGGATCGGTGCCGTCGTGACGATTCTCGATGTCGTGTTGTTGACAGGGATGTAATGGGACGGGGTACCTACCCAGGCAAACGTCTCAATCTGTAACATCTAGACCCGCTTTTGATATCTAGATGTTACAGATTGAGATCATTCCGAGGGACAGCTCCGTTTGTCTCAATCTGTAACACGTAGACCCCGTTTTCACTGCTAGATGTTACAGATTGAGATCTTCTGCCGGACGGTTTTGGTTTGTCTTGATCTGTAACAAGTAGACCCGTTTTGAGCCGCCGCATGTTACAGATTGAGACAAACGGTCGGCCGACTCACAACAGACAGGATCGGCTAACAGCAGCCGTGATCCCTTGGGGACGGAGGAAAAGGGCCCCGGCCGGGATGACCGACCGGAGCCCTTGGACAGAGCTATGTTCGGCTGTTTGCCGTGTGTCTGTGAGCTACTCCTCGACGAGCTCAAACTGATCGGGACCGACGCCGCACACCGGGCACACATAATCCTCGGGTAGCTCGGGCGTATCGACCTCAACCTCGTAACCGCAAACGACGCACACGAACTTATACGTCTTCTTCTCCTCAGCCATGATGTTCTCCTCTCGAACGTGACTGGTGATGTACTTCGCTTATTAGTATATGTTCTCAATAATATAATGCAAGTGTTTTTAAAACATTTCTAGCCTTGATACGAGGACGCCTTCGGAGGCGTCTTGCCCTTCAGGACCTTATGGTAGTAGTCGTAGGTCAACGGCGTCTCGTCGCTCAGGCGCTCGGCGTCCTCGACCTCGCCGATAAACAGTAGATGCGTGCCCACATCCACAGTGTCGATCAAACGGCAGCTAAACAGGGCCGCCGCGTGCTCGGGCACATAGGGCATGCCCAGAGCCGTCTCGCGGGTCTCGTATTTGGCAAACTTGTCGTAATCGCTGCTGGTGCGGAACCCAAAGTTACCGATGTAGAGCATATCGGCGGTCTGATCGATCACGGTCAGCGCGAACGCTTTGGCCGATGCGATGACACCCGAGGTGACGTTGTCCTTGTTCACGGCAATCGAGATGCGCGGCGGCATGGACGTCACCTGCACCGCAGTGTTGATGACGCAGCCGGCGCGCAGCCCGTCTGCCGCGGCGCTCACCACATACAGACCGCTCGGCATGGTAAAGAACGCAGTTTTGTCCATAACAATCACTCCCCTAACGCGGGTTGGAACCTCATGGATGTATGTACCCACAAAAAAGGCGGCGCCCACAACGGACACCACCTTTGAGACATATGTGTCAAAACAGTATAAGCAAGATGAGACACCCGCAGCTGCGGTGAAATAGGGACTGAATAGCCCCTCAAACAGGCAAAACAGTCCGTATTCCACCGCAACTTATATAGAGCGCCTAGCGGTTGCGTTCCTTGAGGGCGCGGTCGATCTCGCGTTGGACATCACGCTTGGCCATGTCCTCGCGCTTGTCGTAGAGCTTCTTGCCGCGACCCAGGCCCAGCAGCAGTTTTACGCGACCGTCGGTATTAAAGTAGAGCTCCAACGGAACCAGCGCATAACCACGGTTGCGAAGTTTGCCGTCAAGAAAGTCGATCTCCTTGCGGTGCAGCAGCAGACGGCGCCGACGGTCGGGATCGCGATTCCACACGCCACCATGGCTATAAGGGTGGATATGTAGGCCGACGAGCCAGCACTCCCCGCCACGAATCAGTGCAAAGGTATCGGTAATCTGGCACGCGCGCTCGCGAATCGACTTGACCTCGGTACCGCTCAGCTCAATACCGCACTCAAACGTCTCATCGATAAAGTACTCGTGATGTGCCGAGCGATTCTTGGAAATGAGCTTGCGCTCGCGCTTACTGGGCATCGCCGGCCTCCTTGGCGCCATCGGCGTTTGAGCCCGCAGCCTCGCGCTTTGCCCTGCGCTCGGCATTAAGCTCGGCATCGCTCTCGCGCACCAGCTTGATAATCGCCGCGCATGCCTCCTCGCCCACCAGGTCGCGGGCACGGACCGTCAGACGCGTAGCCTCCTGCTTGTCGCCGTCGCTTGCAGCATCGGTCGCGCACATGATCAGGCAGATGGCGATCTCGGCCGAAGGCGAGGTCGGCACGCCCTGCAGGGCGAGCTCACCCATCACATGGTCGTCACTCTCGTCCGCGGCATCCGGATAGGTGGTATGGATCTTGTTGAGCAGGCGTGTCGTATGCGCATCATTGGGCGCCAGGCGCAGCGCCAGACGCGCGCAGCCCACGGCAGCCGAAATGTTCTCGGTCTCGGGCTCCAAGAAGTACTGACCCAAATTGGTGTAGGCGCGTGCGGCGCACTTACCGTCGCTCGCGCGCTCCAGCACCGAGAACGAGAGCGATGCCCACTCCTGCTTGTCCTCGAGCGCGCGGAACAGCTCGGCCAAGTCCAAGCGATAGTTGCAGTTCATGGGATCCCAACGCACGGCCTGCATCAGGGCATTCCGAGCACTCACATAATCCTGCTGGCGAATGTAGGCAAACGCCATGTCGGAGTACAGGCGGTCAAAGGGAACCTCGACCTGCACCAGCTCGCGCGGATCCTTCTCCACGCGGCGATAGGCCAGGCGCTCAAACTTGCTGTCGAAGCTAAAGTACTGGCGCTTCTCCTCCGTCTTGCACTCAGCGTCGATATACTCCTCGGCGAGCTCCACCAGACGCTCAAGCAGCGGCGTCGCCGTAGCCAGGTCGCCCTGCGCCAGATAGTTCTCGGCATACGTGATGTCTTCCAAGCTGATAGGCAGGTCCATGACAACTCCTCGGTCCGGGCGGCAGACTCAACGCGCGCCTTAAATATCGGTCAATACACAAAACCCGGGTCTCTTACGAGGCCCGGGCGTTCAATTTTGGTAGCCCGTACCAGATTCGAACTGGTGATCTCCGCCTTGAGAGGGCGGCGTCC
>URSO01000057.1 GCA_900550415.1 uncultured Collinsella sp.
AACGCGGGTTTTCCAAGTGCCCGAGATTGCCCCGAAAGAGGAGCGCCGCGTACTTTGGTACGCAAGCGACGGTTTGAGGGGCAAGGTCGGGTGCCTGGGGAAGCCCTACAGCTCGAGTTCGTTGAGGCGCAGGATTGCCACGATGTAGATCTTGAGCGCCTGCTTGAGCTGTTCCTCGTTGGCGCACTCATTGGGGCCGTGCATCTGGCCGCCCCATGCGGGCAGCTCCAGGCCGGTCTCCTCGGGGCCAAACGAGACGGCGCGGGCAAAGTTGCGTGCGTACGTGCCGCCGCCCATGGCAAAGGGCTCAGCATGCTTGCCCGTAAACTCGTTATAGGTATCAATAAGCGCCTTCACGGCCGGATCGTCGGCAGAGACCGAGAACGGCACCTTCGCACGACCCACACGGCACGTCACGCCAAAACGGCCCACGAGCGGATCGAGCTGCTCGCGGATGGTATCGGCACTCGTGCTGTCGGGGAAGCGCACGTCGATGACCTGCTCGATGTGGCCATCCACCACACGGATGACGCCGGGATTGCTGGTGAGCGGGCCAAACGCGGGGCTCGTCGCATCGATGCCCAAGCCGCGGCCATAGGCGTCCGCATGCACAAAAGCCAAAAACTTGACAAACTCGTGCTCCGCAGGCGTCAACAGGCGCTCGTCACGGGCGCCAAACGCATCCTCGGCCTCGCGCAGATACGCCACGATGAGGCCGACGGCATTGATCGTTCCCTCGGGCATCGAGGCATGACCGCCAATGCCGTGGGCGAAAATCTGGGCATGTCCGTTGTCGAGTGCTGTGATCTCCAGGCGGTCGGCGTTCTCGACCGGTGCCGGCAGCTCATCGGCGTCAATCGCAAGCTCGCAGATAGACTGCGACGGAATGGCGTTGCTCGCCTCGGCACCGCTCCAGGACACAATACGGCCGCCGTCGATCTTGGAGCTCACAAATGTCGCCCCAAACTGGCCCTTCTCGGCATTGCAGACCGGGAACTCGGCATCGGGCGTAAACAGAAAGTCGGGGTCTGCGTGGTTCTCCAGATAATGGTGAACGTCGGACATGCCCACTTCCTCATCGCAGCCCAGCAGCGCGCGGAAGGTATAGCGCGGCACAATGCCGTGTTTGAGCAGATAAGCGCCAGCGTAGAGCGACAGCACCGCCGGGCCCTTGTCGTCGATCACGCCGCGGCCGAGCAGCCAGCCCTCGCGACGCTCCATCGCAAATGGGTCGGTATTCCAGCCGGGGCCGGCAGGCACCACGTCCACATGACAGATAGTCGCGAGCTGCTTATCGCCGCGACCCGGAATATCGGCGATGCCCACAAAGCCCTCGTCATCACTCGTCTGGTAGCCGAGCTTTTGCGCAATGCCGAGCGCGCAATCGAGCGCATCACGGACCGGGCGGCCAAACGGCGCGCCGGGCTCCGCATCGGCAGCAACGGCCACAGACGGATAGCTCACCAGCTGCTCGATATCGGCGACGACATCTTCCCAGACCTCGTCGACGTACTCGGTAACGCTCTGCTCCACCTGATTCATGGACGACCTCCTTACCAGTAAGGGGCAAGTGTGCCGCCCCTCACATCAAATACCTATATAGCGAAAAGTTTAGCAAGCTCGGCCACCGAGTGCACCACCGCATCGGCGCCCGCTGCCTCGTGCTCGCCCGGCGCCGCCGCGCCCGAATAGATGCCGATGCACGGCACGCCCATCGCGTGCGCGCCCTCGACGTCGTTAAAGCGATCGCCGATCATCACGGCATCGTCCGCCGTCGCGCCGAGCGCCGCCAGGGCATCGCGAACCGAATCGGCCTTGGTCTCGCGCCCCTGCGGCGGATTCATGCCAACCACGGCTCCGAACTGAGAAAGACCAAGCTCATGCACCATGTCGATGCATTTGGCCTCCATGCGTGACGTCGCCACGGCCATACGCTTGCCCCGGGCGGCCAACTCATCCAGCAGCTCGGGAATCCCATCGAACACGGGGTACTCCTCCGGTCCCAGCTCATCAAAAAAGGCGCGGTACTCGTCGGCCACCACAAGCGACTCCTCGCGGGAAAAGCCGTAAAAGTCGTGAAAGCTCTTCCACAGGGGCGGCCCGATCATGCGGCGCAGATCACCCATCTGCGTCTCCGAAAACCCGCGCGCAGCCAGCGTCTTGCGCGTCGAGGTCATCACTGCCCGACCCGTATCGGCCACCGTGCCGTCAAAATCGAACAGCACAACCGGCCGCTCGCAAAGTTGCAATGCCGCCATCGGCACCCTTCTTCCCCAGTTGATGATTTCCACACCACCGCTTCAAACTGTTGACTATTCAACAATTGAACCTAGCAATGTAGAGCAACTCCACTATACTTGTCGCACTTTGCTTTCAGAAGGCGGCGCTGCCGCGCCCCAACGAAAGGTGCAATTATGTCTTTTGCCATCATAACCGACTCCACGTCGGACATCTCCCCCGCCCGTGCCCAAGAGCTCGGCATTTACGTGATTCCGCTGCATGTGATTATCGAGGGCGAGGACCTGCTCGACCAGGTGCAGATTACCGCCGAGGAATACGTCGCCCGCATGGCTGGCTCCGAGCAGCTGCCGCACACCTCGCAGCCGAGCGCCGGCGAGTTCAAGGCACTCTTTGACCGTGTGCTCGCCGACGGCCACGACAGCGCGATCTTTATCTCGCTGTGCAGCGAGTGGTCCGCCTGCTATTCCAACGCATGCCTGGTCGCCGAGACCCACGAGCTCGACGTGCGCTGCATCGATTCGCGCACTGGCTCGGGCGCCGAGGGCCTGCTGGTGGAGTACGCACTGGCCATGCGCGAAGACGGCCGCAGCTTGGACGAGACCGAGGCGCAGATCCGCGCGACGCTGCCCGACGCCCACCTGCTGCTGATTCCCCGCACGCTCGAGAACCTCGTTAAGAACGGCCGCGCGCCCAAGCTCGCCGGCCAGCTCACGCAGATGCTCAACATTCGCCTAGCCGTTTCGCCGGAGTGGAAATCGGGCGAGATCAAGGCCATCAAAAAGGGCCGCGGCGCCAAGCGTATCGTCGCCAGCACCATGGCAGACTGCCTCACGTTTTTGGACGAGCACCCGGGCTCAAGCGTGCGCGTGCTCACGACCGGCGCCGCCGAGGAGCAGGAGCTCGTCAGCCAAGCGCTCGCGGGCCAAGACTACGTAGACGCCGGCACCGGCCCCATCGGCTGCACCATCGCCACCCATGTAGGCGTCGACGCAATAGCCATCAGCTACTGCCCCCACTACCAACCTGCCAATTAGGGACAGGTTTATTTTGGCAGGTTTTATCTGGGCAAACGTTAAACAGTAACAAAGGCTTGCCTGGCAAGATCGGACATGCCAAAGCCGTCGAACAACCGAAGTACACCCAGCCACAACAAAGCCATCACGCCGACGCGCCGCAACTCAAGGCGCGCCGGCGTCTTTTTAGGAGTCGCGGCGGAAAAGGGGCCGTTTTAGCCAAAAGGCCGCGAAACGCTTCCCATTACGCCGCAACTTCATTGCCGCCCAACCAGCCAATCGAGAAATTGGCGGCGATCGATGCTTTGTCCAACCCCCTTGCGATACCCTCTGGGCAAAAAATGGCAAATATGAGTACTGTTACCAGTTTAGTAACAGCGAAATCTGGCTGAATTTGCCGTCTTCTGTCAATTCCGAGCGTCATAAAGTCCCGAATCGTCATATTTAGAGGGTTGATTCTATCCAATCCGAATCGATTGGTCTTAAATACTTTCCTGATGATATGTTACTGCTCAAACCACAGTACTCATATTTGCCATTTTTTGCCCACAGGGTCTATTCGAGGATAGTTTCCTGCGCCTCCAGCCCACCTCATGGCCGCCAAAACCCATTCAGCAACAGCTACCGCACATTTTGACATCAGCCAAACACCACTCACGGAGCTGTACTCCGCTATCGCCGAACCAAAATCAGAGCCGAGTCCCTTAAAAATCAAAATAACGTACCCTCATTTCAATGAACTCCGACAAGAACGGCATTTACATGAGCACCGTCACGCATCAATACGCCCTCATCGGGGGCACGCTATTCCAATTCAAGAAAATCGTCGCCCATGTATCGGAGCCGCACAGCCAAATCGTCATCTGCGGCAACGGTCCAGACATCCGTTACGCAACACTGGAAGAATGGGAGAAAGCTGGCGAATCTTTCGATAGACGGGCGCAGGTCGAGGGTGTCGTCACCAGTGCGAGCCCAGCGCGCGACAAACTCGAGCTCTTTCGCAATCTCTTTACTGGCCGCAAAGATGTTTACGCCCATGGGTACCGCAGAAAAGACGGGGGAATCGGCTATACGCCCGCCTGCGCAAACGAGTGGAAGTCAGGCATTTGTCCCAAAGCAAATCGTCAGAAAACCAAATGCGCTGAATGCGGCAACCGCGTCTTCCCCGAGTTGAGCGATACCGCGATCATCTCCCATTTCAAGGGCAGTGACGACAGACTCCGAGACGTCATAGGTCAATATGTTCTCGATAATGACAGCAACACAAAAGTCCTGGTCATCGACTTTGACGGAGCCGATTGGAAAGAAGCGACAAACGCCATTCGGCTTGTCGCAAAAAACCATGGAATCGATGCTGCAGTCGAGCGATCGAGATCAGGTAACGGCACACATGTCTGGTTTTTCTTCCTAGAGCTCACCAGCGCGAAGATCGCACGAGAATTTGGAAGCAGCCTTATCACCGAAGCGGCGGCGCTCAACAAGACAATCACCTTTGAAGCTTTTGACCGGATGCTGCCCGCGCAGTCCACCATTCCTGAGGGAGGCTTTGGAAATCTCATAGCGCTGCCTTTTCAAGGAAAAGCGCAGCGAAAAGGGAACAGCGTATTTGTTGACGAGCAATTTGAGCCCTTTCCCGATCAATGGCTTTACCTTTCTCAAATCCAGTTAATCCCGCGCACGACGGTGCAAAATCTGATCGAGAGCATCGACAATAGGTCGCACGGAATAGCGGCTGCGACGGCGGCAAACACCGCCGCACCGCATTCCCAGAGGCCGCGAAAGCGGCTTCCGCTCACACCGCGGGACCTCCCGTCATCGCTGTCCGTCACGCAGGCCGATATGCTCTATATCCCCGAAAAATCTCTGAGTCCCGCAGCTCAAATGGAAGTCCGCAGGCTTGCAACATTTGCCAACCCAGAATTCTTCCGCGCGCAATCTATGCATCAATCGGTATTCGGCAAACCGCGGTACATAGACCTCAGCGAACTTAGAGACGGCTGCGTCGCGATTCCCAGAGGCTGCAAGACTCAGCTTGAGCGGCTGCTTCAAGAAGCCGGCGTTGCTGCCCACTATTCAGACAAGCGCCAGTCTGGAAATCCAATTGTAATGACATTTAAAGGGACTCTTCGCCCTGAACAGCAAATTGCCGCTGAACAAATGCTCGGCCATGAAGACGGGATCATGTCTGCACCGACGGGTTTCGGGAAAACCGTCATTGGAGCCTATCTTATTGCTGCCATCGGTCTTCCAGCGCTCGTCATCGTTCCCAAGACTGCGCTCATTGCCCAATGGAAAACCCAGCTCGAACGATTTCTCGACATCACGGACAACAGAGAGCCCGTCCGAACCCCAAAAGGACGAATCAGCAAAAGGCAGCCTCCGCTCATTGGTCAAATCGGAGGAGGCAAAACCGCCATAAGCCATCTCATCGACGTTGCTTCATTCCAGTCTTTGTCCAGCAAGGACCCCCAGACCGAAGAACCAATAGCCAAGGAGTTCGTTCGTGATTACGGCCTCATCATCTGTGATGAATGTCACCATGCAGCCGCACCACAGCTTGAGCTCGTCCTCAAGTCCGCTCCAGCCAAATATGTATACGGCCTTTCCGCGACGCCCGAACGCTCGGACGGACTCACGCGAGCACTCTCAATGCTCTGCGGCCCGCTTCGCCATGCCATTGATCCAAAAACGCAAGCAATCCAACAGGGAATTCAGCGCGTTGTTAGGCCGCGTTTTACCGGAGTTCGACTACCCGCCTACGAACCAGGGGCGTCCTTTAATCAAGTTCTCGATCTCCTGTGTGCGCACACAGCGAGAAACGAAGCAATTGTCGACGATGCCCTCGAGACCGCGTCAAACGGTCGACATCCGCTTGTGCTATCCAAAAGGAAAAAACATGCCGAAGAGCTATGTAGGCTGCTTCAAAGCCGCGGACACGAACCTATACTCTTAACCGGAGAAATCGACGCCAAAGAAAGAAAGGCAATACTGAACAGCCTTCCCGGCTTCGAGCATGAGCATCGAATTATCATCGCAACCGAAGGCCTTCTGAGCGAGGGTTTCGACCTGTCTTACCTTGACACTCTGCTCATTGCCACACCGATATCTTGGGACGGCAGCATAACGCAGCAGGCAGGCAGACTACATAGAAGTCACGAGGGCAAGCAGCGGGTTGAGATATTCGACTATGTTGATTTGTCGATACCCATGCTCGCGCGTATGTACCAGAAGAGACTCAAGACCTACGCAAAGCTAGGATATGAAGTCTTTGCAGCAAATGACAACAAACGGGCCGATCAAAACATCCTCGTTAGGCCGGCAAGGGCCGTGGAGGCCTTAGCGGATGACATCGCGCGCGCAACGAAAAGCATTTTTATTGCCGCGCCCTACGCATCCGCTGCATGCCTCGCAAAGCTCGCTGCCGTACTCACAGGCGCCGCCGCCCGTGGGATTGCCCTTGAGATTTCAATTGCCTCGACTCCGCACAATGACGTGAAAGCGATTTTTACCGAGATGAACGTCGACTATTCCATCAAAGCCGAAGGGCGCCTGTGCGCGTCAGTAATTGACGAGGAAACCGTCTGGTACGGAACCATTCCATTACTGGCCTTTCCTAAGAAAGAGGACTGCAGCATCCGTTTCAAAAGCAGCGAAGTTGCAGCCGAACTTTTAAGCGAAATCCAGCGAAGAGGAGAACCGGAGGTCGCAGCCACGAACGGGACGTCTCCAACAGTTACGGTGGAATAGGGGCCATTTTTGGCCAATCGGCCGCGAATCAATCCCTATTCCCCCGCGAATCATAAGCGAGCAATCAGCCCTGCGGGCCCTGGAATAGTTCCTCATGCGAGCCCATTCTGACCAGCCGGATCACAGGATTAGTCTTATGCGGCAAGTAGAGAACGACCACATCGACCAAGCCATCGGATAGATGGAAATCGATGTGGCCGTTGTAGTTGCCGCCCGGGTTTGAAAGCTCGTGGGCACCATATTCCGCGGGAAGCGAGCCGTGAGCCGCAAGCTCTGCGACTGCCGCCTTAAACTCGGTTTTTAGCTGCGGATGGATGCGCATCGTCCGTTTGTAATCCGCCTTAAACTGAGCCTCGACCTTAATCTCAAACATCGCTAGTCCTCATCGAGGAATGATATAAGCTCATCAGCGTTATTGAATGACGGGCTGTCGTCCGGCAGAATCCCCAACTCATGAGCTTCGGCGATCACCATGGCACGCCTCGTTGCCTCGTTGGGCACCTCCGCCCTTCCTACGATCTCAAAAGGAATCTTTCGTTGATTTACCAGCTGCCGAACAGCAAGGTTGAGATACGAATTGAGACTCAGACCAACCGTATCCAAGAACTCAGTCGCCTGTTCCTTGAGCCCCTCTTCGATGCGAACCGTCGTAGGCTTAACCGTTGCAGTAGACATACGCGACCTCCTCGCCTCGTCTTTTGCATCAGTATACCCAATTTCGATGGCAGTCTGATGTTAAATAGCATCAGTATGCCGTTCACATTGCTATAACAACAGTCACAGCACCCTACATCAGCCCGCTCAGGGCAATGTCAACGGCCTCGTTGAGGTCGTCGGTGATGTGCACCAGCTCCGGATCGAGCGGGCTAATCATACCGGCGTCCATCACCGGGCCGTTGAGCCAGTCGAACAGGCCCTGCCAGTACTCGGTTCCCACCAAAACGAGCGGCATGCGCTTGACCTTGTGCGTCTGTACCAGCGTGAGCACCTCGAACATCTCGTCGAGCGTACCAAAGCCACCAGGAAACACGATGGCGCCCGAGCTGTATTTGACGAACATGGTCTTGCGCACAAAGAAGTAACGGAAGTCCATGCCAAGGTTCACGTATTTGTTGAGCCCGTGCTCGTGCGGCAGCTCGATACCCAAGCCGACCGACTTGCCGTTGACACTCGCCGCTCCCCTGTTGGCCGCTTCCATGATGCCGGGGCCGCCGCCGGTGATGACCGCCACGCCACGTTGCGCGATCTTGCGCCCGACGGTGCGCGCCGCCTTGTAGAGCGGATCGGTCTTGGGCGTGCGGGCGCTACCGAAGATAGTCACCGCAGGTCCAAGCTCGGCAAGTGCGCCAAAGCCATCGACAAACTCTGCCTGAATTCGCAGCACGCGCCAGGGGTCGGCGTGCAGCCAGTCAGTCGACTCCTCGGGCGCCAGCAGGTTGGCGTAGGTGTTGTCCTTAGGAATCATGGGGCCGCGCATGACCACGGGGCCGCGGCGGTACGTCTCGTCGTAGGCAGGCTCGCCCTCGACGTTCTCATTCTTAATCATGGGTACTCCTATCGAGAAATAGAAAAACGGGCGGGGTCGACGCCATGCGTCAAACACCCGCCCGAACATCAACTATTCGGTATGGTACCCACGATGCATCAAGCACTTACAAGCTATCGGCCAGCGGTCGCGCAGCCGGTGTCAGCGAATGTGACGACCGGCTGGCGCTCGACCATTGCCGTTGCCCACGCTCTGCAAGCGTGTCTGTCGCCCTTAGTAATCCACCGCGGCAGGACTATTCATCCAATCGCTCACGAATGCGCCGTAGCGGCCCTCGATAATGGCCTGGCGGGCACGCTGCATAAGGTTGAGCAGGTAGTAGATATTGTGCATCGAAAGCAAAATGCCGCCGAGCATCTCCTTCTGCGTGACCATGTGGCGAATGAGCGCGCGGCTGTAGCCGCCCGTGCACACCGGGCAGGTGCAGGTGGGGTCGATGGGGCCGTCGTCGTGCGCAAAGCGCGCGTTACGGAAGTTAAGGCGACCTTCACTGGAGAACGCCGTACCCATGCGACCGGTGCGCGTCGGCAGCACACAGTCGAACATGTCGATGCCCACGCCCACGCCGCGTACGAGCGTGGTGGGGTTGCCGACACCCATCAGGTAGCGCGGCTTATGCTTGGGCATGTACTCGCTCACGAGCGGCGCCAGGGTCTCGAACATGGTCTCGTGATCCTCGCCCACCGAATAGCCACCGATACCATAGCCCGGGAAGTCGCCGCACTCCTCCAGATGGCGCAGCGAACGCAGGCGCAGATCCAGGTGCATGCCGCCCTGAACGATGCCAAAGAGCGCCTGGTCATCGCGGGTATGCGCCTTATAGCAGCGCTCGGCCCACATGCTCGACAGCTCAACGGCGCGCTCAACGTAGGCGCGCGTGGCGGGATAGCCCGGGCACTGGTCGAGCTGCATGCAGATATCGGAGCCGAGTTTCATGGCGATTTCCATGTTGTCCTCGGGCGTCCAAAACACGTGGCGGCCGTCGTAATCGTTGACAATAAAGCGCACGCCCTCATCGGTGAGCTTGACGGCATCGTTGTGGCTGAAGACCTGGAAACCGCCCGAGTCGGTGAGGATGGGGCCGTGCCAGTTCATGAACTTGTGCAGGCCGCCCAGCTCGGCGATGGTATCCTCGCCGGGACGCATGGACAGATGATAGGTATTGGCGAGCACGATCTGGGCGCCGAGCTTCTTGACAGTCTCGGTAGGAATGCCCTTGACGTTTGCCTTGGTGCCCACGGGCATAAAAATCGGCGTCTCGATGTCGCCGTGCGGGGTGTGCAACACGCCGGCACGCGCGTGCGTCGTCGGGTCCTCGGCGATCAGGTCGAATTTAAAGAGGCTCTGGTCCATAAACTGGAACTCCTTGGTTGCGGTTCATACGCAGACCATTATACGAGCAACCAGCAAACCGCACCGACTCGACAGAAACTAGTGCAAAGGGGACAGCAAACGAGCGTGGATTTTCGGACGCCCATCTCATGAGAGTGGATAATCTCCCGCTTTGGCCAGAAACACAGACCAAAAACGGAAGATTATCCACTCTCATGCGGCGGGTACTCATTTAAGTACGTCCCCAATGAGTGGAGCTATTTACCAGCCGCGGCAACGCCGATGTTTTGGCAAAGACAGCGAGCGGGTCGCATTTGAGACAAGGTGACGTGAAACGAAAGGGCGCTGACCTTCTGGTCGCGCCCTTGAAGTTGAACGTCAGATTGTCCAAATGCGGCCCGCGCAGCGTCGGCCCGTTACGCGGTTTGGTAAAACCGCGTAACTCCTACGGACGCTGGCCCATGCCACCCTCGAGGGTGACGGTCTCGCCGTTCATATACTTAAAGTCGGAACCGCAGAGCTGAACGACAACGCGGCCGATTTCCTTCTCGACGTCGCCGTAGTGACCCGCCGGCGGCATGTGGACGTTGGCCTTGAACGCCTCGGGATAGGCATCCTGGAAGTTCTCGAGCGCAGCGGTCCAAGCAAGCGGGCACACAATGTTGACGTTGATGCCGTCTTTGCCCCACTCGTTGGCGGCAACGCGAGTCAGACCGCGGATGCCCTCCTTGGCAGCGGCGTAGCTGCACTGGCCGTAGTTGCCAAACAGGCCGGCGCCCGAAGCAAAGTTGACCACGGAGCCCTTGGTCTCCTTCAGGTGCGGGTAGGCCTTCTGCATATACAGATAGGTGGCATACAGACCGGAGTAAATGGCCAGGTTAAACTGGTCCATGGTGTGGTCGGCGATGGTCACACCCGAGGCGCTGGCCTGGGCGTTGTTGACGACGGCGTCGATGCGGCCAAACTCGGCAATGGCCTTGTCGATGACGTTCTGAACGACAGCCTCGTTGTCCTGACCAGCAGAAACATCGGCCTGAACAGGCAGAACCTTGACACCGTACTCGGCCTCGAGGGATTCCTTGGCGGCCTCGAGCTTGGCGACGTTGCGGCCGGTGATGACGAGGTTTGCGCCCTCCTTGGCAAAAGCGATATCGATGCCGTAGCCGATGGAACCAGCGGAGCCGTCCTTAAGCGTGGCCTTGCCGCCGCCGGTAACGATCACGGTCTTACCAGTGAAAAGTCCCATACAAAGTCCTTTCAAATCGCGACGGGCCTGCCCGTCGACTGCGCGCATCCAACTTCACGCGCCAAAAGCTGAAATGCAACTTTAGCGGGTTCAAGCGAAAAATAAAGCCCATGGCAGGCGAACGGCGCAACGTCTTTCGGCGAAGGGAATGTCAAGTACAAACTGGATAAAGTGGCCGAGTTTTTGCTATCGACGCGAGCCATCGAACACGTTTTGAAACTTTGCTGCAGCGCGCGGGATGTCGGCGCGAGACTTTATCATAGGGTGACAAACAACGATGAGGAGCACATGCCTATGACAGACGAGCTGGACCCCCAGACTCAACAGCATATTGATAATTCCGCAGACACCATTGACGACTGCGATACTTCCACCAGAAGCGATGGCGGCATTGATGCCGCTGTCGAGGAGGCTCCTGCCGCCGCAGACGAGGCCGCAGACGCAAATGTCGCCGCAGAGCAAGACAAAGAAGAGCAGCTAGAGCAGCCGGACCCGAGCGATACTGAGCCCAAGGCTGAGAACGCTCCGCAAGCAGCAGGCCCCATCGAGGTGTCTTCGGAAGAAGAGCTCGACGCCGTCATGGACTCCATGATGGATGCCGTCAAAGCGATGAAAGACGCTGTCGCCGATGCCGATGTCGACGCCGAGGAAGAGGAAGCTGCCGAGGCCGCCTCGACGTTTGTGCCCGGCGAGACCCCGGTTGCCGACCAGGGCAGCACCATGCCCTCGTTCCTGCAACTCGAGCACCCCACGATCGGCACCGACGCGGTCGACCCACACGCAGCGGGCTTTTCCGTGATCGAAGGCGGCACCGGCAATATCGCCGCGCCGCAGGCTACCGATGCGGACGCTGCCGACACCGCTCGCCCGACCGCCCCGCACTCCCCCGCCGCGAGCCGCGATCTGGGGACCGCCGTCTCGAACACCGCGAACGCCGTGGGCACTTTTATCGCCCAGGGCGCGTCGGCCATGCGCGAGATGAACGCCGCCAAGAAGGCACTCGCCGATGCCCGCGCCCACCTGTCCGAGCTTGAGCAGCGCATCGCCGACCAGGCAGAGGAGCTCGAGACGCGCCAGGACATCGCAGGCCGCTACGATCAGATCATCGCCGACCAGCGCCAGGCAATCGCCACGGCACAAAAGACCGCTGCGGCCGCCGAGATTGACCGCGACGCCCATGCCGCCAAAGCGACTGAGCTCAAGGGCCAGCTCGAGCAAATGAAGGCAGAGGACGATGCGACCGAGCTCCGCCTGAAGGCTGCACTCGACGCCGTGGAAGCCCGCGAGGCGAGTTCGCGCGAGACCGGCAACCGCCTGGTTCGTCGCCTTGAGGATTCCAAGCGCATCCGCGACAAAGTGAAGGCTGAGCGCGATACCGGTGTCGCCGCCGCACGACAAACTGCCGATGCTACGCGCGCACAGCTCGAGACCTTGCGTCGCGAGTATGCCGAGCTGCAGCGCAACCCTTCGGCAAATCCCGCCAATTACACCGTGCGCACCAGCGAGCTGTCTATGCAAATCTCCGACGCTGCCGACGCCCTCCGCAAGGCCGAGGAAGACATTCCGCGCGTGACCGCCGATCTTGAGCATTCACTTGCCGCCGCCGAGCAGGCCGTCGAGCAGGCTCAAGCCCCTATCGCCGACGCAAAACGCGCACACCAAGCCGTGACGACCGAAGCCGATGCCGCGCGCGACGAGTTGCAGACGGCGAAGACTGCCGCCGCGACTCGTCAGCGCGAACTGCGCGAGAAGATCGCCGCGGAGGACAAGGCACGCCGCGACCAGGAGCAGACCATCGCCAACGCCCAAGCAGATGCCGCACATGCACAGTCGATCATCGAACAGGCGACCGAGGTGCACGACCACCCAGAGATCACTGAGTCGCTTGCAGGATCCTTGGCCCGAGACAAAGCCGAACACGCCGAAACCGAGCGCGAAGTGGCCCAGCTCGAGGCTACCGAGGATGACGTACGAGAGCGCACCCGCGACTCACGCATCAAATTCACCGGCGCCATCGTCTGCATCGTCGCCGTGATTCTGGTGATCATCCTGGTCTGGCTGTTCACGAGCAAGTAAACCAGCTGCCAAAAAAGCTCAACGCAGTTGCGGTGAGATAGTTCCTGTTTAGCCCCAAATAGGCCAATTCAAGAACTATCTCGCCGCAACTTTTTGATTGGTGCAAAGGGGTCAGGCTACTTTGCACCAACTTGGTGCATATAAACCTGTCCCCATTGCACCAACAACGTTTGCCCAGATAAAACCTGCCAAAATAAACCTGTCCCTTGTTGGCAGGTTGAACCACGGCAACGCCAATGTTTTGGCGAAGTCAGCGAAAACCCGCCAGAGCGAGCAAGGTGCCTTGAAACAAGGCGGCATTGACCTCTTGGTCATGCCGCCGAAGTTGAAAGGCAGATTGCCGCTCTGGCGGGTTTGCAGCGTC
>URSO01000058.1 GCA_900550415.1 uncultured Collinsella sp.
CTGCTAGGCGGGCACTTTTACCGGGCGGCTAACCCACACAAACCCCCGAAGAGCCGTTTATTTTGGCAGGTTTTGAGCGAGGCGCTGCGCCGTCTTGTCACGAGCTGCCATAATGGACCTGTCCCTTTTTGCATGTGCGTTGCCGCATTTTGCTGCTGACGACAAAGGGGACCCGCTTTTTATTGAACATGTCGAAAGGCTTTCCATGAGCGACTGCGAATCCATGCCTGCCGAGGTGCGCGACCGCCTGCGCTCCATTCCCGCCGTTCACGAGCTGCTGGCCGAGTGGCCGGTCATGAAGGCTGCCGGCGATGCGGGCGACATGATTGTGCGCGAGGCGATTGATGCCGAGCTCGATGCCGAGCGCGAGGCGATTCGCTCTGGCGTCCCCGCTAGGAATAAGCGCGAGCTCGCCTTGACCATCGAGCAGCGGTGCCACCGACTGTCGCTGCCGACCCTGCGCCCTGCCGTCAACGCGTCGGGCGTTGTGATTCACACCAATCTGGGCCGTGCTCCGCTTGCTCCCGCAGCGGTGCAGGCGGTGGCCGATGTCGCCCGCGGCTACAGCACGCTTGAGTATGACGTCGCGACCTGTGCCCGTGGGGGCCGCAAAGAGCATGCCGCGCGTCTGCTGCGCACGCTCACGGGGGCGCAGGACGCCCTGGTTGTCAACAACAACGCCGCGGCGGTGCTGCTGGTGCTTGCCGCGCATGCAAGCGGCAAAGAGGTCATCGTGAGCCGTGGCGAGCTTGTCGAGGTGGGCGGCAGCTTCCGCATTCCCGATATCATGGCGGCTTCGGGTGCCAAGCTTGTCGAGGTGGGCTCCACCAACCGCACGCATCTGGATGATTACCGAAGCGCCATTACGCCCAATACGGCGATGATCTTGAAAGTTCATCCTTCTAACTACCGTATCGAGGGTTTCCACGAGGAGGTTTCCGCGGCGGAGCTTTCTGCGCTGGCGCATGAGCACGGGCTGTTACTGTACGAGGACCAGGGCTCGGGCGCTTTGCTTACAGATGAGGTGCTCGTCGATGCTGGGGAGAAGCCCACGTCCGCCTCGCTTTGCGCCGGCGTTGACGTCGTCTCGTGCTCGGGCGACAAGCTGCTCGGCGCCTCGCAAGCGGGCATTATTCTCGGTAGCGCCCAGGTAATCGCCGCCTGTGCCTCGCATCCGCTTATGCGCGCGCTTCGCCCCGGCAAGCTCACGCTCGCGGCGCTCGAGGCCACTTTGCGCCTGTATGTGACCGGATCCGATACAGCGCATCGGGAGATCCCGGTGCTCAACATGCTTTCCGGCGCGCCGGCTCCGCTCGAGCGTCAGGCCAAGCGCCTGCATGACCGCATGCTGCGCAAGCTTCGCGAGTCTCAGTGTGAGGAGGCGGTGGAGCTGCAGGTTGTCGAGGGCGTGTCTGCTCCGGGCGGCGGTTCGCTGCCGACCGTCGAGCTCCCAACTTTTTGCGTTGCCGTCTGTCCCGTCGATGGGTGTCTATCCGCCGATGGCCTAAAGCGCGCTATGGTACAGGAGCCCGATACGCCGGTTGTGACGCGCGTGCGGCACGACCAGGTGCTTTTTGACGTTCGCACGCTTTTGCGCGACACCGACCTTGACCTGTGTGCGTCTGCGTTGGCGGATGCCGTGCGGGCAGGTTTGCGTCGATGACCGCGCGCGAGCTTGTCGAATGTCCCGTTATCGTCGGAACGGCAGGACACGTCGACCACGGAAAGTCGGCCCTTATCGAGGCGCTGACCGGCAAAAATCCCGACCGTCTGGAGGTCGAACGGCGCCGAGGCATGACCACTGAGCTCGGCTTTGGCGAGCTCGATCTTCCCAGCGGCAAGCTTGTCGGCTTGGTCGACGTACCCGGGCATGCGCACTATCTGCGCGCCATGGTGCAGGGCGCCACCGGCGTGGACGTTGCGTTGCTGGCGGTTTCGGCCGTTGAGGGCGTGATGCCGCAGACCCGCGAGCACGTTCGGGTTCTGGAGCTGTTGGGTGTGACGCGCATGGTCGTCGCACTCACGATGCGCGATTTGGCCGACCACGAGATTGCCGCGCTGGCGGAGCTCGATGTCGAGGCGTTTCTGGACGGGACCGTGTTTGCGGGTGCCTCTATAGTGCCGGTGTCCTCCAAGACGGGCGAGGGCCTGGACGAGCTGCTTACGACGCTCGATAACACGGTTTGTTCGTGCTGGTCGGAGCATCTGGAGGCGACCGCTGGCTCGGGCGCCGCGCCCCGTCTTCCCATCGACCGTTGCTTTAGCATCCGCGGCACCGGAACCGTCGTGACGGGTACGCTGCACGACGGTCCCGTTTCGGTTGGCGATGAGCTCGTTGCGCTGCCGTCGCAAACGCGCTGTCGCGTGCGCGGGGTGCAGGTTCACGGGGATACCCAGTGCGCGGTTCCCGGCCAGCGCGTCGCCCTGAACCTGGTGGGCGATGGCGTGGCGGGCCTCAAGCGCGGCGAGATGCTCGGCGTCGAGGGTCGCGTGGGCCAGACGCTGCGCTTTTTGATGCAACTGACATATGTGGGGCGCGATGGCGTGCGAGCCGGCGTTCTTGCTTCGGGTACACGCGTGCACGTTATGGCGGGCACGGCTGAGGTGCTCGGCCGCATTATGCTTTTAGACGACGAGCCGCCTATTGCGGTCGGCGAGACGCGTGTGGTGCAGGTGCGCCTGGAACGGCCGCTGCCGTTGCGCGCCGGCGATCATGCCGTCATTCTGTCGTATTCGCCGATTTCGCTGCTTGGCGGCGGACGCGTCCTGCTATCGCGCTGTCGCCGCGCGCGGGTCCTGTCGGCGGGGGAGCGCGCGTTGTATGCGGCGCTTGAGTCCGGAGATGTCGCGGACGGCGTACACGCGTGGCTGGCGCTGCAAACGCTGCCTGTTGCTGCTGCCGGTGTTGCCGCAGCGCTCGATCTTGTTACCGGCGAGGTCGAGATCGTTTTGCGTGGGCTTGTGGACCAGGCTGCCGTGTGCGAGCTTGCTGCGGGCGGTGCGGTGCTCTACGCAGATGCCTCGGCTCTCGATGCTGCAATGGATGTGCTGGCTGCGGCCTTGTCCTCCATGCACGCGGCGGCTCCCAAGGAGATCGGCTTTACGTCCGGTGCGGTCGCGCACGCGGCTTGGCCGGGCGCCGGTAACGATGTCGCGATGGCACTTATTGCCGAGGGCTGTGCACGTGGCGTGTGCGCCGTCGACGGTGCCGAGGTGTTCGACCCGCATTCCGCCGCCGCGGCGATACGCGTGGTGCGCGAGGCTGGCCAGCGTATCGTGGCCCTGCTGGATGAGGCCGGTCTTAATGCGCCGACGCTTCCCGAGGTGAGCGAACAGTTGCAGCTCGATCGCGACACCATGACGCGTGCACTGCGCGAGCTTTCGCTCAACCACTCGATCGTTAAGGTCGAGCGCGACGTTGCCTTGTCCGCCGCTGCCGAGGCCCATGCGCGTGAGGTTGTTGCGACGGCTATCGAGGCTGCTGGCGGCGCCGCCACCACGAGTGTGCTGCGCGAAGCCCTGGGCGTGTCGCGCAAACGAACCATTAGCATCTTGGAGCACCTGGATGCCGTGCGCTTTACAGTACTCGACAAGGAGTCCGGCGGTCTGAGATCGCTGCGTTAGCGGTTTCCGCATCGCTCTTTTCGGTTGTGGTCTGTTGGGTTTGGTAAAATACCGCCACGTTTGGGAACGGATGGGCTCCGGTGGGCCCCGCGGTCCTCAAAACCGTTGTGAGGCGTGCAAAACGTCTTGGATGTGTTCGATTCACATACGTTCCCGCCAACGCATCCTGCCAACCACCACAAAGGTGCCTGTCCTCTTTGTGGTGGTATGGACCATGTGGACGAAACAGCTTCGAAACACGCGATTTGTACGTCGGGTGCTCAAAAACGCTTCTACCTGCATCGTAATCAAAACGAAACATCTGCTCGTCGGCTTATGCGAAACTTTGCTGCAACAGTGCGATATTATCCATACTCGATAAAGCTCGCGGCGTATGAGGCGCCGCGAACGACACCTTTCTTTTCCATCAATTGGAGGAAGCATGAGCTACACGCAGAAAGTTCTCGACGAGCTCAAGGCCCGCTATCCCGAGCAGCCTGAGTTCATCCAGGCCGCGACCGAGATCCTCGGCACCATCCAGCCGGCGCTCGACGCCCATCCCGAGTACGAGGAGGCCGCCCTGCTTGAGCGCCTCGTCGAGCCCGAGCGCATCGTTATGTTCCGTGTCCCCTGGGTCGATGACCAGGGCAAGGTTCAGGTCAACCGCGGCTATCGTGTCGAGTTCAACTCTGCCATTGGACCCTACAAGGGCGGCCTGCGCTTTAACCCGACGGTCACCCTGGGCATGCTCAAGTTCCTGGGCCTGGAGCAGATCCTCAAGAACAGCCTGACCACCCTTCCCATGGGCGGCGGCAAGGGCGGCTCCGACTTTGACCCCAAGGGCAAGTCCAACAACGAGATCATGCACTTCTGCCAGTCCTTCATGACCGAACTCTATCGCCACATCGGCCCCAACACCGACGTTCCCGCCGGCGACCTGGGCGTTGGTGGCCGCGAGGTTGCCTACATGTTCGGTCAGTACAAGCGCCTGACCAACGAGTGGACCGGCGTCCTCACCGGCAAGGGCCTCTCCTTTGGCGGCTCGCTCGCCCGTACCGAGGCCACCGGTTACGGTTTGGTCTACTTTGTGGACGAGTACCTCAAGAGCCGCGGCGACTCCTTCGAGGGCAAGAACGTCGTCGTTCACGGCTCCGGCAACGTCGCCATCTACGCCGTCCAGAAGGTCTCCCAGCTCGGCGGCAAGGTGCTCGCCTGCTCCGATACTCACGGCTGGGTCGAGGATCCCGACGGCATCGACTACACCGTGCTCGAGCATGTCTACAACAAGAAGCGCTCCGGCCACGACAAGGGCGTCACGCTCGCTATGTACGTCGACGAGAAGCCTAATGCCACGTGGCACGAGGGCGACGGCCGCGGCGTGTGGCAGCTTCCCTGCGACATCGCGCTGCCCTGCGCTCGCGAGAACACGCTGCTGCTCGAGGATGCCCAGGCACTCGTCGCCAACGGCTGCAAGGTGGTCGGCGAGGGCGCGAACATGCCCACGACCATCGAGGCCACGACCCACTTCCAGGAGAACGGTGTCGCCTTTATGCCCGGCAAGGCTGCCAACGCCGGTGGCGTGCTCGTGTCCGGCCTGGAGATGAGCCAGAACGCCGAGCACCTGTCCTGGACCTTCGAGGAGGTCGACGGCAAGCTCGAGCAGCTCATGCGCGGCATGTTCCACAACGTGGACGACACCGCCAAGGAGTATGGCCAGGAGGGCAACTTCGTCATGGGCGCCAACATCGCCGGCTTCCTGAAGGTCGCCGACGCCATGCTCGCCCAGGGCGTCTGCTAAATCCAGCTTGACATAGCTCCGTACAGCACCCGCTGATGCGCTAAGGCTCCCGACCATATCGGCCGGGAGCCTTTTTCTATGGTGGTGAGGGTCGTGCGCCCTCGTTTGGTACACTAAGAGGTACTGGACAAGTGAAGAGATGGGGGAGAACGTGCTCAAGTTCGGTACCTACGTCCGTGTTGGAAACGCGGCCGAAGCCTATGAGCTCTTGCAGAAGAACCGCAACAACAAGATTGTGGGCGGCGGCATCTGGATGCGCCTGGGTTCGCGTCGCGTGGCGACGGCGATTGACCTTTCGGCCTGCGGACTCGATCAGATCGAGGAGACCGAGACCGAGTTTCGCATCGGTGCCATGTGCACCCTGCGCCAGCTCGAGCGTCATGCCGGGCTCAACGCGCTTGTCAACAATGTCTTTGAGTTCGCCGTCCACGACATCGTGGGCGTGCAGCTGCGCAATACCGCCACGGTGGGCGGCAGCATCTACGGCCGCTTTGGCTTCTCGGACGTTCTCTCGGCGTTCCTGGCGCTCGATTCGTATGTTGAGCTGACGGGCGCCGGCCGCGTGCCGCTCGCCGAGTTCGTGCGGATGGGTTACGTGCGCGACGTGATCGAGCACATCGTGGTCGTTAAACACGATTACCGTGCGAGCTACGAGGCCGTGCGCAAGGCCGCGACCGACTTCCCCTCCCTAAACGTTACCGCCGCCTGGTGGGATAACAGCTGGCATGTCACCGTGGGTGCCCGCCCGCTGCGTGCGACCCTGCTGCAGGGCGAGGCATGCGGCCTCGAGAGCGAACAGCCTTCCGAGGACGAGCTGCGCGCCCTGGTCGCGTCCGTGCGCGCGCTGAGCTATGGCACCAACATGTGGGGCTCGGCCGACTACCGCCGCCGCATCTCGGCCCCGCTCGCCATCCAGGCCGTGCGCCGTGCCGCCGGCATCGAGCTTTCTGCCGCGCTTGCCCGCGAGCTCGAGACCGTGCAGATCCCCAAGTTCGCCACGGACGAGTATTCCTGCCGCCGCGTGCCCGGCGTCGATTCTAGCGAGGTGCGCTAATGGCTGCCAAACTCATCGATCTTTCCTTTACGCTCAACGGCCGCAAGGTCAAGGTTCAGATTGCCCCCGATACCATGCTCTTTTCGCTTTTGCGTGAGCAGGGTTGCGCGTCGGTGCGCTGCGCCTGCGAGACCACCAACTGCGGCCTTTGCACGGTGTGGCTCGACGGCGACCCGGTGCTGAGCTGCTCGGTTCCCGCCGCCCGCGTTGAGGGCCATACCATCACCACGCTCGAGGGTCTCAAGGCTGAGTCCGAGGCGCTTGCCCGCGCGATGGCTGCCGAAGGCGCCGAGCAGTGCGGTTTTTGCGCCCCCGGCCTCATCATGAACGTGCTGGCGCTTGCCCGCGCCGCCAAGGAGGACCCGAGCCTCGTCGCCACGCGCGAGGAGCTGTCGCGCCAGCTCGCCGGCAACCTCTGCCGTTGCAGCGGCTACGAGAGCCAGCTGCGCGCCATCGTGCGCTTCCTCAACGAGTCCGGCGTGCAGGTGGGCTTTGAGATGCCAGAGCTGCCGGTCAACGACACTAGCTGCGACGGCGTCTCCTACAAGCAGATCACCCATAAGCAGCCCAAGAAGGACTCGAAGGCCCTGCTCGAGGGCCGTCCCGTCTACACGGGCGATATGGTGCCCGCCGGCGCGCTCATCGTCAAACTCAAGCGCAGTCCCTATGCCCGCGCCAAGATCCGCTCCATCGATACGTCGCGCGCCCTGAAGGTGCCCGGCGTTGTGGGCGTCTACACTTACGAGGACGTGCCCAAGCGCCGCTTTACTATCGCCGGTCAGAGCTATCCGCAGCCGAGTCCCTACGACCGCCTGATTCTCGAGAACCTGGTGCGCTACCAAAACGAGGAGGTGGCGATCGTCGCCGCCGAGACCGAGGAGGCCGCCGACAAGGCGCTCAAGCTCATCAAGGTCGACTATGAGGTGCTTGAGCCGCTGCTCGACTTTACGCAGGCACTCGATAACGACATCGTGGTCCACCCCGAGGGCGACGTGACCTTTATGTTCCCGCAGGGCGGCGATGTCCCGCGCAACCTGGTGTGCAGCGGTACCAGCGATTTTGGCGACCTTGACGAGGCCTTCGCCCAGAGCGACATCGTCTTTGAGCGCACCTATACCAGCCAGGCCACGCAGACTGCGCCCATGGAGACCTTCCGCGCCTTCGCGACGACCGATGCGTTCGGCCGCATCTCGGTGACCACCTCTACGCAGGTGCCCTTCCACGTGCGCCGCATGGTCGCGCAGTCGCTCGACATTCCGCAGTCGCAGGTGCAGGTCATTAAGCCGCGCATCGGCGGCGGCTTTGGCTCCAAGCAGACGGGCTGCTGCGAGATCTTCGTTGCGTTCGTGACCCAGCAGACCGGCCGTCCGAGCTACTGCTGCTACACCCGCGAGGAGACCATCACCGCGGGCAACTCGCGCCACCAGATGCAGATGACCGTTAAGCTGGGTGCCATGAACGACGGCACCATCACGGCCATCGATCTGCATACGCTGTCCAACGCCGGTGCGTACGGCGAGCACGCTACCACGACGATCGGCCTGTCGGGCCACAAGAGCCTGCCCATCTACAACCACGTGAAGGCGAGCCGCTTTAGCTGGGACGCCGTCTACACCAATACCAACCGCGGCGGCGCGTATCGCGGCTACGGTGCCACCCAGGGCCAGTTTGCCGTGGAGAGCGCCGTCAACGAGCTTGCCGACATGCTGCACATGGACCCCGCCGATCTGCGCCTTAAGAACATCGTGCGCGAGGGCGAGATCATGCCGCAGTACTACAACGAGAAGCTCAACGCCTGCGCGCTCGACCGCTGCCTGCTGCGCGCGATGGACATGATCGGTTGGCGCGACAAGCCGCTGGCCGTCGACCTGGGCGACCGTGTGCGTGCTCTGGGCTGTGCGCTCACCATGCAGGGCTCGGGCATCTCCAACGTGGATATCGCCGGCATCGACATGCGCTTGGAAGAGGATGGCTTCATTACCATCGGCACCGGCGCCACCGATAACGGCATGGGCGTCGACACGATCCTGGCGCAGATTGCTGCCGAGGAGCTGGGCGTGGAGAGCTCGCTGATCGTGGTGCGCGGCGTGGACACCGATGTGTCGCCGTTCGACGCCGGCTCGTACGCGAGCTCGGGTACGTACGTGACGGGCCTTGCCGCCAAGAACGCCGCGACCGAGCTGCGCGAGAAGATCTGCGCCAAGGCCGCCCAGATGTGGGACGTGGACGCCGTCGACGTGGTCTTCGACGGCCAGTACGTGCGCCTGTCCGACGAGCGTGCCGCGCGCGAGCAGAACCGCTACCTCACGCTGCGCGACTTTGCCAACCTGTGCGTCAAGAACATCGCGGGCGGCGACGCGCTCACCTCACATGCTTCTGCCTGCCTGCCCGTTTCGCCTCCGCCGTTTATGGCCGGCATTGCCGAGGTCGAGGTCGACAAGGCCACCGGCAAGGTGACCGTGGTGGATTACGCGGCAGCTGTGGACTGCGGCACCGTGATCAATGAGGCGCTCGCGCGCGTCCAGGCCGAGGGCGGCATTGCCCAGGGCATCGGCCACGCGCTCTACGAGATCGTCGAGCACGATGAACGCGGCCGTCTGCGCACCGGCAACTTTATGAGCTACAAGCTGCCCACGCGCTTGGATATCGGCAGCATTCGCGTGGCCTTTGAGCCGAGCTACGAGCCGACGGGCCCGTTTGGCGCCAAGTCGATCGGCGAGGTCGTCATCAACACGCCGCTCGCCGCCGTGGCCTCGGCCGTGGCGCACGCCACCGGCCATCAGGTTCGCTCACTGCCCATCACGCCCGAGAAGGCCCTGCTGGGGGAGTAGCGGGTCGGCGAACAAGTCGTAATTGGCGGGGCGGGGCAACTCGCCCCGCCTTTCGCACTCGTGGTGAGGTCGTGAGCCTGTAAAACGTATGCGTGCGCTTGCCGTTCGTATCTGCTATCATTCCTAGTCTGTGCGCTCATGCGGGCGTGGCGGAATTGGTAGACGCGCCAGATTTAGGTTCTGGTGGGATTCCCGTGAAGGTTCGAGTCCTTTCGCCCGCACCAACGCATCTGCGTCGGCTTCGGCCGTCGCGACTCTTTGTTGCATAAAGGTACCAGCACCTCAGATAAGCTGGGCAGTATGAGGAGGAACGTGTTGAACATCACCGCTTCTGACGTCAAGGACGCCAAGCTCACCGCTACGGTCACAATCCCGGCCGCCGACGTCGACGCCGCGATCAAGAAGGCCTACAAGGACACCGCCAAGAAGTACCGCTTCCCGGGCTTCCGCGCCGGCAAGGCTCCCCGTCCGGTCATCGACTCCGCTCTTGGCGCCGAGGCTACCCTCGCTCAGGCCACCAACGACCTGATCGCCGCCAACGAGCCCGCCGTCCTCAACGAGCTGGACATCGTCCCCACCAAGAACGGTGACTACAAGGAGCTCGACCTCGCCAAGGATCACGAGGACTACACCTACACCGTCGAGTTCTCCCTGCGTCCCGCCGCCGAGCTCTCCTCCTTCGACGCCGTCGAGATCGAGATGCCTCCCGCGGAGGTCACCGAGTCCGAGATCAACAACCAGGTCGAGATGCTTCTCAACTACCGTGCCACCTTCGAGGACGTCGAGGGTCGCGCCGTCGAGGCCGAGGACTACGTCACCGTCGACCTCAAGGCCGTCGAGAACGCCGATAACTTCGCCGCCGAGGGCCGTATGCTCATCGCCGGTAGCGACAGCAACCCCACCGAGTTCAACGAGGCTCTGATCGGCGCCAACGTTGACGACGTCAAGTCCGTCACCTGGACCGACGAGGCCGAGGAGGGCGAGGAGGCCGAGACCCACACCGTCGAGGTCACCGTCAAGGGCATCAAGGTCCGCAACACCCCCGAGCTCACCGACGAGCTCGTCAAGTCCGACTTTGGCTTTGACAGCATCGACGCCATGCGCGACGCCATCAAGATCGAGATCGAGCAGGACAAGGCTTCCCGCCTCCCGGCCGAGAAGGAGAACCGTTGCGTCTCCGCTCTCGCCGAGCGCCTGCAGCTCGACGAGATGGATGCCGACTACGAGCAGTCCGTCTTTGAGGAGCTTGGCCAGAACTTCCTGTCCAACCTCGCTGCCCGCGGCATGACGCTGGACACCTGGCTGCCCGCTTCCGGTCTGACCATGGAGCAGTTCATCGGCGACCTGCACAAGCAGGCCAACGACGTTGCCCGTGAGTCCCTGGCTCTCGACGCCCTCGCCCGTGAGCTCAAGATCGAGGTCACCGAGGACGACGTCAACGCCGAGTTCGAGAAGGCCGGCGTCAAGGACGTCGAGGCTTCCAAGGCCGAGTTCATCGCCGATGGCCGCATGCCTGCCGTCCGCGAGTCCATCCGTCGCTCCAAGGCCGTCGACCACCTGGTCGAGAACGCCAAGGTGACCGAGGTCGACGAGACCGCCAAGGACGCCGAGTAATTCTCGCCACCTTGCCCGCGAGCGCATGCGTGCGCCCGTGATGGGGTAAAGTTAATAGCCGGTTATCCGGTTGCTTCGTACGGTGCCAGCCAATGCATAGCATGCGGGCACCGTACGTTTATCTAGAACCAATTTGGTCCGCAAGAGAGAAATGGAGATGCGTATGATCGCTAAGTTCGATTCCGCCCTCGTGCCATACGTTATCGAGCAGACGCCGCGCGGCGAGCGCAGCTACGATATCTATTCGCGCCTGCTCAACGACCGCATCATCTTCTTGGGCGAGGAGATCAACTCCGTCAGCGCCAACCTGGTCGTTGCCCAGCTGCTGCATCTTGAGAGCCAGGATGCCGAGAAGGATATCTCGCTCTACATCAATTCGCCCGGTGGCGAGGTTTACTCCGGCCTGGCGATTCTTGACACCATGAACTTCATCAAGCCGCAGGTCTCCACCATCTGCGTCGGTATGGCCGCGTCCATGGCCGCCGTGCTGCTTTCGGCCGGCGCTAAGGGCAAGCGCTTCTGCCTGCCGCACTCCAAAGTCATGATTCACCAGCCCAGCGGCGGTGCCCAGGGTCAGCAGACCGAGATCGAGATCGTGGCCGAGGAGATCAAGAAGACCCGCCGCGAGCTCAACCAGATCTTGTCCGATGCCTCGGACCAGCCCATCGAGAAGGTCCAGGCCGATACCGAGCGCGACAACTACCTGACCGCCGCCGAGGCCCTCGACTACGGCCTGATCGACCGTATCGTTACCTCGCGCGATCTCTCCGCGAAGGACGCCTAGGATGGCAGGTAACATGCAGGACAACTTTGACGAGAACGGCAACCCCATCCGCTGCTCCTTTTGCGGAAAAGAGCAGGGCCAGGTCCGTCGCCTCGTAAAGGGCCCGACCAACATCTTTATCTGTGACGAGTGCGTCGCCGCCTGTTCCGAGATCCTTGAGGAGTCGCTGGCTTCGGACTTTATGGACGCTGCCCGCAACGGCAAGCTGCCGGGCTTCCTCAACGACCACGGCCAGGCTGCTGGGCAGCCCGCCGTGGACCCCGAGGCCGAGGGCTTTGAGCTCGAGGACGACCGCCAGGTCATCACGCACGTGCCGACGCCGCACGAGATCTATGACGAGCTTTCGGCTTATGTCATGGGCCAAGAGGACGCCAAGCGCGCCATGTCGGTTGCCGTGTACAACCATTACCGCCGCGTCATCGAGGGCGGTGCTGCGCTTTCGGCCTTTGACGACGGTTTGGACTCGCAGCTTGACGATGGCATGGACGAGGTGGAGCTCGCCAAGTCCAACATCCTGCTGCTCGGTCCCACCGGTACCGGCAAGACGCTGCTGGCCCAGACGCTCGCGCGCATCCTCGAGGTGCCGTTTGCCATCGCCGATGCCACCGCGCTCACCGAGGCTGGTTACGTTGGCGAGGACGTGGAGAACATCCTGCTCAAGCTCATCAATGCTGCCGATGGCGACATTGAGCGCGCTCAGGTGGGCATTATCTACGTGGACGAGATCGATAAGATCGCCCGCAAGGCAGAGAACCTCTCCATCACCCGCGATGTTTCGGGCGAGGGCGTTCAGCAGGCACTGCTTAAGATTCTTGAGGGCACGGTGGCCAGCGTTCCGCCCACCGGCGGCCGCAAGCATCCCCAGCAGGAGCTGCTGCAGATCGACACGACCAACATCCTGTTTATCTGCGGCGGTGCCTTTGTGGGTCTGGACAAGATCATCGCCGACCGCGTGGGCAACAAGGGCGTGGGCTTTAACTCCGAGATCGCCGGCCCCGCCTCGGTCGACGAGAACGACCTGCTGCGTCAGGTGCTCCCGCAGGACCTCAACGCCTTTGGCATGATCCCCGAGTTCGTGGGCCGTACGCCCGTTGTCACCCAGACGCAGGCGCTCGACGAGGACGACCTGGTGTCGATTCTGACCGAGCCCAAGAACGCCGTGGTGCGTCAGTACCGCAAGATGTTCCAGCTCGAGGACGTTGAGCTTGAGTTTGAGGCCGCGGCCCTTCACGAGATCGCCCGTATGGCGCTCGCCCGCAAGACCGGCGCCCGCGGCCTGCGTTCCATCTGCGAGGACGTGCTTCAGCAGACGATGTTCGACCTCCCCAGCGAGGAGGGTGTCGCCAAGGTCATCGTGACCGAAGCCTCCGTAAAGGGCGAAGCGCAACCCCAGCGCATCTATGGGTAAATAGCGCCCGTTTAGGTCCCGCGGCAACCACTGCGGGACCTGCCTTTTAGGGACAGGTTTATTTTGGTCGGTTTTATATGGGCAAACGTCATTCTGCCTGATAAAACCTGCCATAATAAACCTGTCCCTTTTTGGTAGGTATGCCTGTGCTATTCTGTGAGATTGTTTAGCTAGTACCTTCAGACTGAAGTAATCGATACCTAAGGGGAGGAATGTAGGCCCGATTTTCGTAGATTCCGCACGAGCCGAAGAC
>URSO01000059.1 GCA_900550415.1 uncultured Collinsella sp.
CCCTGCCGGGGCGCGAGGCATAGGGACTACCCACACGAACTCACGAAGGCTCAAAATAAACCTGTCCCCAAATGGAAGGTTTTACTGGAGGGTGGCGTCGATGGCCTTGACTAGGGCACTGCGCATGCCGGCGTCCTCGAGCGCGACGACGCCCTTGATGGTAGCACCGCCGGGCGAGCACACGGCATCCTTCATCGCTGCGGGATGCTGACCGGTTGCAAGCTGCAGCTTTGCCGTACCCAGCACCATCTGGCTCACAATGCGATAGGCATCGGCACGCGGGATACCGTGCTTGACCGCCGCATCGCCCAGGGCCTCGATCGCCATGGCGACGAATGCCGGAGCGCAACCGCCCACGGTGCCGCCCACAAACAGCAGGCTCGTATCGAGCTCGACCACCGTGCCAAGTTTGCCAAGTAGATCGAGCACCACAGCGCTCTGTTCATCACTAAGCGTGGAAGCCTTCTCGCAAGCGATGACGCCCTCGCCCACCGAAACCGGTGTATTAGGCACCGTCGAGATATGCGCGACGCCCGGCAGGGCCTGCTCCCACTTGGCACTGTCCCAGGTCCAGGCAACCGACAGAACGACCTTTTTGGCAAGAGCATCCTTGAGCGGGGCGAATACCTTCTCAATCATGTACGGCTTGACCGCAGCGACCACGATATCGGATGCGGCGACAACCTCGGCGGCATCGTGGCAAGCGGCCATCCCGCGCGCCTCACAGCGCTCAACCAGTGCGTCGTAGCGACCCGCACAGGCGCACATGTCGCTCGCAGCTACACCGGCAGCGATCCAGCCATCAGCCATAGCGCTCGCCATATTGCCAAAACCGACAAATCCAATCTTCATATCACATAGTCCTTTCAGACACATTCCTCAAAACGAAAGGTATTGTCCCACGCCATTGTTTCGTATTGCCGACCTATTTGTGATACGGCTCGCCACGGCTGATCTTGCAGGCACGGTAAATCTGCTCTAGCAGCACCACACGCGCCAGGTTATGCGGCAGGGTAATGCGTCCAAAACTGAGCATCTCGTCGGCGCGTGCGCGCACATCGTCGCTCACGCCGTCCGATCCGCCAATCACAAAGGCGATGTCGCTGTTACCACGTAGCATAAGATCATCGAGCCGCGCCGAAAGTTCCTCGCTCGAGCGCTCTTTGCCCTCAATGGCCAGCAAGATCACATGTGCTCGAGGCGGCAGGGCTGCAAGAATCGCAGCCCCCTCCTTGTCGCGCGCAGCATCCACACTGCCCGCCTTAGCCGGATCGATATCGGCCACCTCGCGGATATCCACCTTGGCATAGGCACCTAGGCGCTTGGTGTACTCAGCGCATGCGTCCTTCCAAAAGCGCTCCTTGAGCTTACCGACGCAAACGACGGTGTATTTCACGTGCGCCTACTCCTTCGAATCGTTTTGAACTTTGCCGGCAGCCAGCATCTGCTCGAACATAGAGGCCGACTGCGAGAAGTCGCTCGGCAACACGACCGTCGAGGTTTTGCCCGTACGTGCGAACTCCGTCATTATCTCGGTCCACTGCGTAAACATGAACAGCTGGTTGGCCTCATCGTTGCCAACGCCTGTCTCCTGGATAATCTCGAGCGAATCCTTGATGCCCAGCGCGATGGCTTTGCGCTGGTTGGCGATGCCCTCGCCTGCCTTTTCCATCGCCTCGGCCTCGGCGGTCGCCTCGGTGACGCGCTTGATGCGGTCGGCCTCGGCGAGCTCCTGCGCGGCAGCGCGCTTGCGCTGGGCGGCGTTGATGTCGTTCATGGAGTTCTCAACCTCGGTCGGCAGTGCGATTTTGGTGATGAGCGTCGACACGAGGGTGAAGCCGTAGGCAGCCATCTGCTCGGAAACGGTAGCGTTGACATCCTTGGCGATGTCATCCTTCTTGGCAAAGACCTCATCGAGTGTGTAGACGGGGATGGAGGAGCGCAGGGCATCGGTGATGAAGTCGCGCATCTGGTCGACGGGCTCCTGCAGCATGTAGTAGCTCTTGTAGATGCCCGAATCTGCCGGGCCGGCGCCCATGTCATAGCTCACGTGGTACTGAGCGGAGACCTCAAGGCCGATGGTCACGTTGTCCTGGGTCTTAACGTCGATGCCAAAACCGTTTTTCATGGTGCGCAGGCTCACCGTGGCGGCCTTGCGGTCGATCACGGGCACCTTCACGTGGAAGCCCGCGTTGACGATACGATTGAACTTACCCAAGCGCTCGATGATCACAGCGTGCTGCTGCTCAACGACATAACAGGCGTTGGGGAGCAGGAGCAACAGGATGATGATGGGAATCAAAAGGCTGGTAAGGGCGGCGATGATACCGGAAAACAGCATGGTCTCTCCTCTGATAGGCACACATAGCATTAGGATACCCGCACGAAGCAGCTGTGTGACACCAACAAGAGGACCCGTGGTCAAAAAAGGCCAAATATGAGTACTGTTACCAGTTTAGTAACAGCGTATTTGGGTCAAAATCGCCTCTTTGAACCCGAAGTCTGGTAGCGCGCAGAGATGTGGTGTAAGAGGCGGGGCATGCCCCGCCTCCGCCCTTTCTTGAAAGGGAGGGGACACCGCCTAGAATTCGTCGCTGGAGTAATGAAGGTGACGGATGGAAGGAAAGGCGATGCCCCAAGAAGAGAGTGTACTGCGCCTCGGCCGCGACGAGGCCCTCGAGGCGGCGAGGCTTTGGCAGGAGTGCGGCGACGCGCGCGAGTTCGCGTGCAGGGTGCTGGGCAGCGTGATGAACGCGCTGATGGACTCCGAGGCCCAGCAGATGTGCGGCGCGAGCCGCAACGAGCGCAGCGACGGCAGGGAGAACAGCCGCAACGGCTACCGCCCCAGGTCGCTCAAGACCGCCGTGGGCGACGTGGAGCTCGAGATACCCAAGCTCAGGCACGGCACCTACTACCCCGAGGGCATGCTCGCGCGATGGTCGCGCGTCGACACCTCGGTGGCCGCCATCGTGCAGGAGATGTACGTATGCGGCGTGTCCACCCGCAAGGTCGAGCGCGTGGCGTCCAAGCTGGGCATATCCTCGCTGTCGAGCTCGGAGGTCTCGAGCCTCTGCTCCGACCTCGACGCCGAGGTGGCGGAGTTCCGCCGCCGCGACCTGTCGGGCACGCCGTGCTGCTACCTGTGGCTCGACGCCACCTACATGAGCTGCAGGGTCGGCTCGTCGGTCGTCTCGCAGGGCGTCGTGACCGCGATCGGGCTGGGCGCCGACGGGCGCAAGCACTTCCTGGGCTGCGACGTGGTCGACACCGAGAGCGAGGACTCCTGGGCGGCATTCCTCGGCGGGCTGCGCGAGCGCGGGCTGGCCGGCGTTCGCCTCGTGGTCTCCGACAGCCACGCCGGGCTCGTGGCCGCCGTCTCGCGCCTGTTCCAGGGCTGCGCCTGGCAGCGCTGCGTGACGCACCTGCAGCGCAACCTCCAGAGCGCCTGCTCGGGCAGGCCCGAGGACTCCAAGGCGGCCGTCAGGGACCTCGTGCACGCCGCGGTCTACCAGGACGACCCCGACCTCGCGCGCTGCGTGTGGGCCGAGGCGGCGCCCTGGGTGGCGTCGGTGTCCGCCAGGGCCGGCGAGGTCTTCGAGCAGGCCGAGGACTCCGCGCTGGCGTTCACGGCCTTCCCCAGGGCGCACTGGGCCAAGCTCCGCACCAACAACGTCCAGGAGCGCGCCAACCGCGAGATAAAGCGCCGCTACAGGGTCGTGCAGTCCTTCCCCTCGAGGGAGTCGATGCTGCGCCTGACGTGCGCGAGCCTCATGGAGACCGAGGGGCAGTGGTCCCAGCAGCGCGTGTTCTCCGAGGCCTCGGCCGCCGAGGGCTTCGCCGAGCCCGCGGGCAGGCCGGCCCCGACAGAGGGGAGGCGCCGCGCGCTCGGGCGGCGCGCCAGGGAGATAGTGGACGAGATAGTCGAGAGGCGCGGTCTCAAGAAGGAGTAACATCGGGACTTGCAGCGACGGACCTCGGGACGCTCTTACACCACGTCTGCGCGCGCCACCCTTCACCCAGCTGGTAAAAGCCTTTACCTTGCTGAATACTCTCAATTTTGCACGGCGCAGGCGGGGGTACCTTTGTCCACGGTAAGATATGGAAGCTAATCGCCAACCTAATGGCAAGTTCGTGTCGGCAGCCCCGGCCTTTTCTTTGCCTAGCGCGACCCTCGCGAAGCGCGTGAGCGATAGGGAAAGGAAAGGCCGGGGCGAACAACCCGCGGCGCAGCCAGTGTTCGCGTTACGGCAGGATATGGAAGCCTAGCGAGGCGATATCCTTGGCAAAACCGCGCACGGTATCGAGCGAGACCTCGTACGGATCGCGACCGATGTTCTTGCGCTTGGCCAGGATGCCGTTGGGCACCGTGATGATCTGACAGCCGCAGGCCTGCGCCTGGTAAATGTTGATAAGCTCGCGCGTGGACGCCCACAGGACCTCGCAGTTGGGCTTGGCGGCGGCCTTCTTGACCGACTCCGTCATAAACGGAATGGGATCGACACCCGTGTCGGCGATACGGCCGGCAAAGAGCGAGATGATGGACGGCGTCTCGGCGTCGACAGCGTCGACCATCTCGTCGACCTGCGCAGGCGTAAAGATGGTGGTGACGTTGACCTTAATGCCGTCGGCGGAAAGCTTGCGCACCAACTCGGCCGTGGACTCGCCCTTGGTGGTCACGCACGGAATCTTGACATAGACGTTCTCGGCCCAGGTAGCGATCTCGCGGGCCTCGATCTCCATGGTCTCGACGTCGTCGGCAAAGACCTCAAACGACACAGACACATCGGTGATATGGGCCAGGACCTCCTTGGCAAAGGCGCGGTAATCCGTCACGCCGCCCTTTTTCATAAGGGACGGGTTGGTCGTGAAACCCTGAACGTTGCCGTTCTCGTACATGTCGAGCATGCCCTCGAGGTTTGCACCGTCAGCGAACACCTTGATTGCCATCTGCCTGATTCCTTTCGCTTGCACACGGGCGTTAAACTGCTAAACACTTTACCTACGTTTATCAAGGCGTGAACTGCGGTTTTTTATCTTCTCGGCGAACGGTATAATCGCTTCAGTGTTTGGATTGATAAATCGATTGAGCATGCAAAAGCAAAGAGTCGCAGTTTGAGCAAACGTCAGAAGGCGAGATTCATTAGATGAGGCCGAAATGTTGCATCGCGGTGACGGTGCCGTCGTTCGCGACGTCGTCGGTCACGTAGTCGGCGACCGCCTTGACCTCGGGCATGGCGTTGCCCATGGCCACAGCCGTCTCGACGGCAGCGAGCATGCCCAGGTCGTTGCCCGAATCGCCGAAGCCAAAGGTGTGCGCATTTCCCTCGCGGCCCAGATACTCCAGCGCTCGCGCCACACCCACGCCTTTGTCAATACCCTTGGGGCTCAGCTCGCGATTCTGGCCGCCGGTATTGCACAGCTCAAAGTTGCGGTCGATAAAGCCATCGTCGTTGGCCACGCGAGCCAAGCCGGGCGCGTTAAGGCACACCTTGCCCACGCGCAGACGACCGTCGATGCGCATTTCCTCGGCGCTGTGCACCGCAGCAGCGCCGATCAAAGACGACTGCTCAACGCCCGCAGGCTCCAGCGCAAAGGTCGCAGCATTGGCCTCGAAAAAGGCCTCGAACCCTGCCGCAACAATGCGACGCGCAAGCTCCTCGACAATACCCTCGTCAATGCAATCCTCGTGCACCACACGCCCCTCGACCTCGAGCGTGGCGCCCGCCATGGCCACGACACCCGCAGGGTCGAGCGCGCGCAGGCTGTCCGCAATCAGCCACAAGGGGCGACCCGTGCAGATAAACGCCTTGTGCCCTGCGTCGCGCAGACGATGAAACGCCTCGATGACCGCCTGCGAGGGATGCACCGCCGAAAAGTCCTTATCGGTCATATCGTCGGGGTCGAACGACGTCAGCGTGCCGTCCACGTCAAAAAACAATACGGCGGAATCGGGGCACGCATCAATCATATGGGTTCCTTTCGAGGATAAGGGCAAACGAAGCATCCATCATATAATGGAGCGACGCAACCAGAGAGGTCACCCATGGAATTTTACGCAAGCTGCCCCGAGGGCTTTGAGTCCGCACTCGCCGATGAGCTTAAACGCCTCGGGCTTTCGCATGTCCGCCGCCTGAAAGGCCGCGCTACGTTTGAGGGCGAGCTCGAAGAAGGCTACCGCGCCTGTCTGTGGTCGCGCCTGGCGAGCCGCGTGTTCGTGGTACTCGGGCGCTTTGAGGCGCAGGATGCCGATGAACTGTACGATAGCGTTTACGATATCGCCTGGGAGAGCATCGTCCGCCCCGGCGCCACCATCGCCATTACCGCCCGCGGCGTGACCGAGCAGCTGCGCAACACGCGCTTCTCGGCCCTGCGCGCCAAGGACGCATTGTGCGACCGCTTGGCCGAAACCACGGGCCGTCGCGCCGATGTCGACGCCGCCGATCCCGATGTTCACCTGCTGCTTTCGCTGCGTCAGCGCCGCGCGAGCATCAGCCTGGACCTTTCGGGCGACCCGCTGTTCAAACGCCTACCGCCCGCAGCGACCCGCGCCGGCGAGGGCGCGCACGTGCTGCGCCCCGACTACGCCGCCCTGGTGCTGGCGCAGGTCGGCTGGACCGCACTATGCGAGCGCGAGCTGACGGCCGACGATTACGAGAACGAAGCCCTGCCCACGCTGGTCGACGCTTCGTGCGCCGGCGGCGGCCTGCTGCTGGAGGCCGTGAACATTCTGACCGACCGCGCCCCGGGCGCCGCACGCGAGCGCTGGGGCTTTGAGGGCTGGCAGCTGCACGATGCCGCCCTGTGGGAGCGGCTGCTTGCCGAGGCGCGCGAGCGCGAGGCGGCGGCGCGCGAACGCCAGGCGCGCATCGTTGCCGTAGACATTGACCCTGCCGCCCGCAAGACCGCTGAGCGCATGGTCAAGTGTGCCGGCTACAAGCGCTTTGTCGATTTTTGCGCCGCCAAGTCCGCCACCGTGCTGGACCACGCAGGTGCCGTTGCCGGTGCCGCCCTGGTCGCGGACACGACCGAGACCCCGCTTTCGCTCATGCACGATGCCATGACGCTGGTCGGCGAGCTGCGCCGCGCGCCCGAGCTCGCTTCGGCACCGGTCGCCGCACTCACCCGCGATGGCCTTATGGCCCGTGCGCTCCATGCCGAGCCCGCGCGCTCCATCGCCGTCATGCCCAATAATGAAGAGGCAACTATTGAGGTTTGGCCCTCGCTCGACCACGCCGCCGCGGCATTCGAAGCTGCGACCAGCGCAGATGCCGAGGAGCAGACCGCAGATGCCCAAGGCGAAGCCGCCGACACCCCCATGCCCGAGCCTGCCGCCACGCTCGACTTGGGCGATGGCAATCCGCTGCCCGTGCTCATCCCGGAGTCCGAGCAGTTCGCCAACCGCCTGCGCAAGAATGCCCGTCTGCGCCGCAAGTGGGCCAGGCGCGAGGGCGTGAGCTGCTACCGCGTCTATGATGCCGACCTGCCCGACTACTCCGCCGCCATCGACCTGTACGAGGGCTGCCCGCAGACGCCGGGCCGCTGGCTCGTCATCGCCGAATACGCCGCGCCCAAGGCCATCGATCCCGCGCTGGCCCAGGCCCGCATGCTCGACATCTTGGCCATCGCGCCACGCATCCTAGATGTTCCCGCCGAGCATGTGCACGCCAAGGCCCGCATGCGTTCGCGC
This sequence comes from uncultured Collinsella sp., assembly GCA_900550415.1. GTDB lineage: Bacteria > Actinomycetota > Coriobacteriia > Coriobacteriales > Coriobacteriaceae > Collinsella. The sequence continues at coordinate 7,688 of URSO01000059.1, forward strand.
GGCGGCTCGCAGTACGGCAAACAGGGCGCCGGCAAAGGTGGCTCGGGCGAGCGCGCCAACATCACGCGCCGTCGCCTGCCGCTCATCGAAGAGGGCGGCCTCACCTTTGCCGTCAACTTTGACGACTATTTGGATGTGGGCATCTTCTTGGATCACCGTGTCACCCGCAACCTGGTGCGCGAGCACGCCAAACAGGCGCGCCGCTTCCTCAATCTGTTCGCCTATACCGGCACCGCCACCTGCTATGCGGCAGACGGCGGCGTCAAGGAAACTGTGACGGTCGACCTCTCCAACACCTACCTGGACTGGGCCGAGCGCAATATGCGCCAGAACGGCTTTGTTGGTCCGCAGCATCACTTTGTGCGCGACGATGTGCTCGCCTGGATTCGCGACCAGCGCCAGACGCGCAACCGCTGGGACCTGATCTTTGTCGACCCGCCCACGTTCTCGAACTCGTCCAAGATGGGCCGCCGCACCTGGGATGTCCAGCGCGACCATGTTGAGCTTTTGGCCGGCGTATCTCGCCTGCTCGCACAGGACGGGCACGCCATCTTTAGCTGCAACCTGCGCGGCTTCCGCCCCGAGACGCGCAAGCTCGCGCGAGCGGGCGTCGTGCTGGAGGACATTACGGCGCAGACCATCCCCGAGGATTTCGCGCGCAACCAGAAGGTGCATCATTGCTATATCGTGCGCCGTCTGCCCATCGAGGACGCCATGGCCGAGGTCGGCTTTAGCGCCGAAGAGATTGCCGAGCGAACCGAGGAGCTGCGCAACCCCGAAGCCCGCAAGCCCCGTGCGGCAGTACCCACGCACGCGCAGGCCGGCCATGGCAAGCCCAACTTTGCCGGCAAGCCCTCCCCCGCCGGCAAGCCCAAAAAGAAGAAATTCAACGCCAGCAAGCCCAAGGGCAAATAAACAAAGTTGCGGTGGAATAGTTCCTAAAAATGCCTGGTAAAGGCCCAAACAGGAACTATTTCACCGCAGCTCATAGTGGGATGGCGGGTGCCGTCCTAGCCTTGGGTGACCAGCCGGTAGCCAATGCCTACATGGGTTTGGATGTAACGCGGATGCGCGGGGTCGGACTCGATCTTCTTGCGCAGTGTGCCCATAAAGACGCGCAGGCTCGCCAGGTCGCTCTTGGTCGCCGTACCCCAAATCTCGTGCAGGATAAACTGGTGCGTCAGCACCTTGTCGGCGTTGTGTGCCAGCAGGCATAGGAGTTTGTACTCGATCGGCGTCAGATGCAGCTCCTCGCCATCCATCGTGGCGATGCCGGCATCAAAATTGATATGCAGCTCACCGGTATCGAACGAGCCCTCGGAGGCAACGCCGCCCGTTTGCGCATACGAAAGGCGCCTGAGCGTCGTGCGAATGCGCGCGAGCAGCTCCTCGACCGAAAACGGCTTGGTCAGGTAGTCGTCGGCGCCGGCATCGAGCGCGCGGATCTTGTCCGCGTCCTCGCTGCGTGCCGAGACCACGATGATCGGCATGCCCGACCACGCGCGCACCGACTCCACCACCTTGACGCCGTCCATATCGGGCAGGCCCAGATCGAGCAGCACAATGCTCGGCGCCTGCGACGAGGCGGCGGCAATGGCGGCATGGGCGGTCTCCACGGCCATATGGCGCAAGCCGTGTGCCTCGAGCGCGGCAACGATAAGGTTGCGGACGGCGGGATCGTCCTCAACGACCAAGATGAGCGGTTTTGCGGCAGAGTTCGGCACGGCGCTACTCCTTATCAAACGAAACATCGGCGACGGGAAGCTCAATCGTAAAGACCGAACCGTGTGGATCCGCCGCGGCAACCTCTATGCTACCGCCATGTGCCAACATAATGGAGCGGCACAGGGATAGTCCCAAGCCCACACTGCGGCAGCTGTCGGCCAGGCCATGGTTGGCGGTGTAGAACGACTCAAAGATGCGCTCGCGGTCCTCGGGCGCAATGCCCGGGCCGTCGTCGGCGACCGAACACCTCACGCACCCGCCGTCGACGCTAATCGAAATCACGATATGCGAGCCCGCGGGCGTGTAGGTAATGGCGTTGTTCACCAGGTTTACCACCAGCTGCACCATCAGGCGCGCATCGACGTTGACGAGCGCCGGCTCATCGCACGCCACCACCTTAAGGTCGTGCTCGCGCACGGCCGGGTTTACGTGGCGCAGCGCCTCCTCGACGATATCGTCCATAAGCTCGAGCGTAGTCGACAGATGCATGCCGCCGCCCTCGAGCTTGGTGATGGCGAGCAGGTTCTCGACGGTGGCGTTGAGCCATTGCGCGTCCGAGCGAATGGATAGGAGCATGCCGCGGCGCGTCTGGTCGTCAAGCACGGCCGTGCCGGTCGAGCCCTGGTCGAGCAGCACGTCGGCATTACCCGAAATGCTGGTAAGCGGCGTGCGCAGATCGTGCGAGATGGAGCGCAGCAAGTTGGCACGCAGCTGCTCGTTTTTAGCGAGCACCGCCGCTTCCTCGCGGGCCTCCATGGCGCGGGCGCGATCGAGCGCCAGCTCGCCTTCGCTCACGATGGCATCGGCAAGCGTCCGCTCCTCGGGCGTCAGCGCATCGGGCTCGGCGACAATGGCGAACACCCCCACCACCGAGTCGGGATCACCCGCGCGCACCATGGTGTCGCCCGAGTGCACGGTCAGGTATATGCCAAAGAACGCCGAGCCGCCATAGGTGGCATCGAGCGGCGTTCCCACATAGGCGGATGCCGAAAGCCGCGGCGGCATCTGCGGCGCCAGCTCGTGCACCGGCGCGGCATCGCCCACGGCCGTGTACATCGTGCGCGGCAGCAGGTCATCGTCGTCGGCATCGGCGCTATACCACACGACCGGACAGTCCGAAAGACGCGCCAGTTGCGTTGCCATAGCATGCACAATCTGTTGCTGATCGCCGCACCGCTGCAGCATACGGTTGGTCTCGAGCACCATCTGCGTGCGACGGTCGCTGGCGGCGGCCTGCGCCAGGGCGCGACGCAGGGCCAACGCGATCGAGCTCGACACGAGCGAGACCGCAAACATGATGAAGAACATGCCGGGGTAGACGCGGTCGATGAGCGACAGCGAGTAGCGCGGGTCGACAAACAAGAAGTTATAGAGCGCCACGGCAGCAGCCGAGCTCAGCAGGCAATACAGGCGGCTCCAGGTAAAGAAGGCGCACAGCTGCACGGCAAACACATAGACGATCATGATGCTCGGCGCGAGACCCGGATGGTCGAGCAGCGCGCCCACAACCGTCGCCGCGACCAGCAGCCCCGCCGATACGCAGGCGTCATACAGAGGGCTGCGACGCGTCAGCGTTGTACGCCGCCACCAAAAGTTCTCGGCAATATCGCCGTCCGCATGGACGTCCATCAGCGCCCCGCCCCTCTCTCAAAAACAAAAACCACCACAAAGGGGACAGGCACCTTTGTGGTGGTGGCCTCCTTGTGGTGGTTCCAAGTGTATAGCCTTTGCAGCCCGCGGTCGCTAGACAAACAGCAGACGTCGACTACGGACGCTCGTCGGGAGCCAGGCGCTGCATCTTGCTCACGGCCTTAAACTTGGTGAACAGCGGCACGTACTCAAAGCTCACGTTGGAGTTCTCCAGGCCGTACCAGCGCGCAGGCGTGCCGGCGGCGCGGCGGATGATGTACTTGAGTGTGATGGCCGTACGCTCGCTGGGCTCCACGTCGCTTTCGGGCGCCAGCAGCTTGCGGATCATGACGAACTTAAACGTACCGATGTTGCCCGGATCCTTGTAGACCGAGTAATCGTGCGTCTGCGCCGGCAGCTCGCCGCTGGCAGCCAGGTCCTGAACAACCTGACGCAGATAGGCATTGACGCGCTGGTTGATCTTATAGCCCAGGTACAGATGCACGCGGAATACGTAGTCGGTGCCGAACGTCTCGACCGAGTAGGCAAAGGTATGCGGCTCGTCCATGGTCTCGACATTCACGAACCACCAGGCACGAGCGCGCTTGGGGTGCTTGTCCAAAATCGAGTAGACGATATCGCGGTCGATATAGTCGGTGTTGGTGTCCTTGGTCAGGTACACGATGTTGTCGCTCATGAGCTCGTAGCGATCGTCGTCGCGCAGGCGTTTGAGCTGCGGCAGATAGCTGCGCAGCGGCAGCAGCGTAAACTGACGTTGCTCGACCGCCGTGCCGTTGTACCAGCACACCATGATGCCCATGATGAGCGCGGCCATAAGGATGGTGAAATAGCCGCCGTGGAAGAACTTGGTGAGCGAGCTCACAAAGAAGAAGCCCTCGAGCATAAGGAAGAAGGCGGCAAAGATCCACGGCGCGACCTTGAGATTGCGCTCCACGTGCAGATAGAAGAAGAGCAGCATTGTCGTGCACATCATGGTCAGGGTAATGGCCAGGCCGTACGCGGCCTCCATGTGCGCCGAGTTCTGGAACAGCAGCACCACGACGACGCAGCCCACGAGCATGACGTTGTTGACCATGGGGATGTAGAGCTGGCCCTTGGTCTCGGCAGGATAGAAGACCTGCATGTGCGGCATGAGGTCCAGACGGCTGGCCTCGGACACCAGCGAGAATGCGCCGGTGATGAGCGCCTGCGAGGCGATGATGGCCGCGACGGTGGAAAGGCCGACGGCAAAGGGGCGCAGACCCGGGGCGAGCATCTGGTAGAAGGGGTTGAGGTCGGCGATACCCATGAGCTCCGGGTTGCCGGCGTTGTTGATAAGCCACGCGCCCTGGCCCATGTAGGACAGCAGCAGGCAGCACTTAACGAACGGCCAGGTGGCGTAGATGTTGCCGCGGCCAACGTGGCCCATGTCGGAATACAGGGCTTCCGCGCCGGTGGTGGCGAGGAAGCAGCTGCCCAAGATCATGACGCCGGCGTGGTTGTTGGGCGAGAGCAAAAACGCGATACCGCGCAGCGGGTTGAAAGCCAGCAGGATAGCGGGGTTGCCCAGTACGTAGACCAAGCCGTTAGCGCCCAGGAACAAGAACCAGAAGGTCATGACGGGGCCAAAGGCGCGGCCGATCTTGCTGGTGCCCGCGCGCTGCACGGCGAACAGCAGGCTGACGATGATAAGGGTGATGATGACCACGTTGGTCTGCCCATCGCCGATCAACGACCGCATGGCGGGAATGGTCCTCAGGCCCTCGACGGCCGTGGTGATGGTGACGGCGGGAGTGAGAATGCCGTCAGCCAACAGCGCGGAGCCGCCCAGCATCGCAGGGATGATGAGCCATTTTCCATATTTTCGGACGATGCTGTACAGAGCGAAGATGCCGCCCTCGCCATGGTTTCCGGCTTTGAGCGAGATCAACACGTACTTTACCGTGGTCAGCAGGGTGACCGTCCAGATAACCAGCGACAAGGCTCCCAGGATGAACTCCTCGGTAACCTGCATGATGCCACCCTGGCCGGCGAGCAGCGCCTTGGTGACGTACATGGGCGAGGTGCCGATATCGCCGTAAACGACGCCCAGCGTTACCAACATGGCGGCGATGCTTACCGGAATGTTGTGGCTTTTGTCATCCCCATCCCCGTGTTTTGATTCATTTTTAGATTTTCTTTTAATTGCGGCTGCGCCGTGGTCATCGGGCTTGCGCGTGCCCTGCGTGCCGCTCGTGTGCTCCTTTTGATCGGAGGCAGTCGATTGCGTCATCGGTTCTATGCTCCTTGATGAAACGGG
>URSO01000060.1 GCA_900550415.1 uncultured Collinsella sp.
GAACATTTGGTGGGCGTTAGAAGATTTGAACTTCTGACCTCTTCCGTGTCAGGGAAGCGCTCTCCCCCTGAGCTAAACGCCCGATCAAGGGTGCGCAAGTGCGCAAGGGATAATATAACGGAGCCTGAACTCGGTGGCAAGAACATTTTTAAAAATCGCTTGCATTGTGGTCTGGTGAGAAAAAGCCGCTCGCCGCCTGCAGGTGACCGTTTGCGGTCAAATTATCGACAAAGCGTAGACAGGTTTGTGGCAAGGTTTCAGGGAAGTATGTGCTGGCTTCGCCGTCTTGCGCACGATTGCACGAGGCGTGTGCCGTTGTTTGAGTAGTATGGGGGCCGACCATGAACATGCTGGTCGTAGATGATGAGGTTGATATCGCAAATATGCTCGCGGAGTTTTTCCGCATGGAGGGCTACGAGGTTTCGGTTGCCCATGACGGGCCGTCGGCCCTGGCGACGGCTTCTTCTGGCCCCGCCCCCGATATCATGCTGCTCGATGTAAACATGCCGGGGATGGACGGCTTCGAGGTCTGTCGCCGCGTGCGGGAGCATGTGAGCTGCCCGATCATCTTTCTAACGGCGCGCGTTGAGGATATGGACCAGCTTGATGGTTTTGCGGCGGGCGCCGATGACTACGTGCTCAAGCCTTTTTCTCTCGAGGTTCTGGGTCGTCGCGTGGCGGCGCACATGGCGCGCGAGGGAAGGGCTCGCGATCGGCAAAGCGACGGCGCCGTCCGCTTTTTTGGCGAGATGACCATCGATTACGCTCAACGCATCGTTGAGGTTCACGGCGCGGGCGGTAATCGGGATTCGTCCGCCGGGGGCGATTCGAACGCGGTGACCGTCGACTTGACCAAGCTCGAGTTCGACATCATCGCCCTGTTGAGCAAGCGCCCTGGCCAGGTGTTTGACCGCGATGTGATTTACGAGCGTGTGTGGGGATGGGATGCCGCGGGTGACCCGTCGCAGGTGCGCGAGCACATTCGCCGCATTCGCAACAAGTTTACGTCGGCGGGGATCGCGGACGATCCGATCGCAACGGTATGGGGCGTGGGCTACAAGTGGGTGGCAAAGTGACGGGTTTTGGTAAGGGCCCACGCGGGCGCCATGCGCCTCACGAAGACGGCCGAGTTGTCGCTTGCGAGGACGGTTGTCGGGACAATGGCGGTTCTGTCCGCAGGCGCGACCGCCGCGCAGCTCGCCGCGCCGAGCGACGCGCGGCCCGCGAGCTTGAGCGCGAGCGGCTGAAACGCCTGCCGCGAAAAGAGCGCCTGCGTGCCTGGTGGAGCCTGCGGCCGTTGGGCGTGATCTTCACGGCGTATCTGGTCGCCTATCTTGTTGTCGCCACGGTGCTTGCGCTGAGCGCCATTGAGGTACTCGCGGCTTGGAATAATGGATATTACGAACTCGAGGTGACGCTCGACAACGGTTTGACCGAGCACGGCGTGATCGATTCGGGTCCATACATCTACGACCCCACCTCTCAGCAGCTGCTTCCCGCATCCGAGCTCAACTTGCCAGGCGATGGGCCGTACGCGGTCTTCATTGCGACGGGCGATTGGGGGACCGGTAGCGATTACGTGCCGGAGGGCGGGCGCACCATCAGCACGCTGTACGCGACCGTCGACATGGTTCGTAGCGGCCAGGTGCAGCTCTACGACTGGGGGCTCAATTACAACGAGGGCTATCCGCAGGAGGAGATTCTCGAGGTGAACAGCACGATTCCAGCGGAGAACCTCGCCCACTACGACGCGTTGAGCCGCGCGGGCCGCGCGCAGAGCGTGGAGCTGTTTGAAAACATGACGGGAGCCGATCTTGAGGAGACGTTTGGCGAGGGGCTCGTCTCGAACACTGCCTATTATGCGGCTTCACCGCCTCCCGATGGTCCGATGCCTTGGGTCCTCACGCTTGCGACGGGGCTTGTGCCCGTTTTGGCGTACGGCGGCCTGGGTTGGCTCACGTTCAAGCACTTCTACCGCGTTCACATCGCCGGGCCCTTGGGGGAGCTGGCGAGCGCCGCGGGGCGCATCGCCGGTCAGGATTTGGATTTCTCGATCGAGCGCGTGCGGGGCAAAGAACTTGGTCGCCTGTCTGAGACGCTGGAGAATATGAGGGCGTCGCTGCTCGATGCCCAGCGCGAGCTGTGGCGCACCGCCGAAGGGCGGCGTCAGCTCAATGCGGCGTTTGCGCACGACCTCCGAACGCCGATCACGGTGCTCAAGGGGACGATCGAGATGGCGCAGATGTGCCTGCGTCGCGGCGATGAGCTCGATATTGGTTCGTTGGATGCCCTGTCGGCCCAGGTGGTGCGTTTGGAGCGGTACGCAACGGAGATGGGAGGGCTGAGCAAGCTCGAAGATCGACCTGTAGACCGCAAGCCGCTGACGCCGCGGTCCCTTGTGGATGAGCTCGAGTCGCATGCGAACGAGGTTGTTGCGGCGCGCGGGGAAGGGCTCGCGTTGAGGGTTGCAATCGACAAGGGTGAAGATGGCGCCCGCGCCGACATGACCCACATCGATCTACCCCTGGTCGAAGAGGTCCTCGACAACCTCTTGAGCAATGCGTGCGGCCATGCGAAGGGCGTCATCGAGGTTGAGATTTCTGTTCGAGAGGGCAGGTTGGCCCTGAGCGTTGCCGATGATGGTCCGGGCTTTACGCCCGAAGCCCTGCGGCGCGGGTGCGATCCGTTCTTTAGCGAGAACAAATCTGCCGAGCATTTTGGACTGGGCTTGAATGTGTCGAGCATTTTGTGCGGTTTACACGGGGGAGCGCTTGAGTTAGGGAATGGTTCGACCGGCGGGGCACGTGTGACGGCGACGTTTAGCATGGGCGGCGATGGGGACGAAACAGGGGAATTGTGACGAGGGCTCGCGCGCTACGCGGGCGGGCGTCGCCGGGCTCATCGAACCGTCGGCGAACCAGTTACCTGCTCTTACCTTAAGAATGGCTTACCTTAACGTAAGGCTTACTGAATTGTCATTGCTGGTAGACAAAACATAGACACCAAGTTGCGAAACTGTCCTTGTCAGGTACACAAGGAGGTAACGCGATGATGAGGATGCAGCCCGAAGCCGAAGGGTATTCCGGTCAGGTTTCTTGCGGGGGCGCTGCTCGCCGTCTTGACGTAAGCGCCTTGAGCGAGCTTCGCAATCGAGTCGCGGGCGCTCATGACGCGCTGGACGACGCCTCTTCTGCCGGCGCGCGGACCGCAAACGCCCCCTCATTCGCGACCGCTGCGGCAATGTCGGCCGAGGCCGTCGCAGAGGACGATGGTCTCGATGCCCGCCGTCGAATCCTGCGCCGTCGCGTGCTTTTGGCGCTTGCGGCCTCGGTCGCGATCCTCGCGACTGCATGCTGGGAATACCTTCCGGGGATCTTGGCATGGCTTGCAGACCCTCAGGCGGTTCGGTCGTTCGTCGCCGACCACAGCGTGATAAGTCGTCTCGTCATGCTTGGAATCAACGTCACTCAGATCTTCTTGGCCTTTTTGCCCGGCGAGCCTGTGGAGCTGGCGAGTGGTTACGCGTTTGGCTTCTGGGAGGGGACGGCGCTGTGCCTCGTCGCCTCGGGGCTGGCGACGTCGGCGATTTATTGGGCGACGCGTCGATGGGGCTGGAGCCTGGTTGGCCTCTTCTTCGACCGCAGCCTTCTCGACCGGTTTTCGTGGCTCAATAATGCGAAGCGACTCGAGCTGGTCATGCTGGTGATTTTCTTGATCCCGGGAACCCCGAAGGACTTCTTGACGTATTTCGCCGGCCTCACCAAGATGCGCTTCGCCCCCGTGGTGCTCATCGCAACGTTTGGGCGCATTCCCTCCATTGTGACTTCGACGGCCGCGGCATCCGCTGCGGGCAGCGGAAACTGGCTGGTGGTTGGTGTCGTCGTTGCCGTGTCACTGCTGTGCGTGGCGTTGGGCGGCTTGCTGTATCGTCGCCTGCGTGCCAAGGCGAGCTGAGGCGGCCGGCGAGGATGTACGGCGGCTGATGGGCCTTTTGCGGCTACATCGGACCGCCGGTCGCCACAGCAATCCAAAACCTCCCCAACATGTGCATTCTGAAATCGAAATCTTGCGGAAACGCGAGCAAAATGCACTGCTGGGGGAGGTTTCGAGGGTTTACGCGCTTGCGACTCCGCTATACGCTCCGATTGATGAAGAAATCGGCCATGGAGCAGAGCAGGTCAGCGGCGTTGTGCGAAATGACGCCGTTCTCGGCGAGCGCACGGCTGGTGTCTTGCGCCTCTTGCGCGAGCTTGAGTGCGAGATCACGACACGCGTCGATGCCCCCGCCGATCTCGATGAGCTCGACGGCGCGCGCGAGGTCCGTGGGATCGTTCGTTTTTGCTTCGAGCAGCCCCCAAGGGCCGCGGCCTCAGGTTCGACCGGCTGGCCCCGGCGGACCTGTCGCTCGCGATGCCCTGCTGTCCTAGCCTAAGGGAAAACGGAATAGACTGACCGACCGTCCGGCTGAGTCTGGGAAGAGGCGCCGGGCGGCGGGCGGAGCATGGCCACCGGACCCATCGAAACACATCTCCACCGTTCCTTCAACTGGGAAAACGGCGCCCCCGGGCCCCGGGAGGGGCCGCGGGGGCGTTCGGCTAGGTGCGGGAACGGCCTATTTGCTCAATGTGTTCGGCTGAGATTGAAAATCAACCCTTGCATTGTGGAATTCGGGGGCTTTGTCATATCCATTTCAAAAGAGCCTGCTGCCGCGATTTGACTGTCGCATAATGCAAGGCCATTGCGGTACCGAGCTATGGAAAGACGCCTGCGGAATTGTCCTACCGATAAGCGGACAAGCCTCCGGCTGGTGCCTTCGCCGTGGTAAGGTAAGCCGAATTGTTTCCAGGCTGTTTCGGGGGAGTGGAATGAGCAAAGAGTGCGTCGAGCAGGTCGAAGGCGCAGGAGCTTCGGTGCCGATGACCGATATATCGAACATTGATGTGCCCGAGGGCACCGACGAGCTCAGCCGCAACACCCGCCGTGCATGGCGCGACCGCCTGAACAGCGCTTCGACGCGCAAGTTGATCATGGGCGTCTTGGCTACGCTGGTGGGCGGTTCGTTTTGGGGCTTCTCGGGCACCAGCGCGAGCTTTCTGTTCGATACCTATCACGTCGACACCTTGTGGCTTATGAGCGTGCGCCAGATTCTCGCCGGTCTACTCTTTATGGCCGTGGTTGTTGCGCGCGACCGCGAGCGCCTGATTAAGCTCTGGACCACAGCCGCCGATCGCAAGCAGCTGCTGCTCTTTACCGCCTTTGGCCTGCTGTTCAATCAGTTTTGCTATCTTTCGGCCGTGCGTCTGACGAACGCCGGAACCGCGACGGTGCTCCAGTGCCTGCAGCTCGTTATCATCATGGGCTACACCTGCGTGACCGATCGCCGCATGCCGCGTACTCGCGAAGTCATCGGCATCGGCCTGGCTCTGGGTGGCACCTTTTTAATCGCCACCGGTGGCGACCCCACCAGCCTGAATATCTCGCCGCTCGGCCTGATCGCGGGTCTCATGTGTGCGGTCAGCGCTACATGCATGGCGGTGATTCCCGCCAAGATCCTGCCCGAATACGGCAGCCCCATCGTCACGGGCTCGGCAATGCTCACGGCGGGCGTGGTCTCGTGTGTCTTCGTGCAGCCCTGGACGCATATGCCGGCGCTCGACGCTGCCGGCGTCGAGGCGCTCGCGGTGTTCGTGGTTATCGGCTCGTTTTTTGCTTACATGCTCTATATGCAGGGCGTTAAGGACATCGGCTCGGTACGTGCGAGCCTCATCGGAACTGTGGAGCCGGTTTCGGCGACCATCACCAGCGCCGTTATGCTGGGCACGGTGTTTTTGCCGACCGACCTTATCGGCTTTGCCATGATCATCGTGATGATGTTCCTCACGGTGTAGCTGGCGCCGCCGCCAAGACAGAAAAGGTGTTGTGCCACATTTTCGCCAATTGATGTCCGTGTCTGGAGTTTAGCTGTCGATGCCCAAAATGCCATAAACTAGCAACGTTATGGACTTTTTCATTGCGACTCAATTGCGAGGATTTCTTTATGGCTGGTAATCACTTTAAGGGCAGCGATAGCGGCCGTCCTGCAGTTCCGCCGCGTCCGAACGGGGCTGGTAAGGCCGGCACGCCGGGCGGCGCTGGACAGGGCGGTTCTGGTAAGCGCGTGTCCCCGGGCGAGACGGCGATGTTTACCGCTCTGTACGAGCAGTCTCAAAAGGCAAAAAAGACCGGCCGTGCAAGAGGGAATGTCTTTGCGGGCGGTGCAACCTCCACGTCGCAGCCGAGCGGGGCTCCTTCGGCACTTGCGAACAACGCAGGTGCTGTCAACGCCGCGAATACCGACGGCAACGTTAATGCCGGCAGGGCCGCCAACAATACTTCCTCTTCCGGTGGCGTGGGGCTTACGGGTAACCTTGGCACGATTTACACCGGCGCCTCCGAGACTGGCACGTTCGCCCGCCTGGATGATAGCGGTGTCGAGTTTGCGGGCTCGGGTTCCAAGGAAGATTATTACGATTTTGGCTTGAACTACGGTGGCGACGCTTCGTCGAGTTCGACCTCTGACGGTCTGGTCCGTCATCGCCATCGCAAGGGCGAGCGCAAAAAGCGTCACACTGGCGCCATTATTGCCGCTGTAGTCGCGGTGCTTCTCGTTGCGCTTGGCGCAAGCGGCTTTATGCTGCTTAACTCGGCAAAGACCGTAAAGAGCGAAGCGAAGGAGGCTGTCGAGATCGTCGGTGGCCTTAAGGACAAGGTCACGTCGGGCGATTTTTCGACGCTGCCTGACGACGCGAAGAAGATCGATGAGCTCTGCGACAGCATGAAGGCGGAGACCTCGAGCCCGCTGTGGACGGCGGCTTCATTTATCCCGGTGTATGGCAGCGATATCAATGCGGCCCGCACCATGATCGACGCCCTGTCCGATGTCTCGAGCAACGCGCTGGTTCCCATGGCCGATAACCTTTCGCAGGCCACGCCCGGCAAGCTGTTCCAGGATGGGACCATCAACGTGTCCGCACTGCAGGCGGTCGCCGATTCGCTCTCCGATAGCTCGAAGGTGTTCAAGAGCGTCAACGAGAAGATCCAGGGCATTGGCGATACTCATATTTCCCAGGTGACCGAGTTGGTCGATAAGGCCAAGGACGGCTTTGCCACCCTCAACGGCGCGGTTGACGCGGCGGAGAAGGTCGCCCCCGTCCTTCCCCAGATGCTCGGCGCCAACGGCCAGACGCGCAACTACCTTGTGTACGCCATGAACAACGTCGAGATTCGTGCCTGCGGCGGCTTTGGCGGTTCGCAAGGTTTGATTTCGGTCACCGACGGCCAGATGTCGATTGGCGAGTTTGTTCCCCGCATTGGACTCAGCGAGGATGAGGCAGTCGAGAGCGTCGACGAAGAGGATGAGGCGCTGTTCGGCAACCACAGTAACCTGTACAACTCGGGCAATACCTATTCGCCTGATTGGCCCCGCAACTCGCAACGTGTCGCCGCGCTGTGGAAGTCCCAGTATGGGCAGGACGTTGATGGCGTCGTCGGCATCGATCCTGTGTTCTTGCAGTACCTGCTGGGCCTTGTCGGTAATGTCTCGCTGCCCGATGGTACGGTCGTCGACGGTACCAACGCGGCGAAGGTTCTCATGCACGATGTGTATTGGAACTATCCGGTCGAGGAATCGGATGGCATCTTTGCGGCTGTTGCCAGCGCCGCCTTCGACAAGATTCTCGGTGGCATCGGTGATGTCGACGTTACAAAGCTTGTCGGTGCATTCGAGCGCGGTGCCGAAGAGGGCCGTCTGATTGCTTGGATGAGAAACGATGATGAGCAGAATGCCATCAAAGAGACGGGCATTGACGCTTCGCTGCCCGATCCGGATGATCCGAGTGCCGATCCCGTTGCCGGCGTTTACTTTAACAACCTGAGCTTCTCCAAGCTCGACTGGTATCTGAACGCCGACACGCAGATTGGCCAGGGCGTCAAGAACGGCGACGGCACGTGCTCGTATCGCATCACCGTTACCCTGACGAACATCATGACGCAGGAGGAGGCCGGTAAGCTGCCCGACTACGTCGCGGCGAGCGCGCCCGATGCCGCGCGCGACGACGAGCGTCTGCATGTCTCGTTGTTTGCCCCGACGGGCGGCAACATTACTGATCTGACCGTCGAGGGCACCCAGTTTGGTCTTGGTGCCGCTACGTGGCATGGAATCCCCTTCTATTCGGGCACCGTCGACCTGCATGCTGGCGAGACGACAACGATCACGTATACGCTGACCACGTCGGCCGAGGCGGGGGACAAGCCGCTTGCGCTGCGTCAGACTCCTACATGCCAGGCGGCTCGCGACAGCGCGTCGGCGTAGGGTTTTTCTGGTAGCGCAGATAATCGAGTACCATTTTGGGGCGGACAGGCAATCTGTCCGCCCCTATTTTGTAAGGAGAGCGCATGAAGTACTTTGGCACCGATGGCTTTCGCGGTGAGGCCAACGTTGGGCTGACGGTAGAGCACGCTTATAAGATTGGCCGTTTTGTGGGCTGGTATTACGGCGCCAACCGCGAGCGCAAGGCGCGCGTGATCGTGGGCAAGGACACTCGTCGCTCGAGCTATATGTTCGAGGCGGCGCTGGTGAGCGGCCTGGTCGCGAGCGGTGCGGACGCCTATATGCTGCACGTGATCCCCACGCCGGGCGTAGCGCATCAGACCGTGGAAGGCTGCTTCGATTGCGGCATCATGATCAGCGCGAGCCACAACCCGTTTTGCGATAACGGCATTAAGCTCGTCAATAGCGACGGTTTTAAGATGGACGAGGACGTACTGGAGCTCATCGAGGACTACATCGATGGTAAGAGCGAGGTACCGCTGGCCACGGGCAATCACATCGGCGCCACGGTGGACTATATGCAGGGCCGCAACCGCTACATTGCTTCGCTCATCGCCAGCGCGAACTTTTCGTTGCAGGGCGTCAAGATCGGTATCGACTGCGCCAACGGCTCGGCTTCCTCGGTGGCCAAGCCGGTGTTTGACGCGCTCGGTGCCGACGTGCGCGTGATCAACGCCGCGCCCGATGGCTTTAACATCAACGTCGACTGCGGCTCCACGCATATAGAGCGCCTGCAGCGCCATATGGTGGAGCAGGGCCTGGACGTGGGCTTTGCCTATGACGGCGATGCCGATCGCTGCTTGGCCGTGGACGAGCGCGGTCGCGTGGTAGACGGCGACCAGATCCTGTACGTGTGTGGCGTGTATCTGAACAAGCACGGTCGCCTTTCGGGCGGTACCGTGGTGCCGACGATTGCCAGCAACTTCGGTCTGGTCAAGTCGCTGGAGCTTGCCGGCCTAAGTGCCGTGACCAGCGGCGTGGGCGACCGTCACGTGTATGCCAAGATGCGCGAGGGCGGCTACAGCCTGGGCGGCGAGCAGACGGGCCATACGATCTTTGGCGATATCGAGCGCACGGGCGACGGCATTATGACCTCGCTGCGCGTGATGGAAGTGATTCGCGCCGAGCGCGAGACCCTCTCGCAGCTCACGGCTCCGTGCAAGCTGCTGCCGCAGGCGCAGGTGGCCGTGCACGTGGCGGACAAGGACGCCGCGCTGGGCAACATGGGTGTGCAGGCCGCCATCGCCGAGGCCGAGGCATCGCTGGCGGGCGAGGGACGCGTGCTCGTGCGCAAGAGCGGAACCGAGTCGGTGATTCGCATATTGGCCGAAGCCCCCGACCAGGCATCCGCCGATGCCGCCATGAAGCGCATCGCCAACGCACTCGAGGCTCTATAGGGCGCCTTTTGGGCTGTCTGACAGGGGGTTATAAAATGATGTGGCCAAAAAAAGCAAAAATGAGTACTGTCACTAAATAAGTAACAGCAAATTTTGCCTCAAAAGGTCGTTTCGGCATTGCCTGAGCGTTATATCGACAGACATTGCTCCTCATATGTCCAATAAACAGGGTCGCGGATGTGATTAAATCTCATCCGCGGCCCTGTTTTAGCCCGAAATAAATGCTATCAACTTGACAACAGTACTCATTTTTGCCTTTTTTGACCACAGCCTCTCCGGAGCAGTCACCCAGCACTTGGGGACGTTCCCTTTCTGCCGGCACTTAGGGACGTTCCTTATCTGCCGGCAGTTTAGGAACGTCCCCAAGTGCCGGGTTGTTGGCTGGCGAAGAGTGTCCCAAACGACTAGTCATTAAAGAGCGTCCCCAATGACTAAGTGAAAGGGGGCGCTGCGAATTGATTCCGCGGCGCTCCCCTTTGCGTTGGCGTGTCGGTTATGCCTTACAGCTGGTACAGCGTGGTGAACTTGTCCTGTAGGTAGCTGCAGTAGTAGCGGGCATCGAACGCCATACCGCACGCGCCCTTGATGAGCTCCGGCGCGTCCTTGGCGCGGCCCCACTGCCAAATGTGCTCGCCGAGCCAGGCGCGGACGGGTGTCAGGTCGCCGCTCGCACAGGCGCCGTTGAGGTCGACGCCGTCGCGGCACATGGCCGGCACGAACATGGCGTCGTAGGCGCTGCCCAGCGCATAGGTGGGGAAGTAGCCAAACGAGCCGCCGCTCCAGTGCGTATCCTGCAGACAGCCACGCGTGTCGTCGGGAACCGGAATGCCCAGGTACTCGTCCATAAAGCGATTCCAAAGCGCGGGGATGTCCTTGGCCGTGGCCTCGCCGGCAAACAGCATGCGCTCAATCTCGTAGCGCACCATAATATGCAGCGGGTAGGTGAGCTCGTCGGCCTCGGTACGGATCAGCGACGGCTGGGCGATGTTCACGGCGTGGTAGAGCGTATCTTCGTCCACGTTGCCGTAGACCTCGGGCGCGTGACGGCGCAGCACCTCGAGCAGCGGGCCCATAAAATCACGGCTGCGGCCAACGGTGTTCTCAAAGAAGCGGCTCTGGCTCTCGTGGATGCCCATGGAAGTGCCGCCCTCCAGGCACGTGCGCGCATAAGCGGGATTGACGCCCAGCTCGTACATGGCATGTCCCGCCTCGTGGATGATGCTGTAGACGTTGGAGATGCAGTCGTCCTCATAGATGTGCGTGGCAATACGCGCGTCGCCCACCGAGAAGCCCTCGCTAAACGGATGCTCGGTAAAGGCGAGCGTGGTATCGTCCAGGTTAAGGCCGACGAGCTTCATCAGGTCGAAGCTCATGGCACGCTGAGCGGCGTCGGGCACATGCGCGTGCAAAAAGTCGGCAGTAGGCTGCTGGCCGCGCTCGCCGATGGCGTGAACGAGCGGCACGACGGTGGCCTTGACCTCGTCGCAAAACGCGTCGAAGCTCTCGGTGGAAAGGCCGCGTTCGTACTGGTCGAGCCAAACATCGTATGGGTCGCGCTTGGGGTCCATGAGCTCGGCCTGACGCTTAAGCTGGCAGACGATCTTGTCCACATAGGGCTCAAAGCTCGCCCAGTCATTGGCCGTCTTGGCCTTGTGCCACACGGCATAGGCCTCGCAGGTGAGCCTGGTCCAGGCCTCGGCTTCTTCGGTGGGAATGGCGCTTGCCTCGCGCTGGTCGCGGCCGAGCACGCGAATCTCGTCGAGCAGCTGCGGGTCGTCGATCTTTTCGCCCGCGACTGTCTCACGCGCGAGAGAGCGCACGAGCTCAACGGACTTTTTGCTGGTCAGGAGCTTGTGATGTTCGCCGGCAAGGGTGCCCATAGCATCGGCGCGGGCCGCGGCGCCGTTGGCGGGAGCAATCGTCGCGCCATCGAACTCGGCAATCTTGAGCAGGTACTCGCGGGTCCACAGTTTGCCTTCGAGCTTGCGGAATTTTTTGACGGCCTTATCGACCTTCATGCCTTTGGGCGTCTTGCCCACTGCGGGCTTGGCCTTCTTATCGTGCTTCTTACCCATACCATATCCTTGATCTCGCAGACCGGACGCCACGGGTGGGCGTTCGGCCAGTTTGCACAGCCACCTGCCTTGTACCCAGTGCGGACAAAACGGAACGCGGCGATATGCTCGCAGAATGTGTTATCCTGTAGCCCAATGCGTTGACGGAGAGGGTTTTGCCCGCCGCGTCGCCGGCAAGAGAGGGAAGGTCATGGGCTGCAAGCCTTCCTGCGGTGGCAAGGGCCAAGCGTTCACTCCCGAGCAGCGACCTCAACGGGCGCGCGGCCAGCGGCGGCGAAGCCCCAGTAGGGAAGCCGTGAGCCTCGCGATAAGGGGCGCAGAGTGGGCACGGCGGGCCAGACATCCGCCGGGTCAAACAAGGTGGTACCGCGGAATTCAACCGTCCTTGGGCAATGCACATGCCCGAGGACGGTTTTTTTATTACCGAACCGGGCCGCGTTTTCGCAACGTCAGACGGCGGCAGCTGCCTCGGCAAACGGAGAGCGCGAGAGACGAAAGGGAAGACATGAGTCTGATTGATGATCTGGTCAAACTCGAGGAAGAGGCCAAGGAGCTCGTCGCAGGCGCCGACGACGCAGCCAAGCTCGAGGCTGCGCGCGTTGAGCTGCTCGGCCGCAAGGGCCGCATCACCGGCCTGATGCGCATGATGGGCAAGCTCGCCCCCGAGGATCGTCCCGTGATGGGCAAGCGCGCCAACGAGATGCGCCAGCTGATCGAGGGCATGCTCGACGAGCGCAACACCGAGATGAAGGCCGCCGCCCTCAAGCGCGCACTCGAGCACGACGCCGTCGACATCACGCTGCCGGGCATCCGTCCGCAGATCGGCCACCAGCACCTGATCAAGCAGATCATCGAGGAGGCCGAGGACATCTTCTGCGGCATCGGCTACACCGTCGAGTCCGGTCCCATGGTCGACACCTCCTACTACAACTTCACCGCGCTCAACGCCCCCATGGATCACCCGAGCCGCTCGGCCCGCGATACCTTCTACGTGGTCGACAATAACCCCGGCAGCGTCGCGCACCCCGAGGCCCACGCCCACGGCGAGTCCGACGTGCTGCTGCGCACCCAGACCTCGGGCGTGCAGATCCACACTATGGAGTCGCAGAAGCCGCCCATTTACATGATCTGCCCGGGCACCGTCTACCGTCCCGACACGGCCGACGCCTGCCACCTGCCGCAGTTCAACCAGATCGAGGGCCTGGTCGTCGACGAGGGCATCACCTTTGGCGACCTCAAGGGCACGCTCGACTACTTTGTTAAGTGCATGTTTGGCGAGGATCGC
>URSO01000061.1 GCA_900550415.1 uncultured Collinsella sp.
ACGGCGATCACTTCAAAGCACTTATAAAGGGCTGACCGTCTACCGGCAGCGCCCTCTTTCTGCTTTCAGTATAACCGCTGTTTTTGCGATTGTCAAGTTGATACTGTTGTTGGAGATCCGCCCTGTCAAAGTGGCGGATTTTTTTATATGCGTTAAAACCGCTTATTTTCCTTTTCGGCTGCCTTGGCGGTGGCCCGGCTCAGCTCGTCCAGCGTTTCGGCGCTGACCGGGCTGGGCTTTTTTACGACCCTGCCGCCCCGTGCGGCGATGGCCGTGTCATCATCGAGACCGAGAGCAAGTCGCACCATTGCGCGGCTTTTTTCATCTGATTGGTCGAACCGCATAGCGACTTCTAATGATTCATCAGAAAGAGACTCCAGTATATGCTCGAGAAGGCAAGAAATCGCATAGCTTTTCCCGCTCCCCGTTGCCATGTGGATATAAGAGTTTTCTTTTGACGGTTCTCCAATAAGGTCTGCGGTGCTAACTCCAAAGTAGTCCGCCAGTTTACGAAGAGTTGCGTCTGTTGGCTTTTTTCCGTTTTTCCATCTTGTCGCAGCTGATTTATCAATACCAGCTTCTGATAGCGCAGCAGATGGAGTTTTCCCCCTCAAATTGCAGGCTTTTATGAAGTTGTCATAAAACACAGTTCATCACCTCTTCGGTTGTGCGTGTTGTACAAAAGTTGCTAAAGTTGAATTGTGTGCTTGACAGTTGTGAGAGTTGTGAGTTATAACTATGCTTGTAAAGCATAGGCAAAACCAAAAAAGAAAGGAGGACAGCATGGACTGGTTCCCGGGTTTCGCAGCTGGATACATCGTTACAGTCGTTGTACTCAAGATCTTGGCATATATCATTGTTACGTTTTGTCCTCTTATTGTGACAATAATCTTTACCTTAATAATGGTCATTGCCGCCGTAGTTGGACTTATCCTGCTTTTTTGGAAACTTACACGGTAATAAGCAAGGGTAAAACTCACATTATCCGCAGGTCGTGATACAGCAGGACTTGAAGCTCTTCATATTTTTCCGCGAGATTTGGAGTTTCTTTCCCTTGGGCGCGAAAAGTAGCGAGCGTGTATAGCTCTTTGAGTTTTTCGCGGATTACAGTTGGCGCATGCAATGCGGCCACAGCGTATGCGGAGGAAAAGTGAATACTTTCTTCCATCTCTTCCCCGGTAATATCATTTGGGTTTGCTCGCTTGCCTTTTTCCGCAGTGAGCAGGAATTTGTGGTATTCACTCAAAAAGGCGCTGTATGCCTCCCTCTTTTCTTGGTGTCGAAGCCGTTTGCTTTCAAATTCCATCTGCTTTACGGCAGAGTGGTTTGAAACGAAGCCGCCAACGATTACGCCAAACAGAGGTAAGACTACATTCAAAATTGCGAGGACGAAGGACTTCATGAGCTTCCTCCCTGTTTTGCTGTTTTCTTTTTGCATGTGCTTATGCTTGCTTCGCATTTTACCACAACACAAATCTTTTGACAAGGAGGTGAAGCTGTTTGAACCGTATTCGACAGCTGCGGGAGGAGAAGGGCATGACCCAGCAGCAACTGGCGGATGCCCTGGGCGTCAATCAGAGCACCGTGGATCGGTACGAAAAGGGCATCATTGAGCTACGGCTGACCATGGCCATGCGGATCATCTCCGTGCTGGGCTGCACCATGAGCCAGTTGACCGGACAGGACATCGCATGAGGAAAGGAGGATGACCCATGCCGAGAGTAAAGCTGGGGACGCCTACACCGGCCCAGCAGCGGGCCGTGATGAACAAGGTCATCAAGAAGGCCATGGTGGACTGCGACATCGAGGACTACACGGCCCTGGGTCTGCGGATGGGCATGAGCCGACAGGCCATCAGCCGACGGATGAACGACGGAGGGTGGAAAGACGAGGAACTGTGGAAGCTGGTGCGGGTTCTGAAGCTGTCGGCGGAGCAGCTGGCGGCGATGCTGGGCGCATTGCCACGGCCAGCTGCCTGAGTTCACCATAACACAAGAAGGAGGAATTTACCATGCTGACAAACGGACCAAATATTTACCAGGCGGCCCGGAAAGAGAGCTGTCTGACTCAGGAACAGGCCGCAGAGCGGCTGGAGGTCTCGGAGACCACCGTCAAGGCCTGGGAACAGGGCACGCGGGTACCGGACAACGAGACGGTGGCCCGGATGGCGGAGCTGTACGAAACGCCGTGGCTGGCACTGGAGCACCTGAAACAGGCGGGCGGCGTCCTGGGCGTGCTGCCGGAGGTGAACGTGCAGAGCCTCCCGACGGCGGCAATTACACTAATCAACCGGGTGCTGGACTTTGCGGAGCGACACCGGGACCGGCAGCTGCTTCGCATCGCGGAGGACGGCGAAAGCCGTGATCTCCCCGCCGAGGTGTTCGGCATCGAAAATCAGGGAGACAGGCCGCCCCGGCAGATAGACAATCTCGTTCCGGCGCTCACCGAGGACAAGTTCGTTGCGGATGCCGTCGAGCAAAAGCCCGTTTTCCTCCAGAGTAATGGTACCGCTTCCGCCCCGGTGCCGGAAAAGTTCGTCCCGGTTGAGGCGATACAGCGGATAAACCGCCTTGTCGCCCGGCAGCTCCAGCACAGGCGGCGCTTCCACATCGACATCAAGTCCGAGACCCTTGCCGCCGACATCCTCAAGAACGTTCCCGTTCACGAGGAGCCCGCCGCCGACCTGATCGGTGACGAGGAGGACGAGGACGTCCGTCGCTGCGAGTACGTGTCCGAGGACGGCATCCAGTGCCGCAACCAGGCCCGTCCCGGCTCCCGTTTCTGCGGTGTCCACGACACCGACGCCTTCGATGATGCGGAGGACCTGATCTAGCGCGCGGTCGCGCCGGGCAGGTCCCGGCGCATCTCCCACGCTCGTTCAGTCTCTAGGCACCCAAGGTGCCAGAAAGGGTAGGTGAAGTCATATGGCAAAAGTCCGTGTGTCCACCCTGGCCAAAGAGTTCGGCATGACCTCTAAGGAACTGATGGGTCATCTCGCCGATATGAAGATTCCCGCTAAGTCCGCTTCCTCCACCTTGGAGGATGCCTACGTTGCCATGGTCCGCAAGCAGCTCGCCTCGGTGATTGAGGCCCGCGCTCAGGAAGTCGAGGCCGCCAAGCAGGCCGAGGAGCAGGCAGCTGCCGCCGAGGAGGGCGCACGCGCCGCCGAGGCCGAGCGCGAGCGCATCGCCGCCGAGAAGGCCCGCGAGGAGGAGCGCCGCCAGTTTGCCGCAGCCCAGGCTGCCGAGGAGGCTGCCCGCGCCGAGGCCGAGGCCAAGAAGAAGGCCGAGCAGGAGCGCCTTGCTCGCGAGAAGGAGGAGGCTGCTCGCGAGGTCCAGCGCCGCGCCGTTCCCGCTTCCGACTCCGGTTCGCGCTTCCGTTCGCTGCTCGACCAGATCGCCGCACAGGAGACCGTGCTCAAGGAGAAGAAGGACGCCGAGGACAAGGCCAAGGCCGAGCGTGCCGCCGAGCGCGGTAACCGTCGTGGCGGCAACAACGACCGCCGCGGTGGCCGTCGTAACGATCGCAACGCCTCCGACAACAACTCCGAGCGCAACGCCTCCGAGAGCCGTCCGCACAGCCATCGCACCAACGCCAGCAACAACGTCGCTGCCGGTATGGACTTCCCCAACCCCGACAAGCAGGGCAAGGGCAAGAAGCGCAAGGGCGGTCACAACAACGAAGAGGACCACTACAGCCGCATGGCTCGCGAGGCCGAGGAGTACAGCCGCGAGAAGGTGCTCGAGGAGGCTCGTGCTGCCGTCGAGGAGGCCTCTCGCGAGTCCACCGGTCGCCGCAAGAAGCGCAAGGAGAAGCGCGAGCGCGAGGCTGCCAAGGCTCAGGAGGAGCGCAAGATAGAGGAGGCGTTGGCCCAGGGCGTGAACCCCGAGGAGCTCGACGCCATCAAGGTCTCCCAGGGCGTTACCGTCCAGGAACTCGCCGAGGCGCTCGACGTTCCGGCCAACGACATCATCAAGCGCCTGTTCCTGCTGGGCACGCCGCTCACCATGACACAATCCATGTCTGACGACCTCGTCGAGCTCGTTGCCGACGACCTGGGCCGTCAGATCAAGATCATCACCCCCGAGGAGGAGAACACCTTCTCGTTCTACGACGATCCCGCCGACCTTAAGCCGCGCGCACCGGTCGTCACCGTCATGGGCCACGTCGACCACGGCAAGACCTCGCTGCTCGACGCCATCCGTCACACCGGTGTCGCTGCCGGCGAGGCGGGCGGCATTACCCAGGCCATCGGCGCTTCGCAGGTCATGATCAACGATCGCAAGATCACCTTTATCGATACCCCGGGTCATGCCACCTTTACGGCCATGCGTGCCCGTGGTGCCAAGGTGACCGACATCGTCATTCTGATCGTGGCTGCCGACGACGGCGTCATGCCCCAGACCGTCGAGTCGATCAACCACGCCAAGGCCGCCGGCGTACCCATCGTCGTCGCCGTCAACAAGATCGATAAGCCTGGTGCCAACCCCGACCGCGTGCGCCAGGAGCTCACCGAGTACGGTGTCATCCCCGAGGAGTGGGGCGGACAGAACATGTTCGTCAACATCTCGGCGAAGCAGAAGATCGGTATCGACGACCTGCTCGAGACCGTGCTGCTCCAGGCCGACGTGCTCGAGCTCAAGGCCAACCCCGACACTTTTGCCTCCGGTAACGTCCTCGAGGCTAAGCTCGACAAGGGCCGCGGTTCGGTCGCTACTGTGCTCGTGACCCGCGGTACCCTGCACGTGGGCGATACGCTGGTCGCCGGCCTTACCTACGGTCGCGTCCGCGCCATGCTCGATCCCAAGGGCAACGCCGTCACCGAGGCCGGTCCTTCCGACGCCGTCGAGATCCTGGGCCTGCAGTCCGTGCCCAACGCCGGCGACGAGTTCCGCGTTTTCGAGGACGAGCGCGAGGCTCGCGCCCTGGCCGATGAGCGTTCACTCAAGGCCCGTATCGAGGAGCAGAGCCGCGTCAAGCACGTCACGCTCGAGAACCTCTTCGAGACCATTGCCGACGCCGAGGTCAAGGAGCTCAACCTGATCATCAAGGCCGACGTCCAGGGTTCCATCGAGGCCCTTCAGGACTCGCTCGACAAGATGGATCAGTCCGAGGTTCGCATCAACACGATCCACTCCGCCGTTGGTGCCATCAACGAGACCGACGTCGTCCTGGCCGACGCCTCCAACGCCATCATCATCGGCTTTGGCGTCCGCCCCGACGGTAAGGCACGTTCCGCCGCCGAGCGCGAGGGCGTCGAGATCCGTTGCTACGACGTTATCTACAAGTGCCTCGAGGAACTCGACGCTGCCCGTATCGGCATGCTTAAGCCCACCGAGGTCGAGGTCTCCACGGGTACCGCGACCGTCCTGGACACCTTCAAGGTGCCCAAAGTCGGTATCGCCGCCGGTGTCCGTGTCGAAGAGGGCGAGATCGCCGCGACCGATTCCGTGCGTCTGGTGCGCGACGGCATCGTGGTCTTCAACGGCAAGATCGCCTCGATGCGCCACTACAAGGACGAGGCCAAGAGCCTCAAGAGCGGTTCCGAGGGCGGCATTGGCCTGGAGAACTTCCAGGACATCAAGCCCGGCGACCAGATCGAGGGTTACCGCATCGACCAGGTTGCCCGTACCGAGTAGGGGGTAGCGCTATGAAGCAAACGCAGGCAACCCGCCGTCTGGGCGAGCAGCTTCGCGAGAAGCTCGGTTATATCCTGCTCTTTGAGGTTTCCGATCCGCGTCTCGACCTGGTCACTTTGACCGCGGTCGAGGTCGCGGTGGACCGTTCGTTCGCGCGCGTGTACGTGTCGTGCGATGCGAGCCGCTACGACGAGGTCATGGAGGCGCTCGCAAGCGCCAAGGGCCGTATTCGCAGCCTGTTGGCTCGCTCGCTCGATTGGCGTGTCACGCCCGAGCTCGATTTTCGCATCGATCGCTCGACCGATGAGGCCGAGCGCATCACGCGTGCGCTGGAAAACGTTCCCGCCACGCTTGCGATCGAAAAGGACGAGGACGGCTATCCGATAGCGGATGCCGCCCAGGAGGCAGCTTTAGATGACTAATTCCGCCGACCTCGCCTCGTACGAGTCTGCAGATATTCAGCGACGCATCCTCGAGCTCATCGAGGGTGCGTCCTCCATTGCGATTTCGGGACACACTTCTCCCGATGGCGACGCCCTGGGCTCCGTGTTGGGTCTGGGCCTCTCGCTTATGAAGTTTTTCCCTAACAAGGACATTGCCCTGCTGCTGGCAGACGATGATCCGGTTCCGCGCATCTACCGCTTTATGGAAGGCTCCGATCGCCTGGTACCGGCATCTGCGTATACCGGCAATCCGGACCTGTTCATCTCGGTGGACGTGCCGGTCGTCGAGCGTCTCAATAATTCCGCCGAGGTGCTTCGTCGCTCCAAGCATGTGGTGTGCTTCGATCACCATCCGGCGCGCGAGGAGTTTGCCGAGCTCAGCCTGAGACGCGTCGAAGCCGCAGCCTGCGCCATGATCATCGACCGCTTCTTGGACAATTGCGGCATTGTCGCACGTGATGGCGTTGCGACCTGCCTGCTGTGTGGCTTGGTTACCGATACCGGCCGTTTTCAGTACCAAAACGCCGATGCAGCCGCGTTCCATGCAGCCTCGCGTCTGGTTGCCCACGGTGCCGATCCGGCGCGTGTGGCACTCGAGGTTTACCAGAGCATGCGCGTTGAGTTTTTGCACCTCAAGTCCATCGTTATGGGCCGCATTAAGACGGTGGCCCACGGGCGCGTCGCGTATAGCTACGCGTACCAGAGTGACCTTGAGGCCTGCGGTGTCACCTCGGACGAGTGCGACGGTCTGGTTGACGTGGTGCGCTCGGTGATGGGCGTCGAGGTCTGTCTGTTCCTGAAGGGCATTGAGGGCGATACCAAGGTGCGCGGCAACCTGCGCTCCAAGGGCGACCTCAACGTGTCCGAGATCGCTGCTGCCTTTGGCGGAGGCGGACATCCCGCTGCCGCCGGGTTCTCCAACAACGGAACGATTCTCGAGACGCTCACCGTGGCACTTCCCATGCTGGCCGAACTGGTAGGGGAGGATCCCGCTTCGGTGACCGTCGAGCTTTAACTTTTTGGATGGTACATGGCTCGTCGTACGCCTTCTCAACTGAATATGCTGCTCGCCGTCGATAAGCCGGTGGGCTGCACGTCCCACGATGTGGTTTCGAAATGCCGGCGCGCCCTCCATGAGCGGCGCGTCGGCCATGCCGGCACGCTCGACCCCATGGCATCGGGTGTCATGGTGGTGGGTGTGGGCCAGGCCACCCGTCTGCTGGGCATGCTAACCCTCGATACCAAAAGCTATGTCGCCGACATTTCGTTTGGCGCCGAGACCAATACCGATGATGCGGAGGGCGAGGCTGTCCGCACGGTGGCTGTTGCCAACGAGCTCCGCGATCCTGCCTATGCCCGTGAGCGCTTGGCCGCTATGCTGGGTCCGCAGATGCAGGTGCCGCCGGCGTTTTCGGCTATCTCGGTCAATGGCGTTCGCGCCTACAAGTCTGCTCGCGAGGGCAATGCGGTGGACCTACCTCCGCGCCCCGTCGAGGTCTATGCCGCCGACCTGATCGCCGTGGGAGGCGAAGGTGATACGTGTGTGTGGACCGTGGCGTTCTCTGTGAGCAAGGGTACCTATATCCGTGCGCTCGCTCGCGATTTGGGCCGCGCCTGCGAGAGCGCCGCGCACATTTCCGCGCTGCGCCGCACGGCTTCCGGTGTTGTTTCCATTGGCGCTTGTCATGCGGTCGAGGAGCTTTCTCCCGAGTCCGCGGCTGGCTTTGCCCTGGATCCCATTGCGGCCCTGGGCGCCTCGCGTGTTGACTTGCCGGGCAATCTTGCCGACGATCTGCTCTGCGGCCGACGCATTCCCGTTGAGCGTGCGCTTGCCGATTTCGATGCTTCGAAAGCGCCGTTTGCGCTGGTGCTCGATGGGGGACTCAAGGCGCTCGCCCGCATCGAAAGTGGCCGCTTTGTCATGGAGCACGTGTTTCCGCAGGCAATCGGCGGTGTTCGATGATGTTGTCCGCTCGCGAGCTTGCGCGTATCTTTTTTGAAGGCGAGTCGGACGAGGCTCGCATCGTCACTGCCGATGCGTTTGATGAGTGCGAGCACTTGGGTGCTGCCTCGATCGCCATCGGCGTGTTCGACGGCGTTCACCGTGGTCACCAGGAGCTCATTGCGGCGCTTGTTAGCGATGCGCGCGCCCATGGCTGCAAGGCGGTCGTGGTCACTTTCGATCCCGATCCGGACGTTGTGGTGAGTCCTTCGCCCGCTCAAAAATTGATGACGACGGCCGACCGTCTACATGCCTTGGCTCAGACCGGGGTCGATGCGGTGGTGGCCGTTCCCTTTACGCCTGAGGTTGCGGCACTCGACCATGTCGGTTTTTTCGCTCTGCTGTCACGCGTGGTCGACATTCGTTCGATTCGCGTTGGCAGCGACTTTAGGCTGGGTCGTGGCGGTGCTTCTGGTGTTGCCGAGATGCGCTCTTGGGGTTCCGAGCGCGGCGTTGACGTGTATGGTCACGACCTGCTTTGCGAGGGCGGTGAGGCCATTTGCGCCACCCGCATTCGTCATGAGCTGGGACAGGGCCATGTGGAGCTGGCTGCTGAGTTGCTCGGTCGCCCGTATATGCTGCGCGGTGGTGTTATTCGTGGCCGTCACGAGGGCTCTGGTATGGGCTTTCCCACGGCAAACCTGCAGGTTCCCGACAGAATTCAGGTGCCTGCCGATGGCGTGTATGAGGGCCTGGTGCTCGTCGATGACACCGTATGGCCTGCTGCCGTTAACGTCGGCCTGCCGCCGACGTATGCCGACGATGCCGCTTCATCGCATCTCGAGGCTAACTTAATTGGTTATACGGGCGACCTGTACGGCGCTTCCGTTTCGCTGGCGTTTACGCGCTGGCTGCGTCCCTCGCGTGTGTTCGAATCGCTGGATGAGTTGATCTCGACCGTCGAGGGTAATATCGAGGATATTCGTCACAACTTGGGCGAGCAGGGGGTGAGTATCCGTGATTAGCGATGAGGAAAAAGACCAGGTACGCGCTGCGTCCGACTTAGTTGCCATCGTGCAGGAAACGGTTGAGCTCAAGCCCCGCGGCCATGAGTTTTGGGGTTGCTGCCCCTT
The DNA here is from genome assembly GCA_900550415.1 of uncultured Collinsella sp. Taxonomy (GTDB): domain Bacteria; phylum Actinomycetota; class Coriobacteriia; order Coriobacteriales; family Coriobacteriaceae; genus Collinsella. The sequence goes on from URSO01000061.1 coordinate 9,158, forward strand.
CCATGGCGAAAAGACGCCTTCTTTCCACATTATCCCCGCTACGCAGGTCTGGCACTGCTTTGGCTGCGGCGAAGGCGGCGACGTCTTCACCTATATCATGAAGCGCGAGAACCTGAGCTTTCCCGAGTCAATCCGCTATTTGGCCGATCGTGCGGGTATTGAGCTGCATGACACCGGAGATCGTCGCGAGCGCGGTACCAAGCGTGCCCGCATCTACGATCTGTGTGCCGAGACCGCCCAGTTCTACCACACCATGCTTATGCGCGGTAAGGACGGCCGTCCACGCGAGTACTTTGCCAGCCGTGGTATGGGTGGCGACGTCTGCCGCCGCTACTGCCTGGGCTTTGCACCGGGCCGCAACGCGCTGGTGTCGCACCTGTCCCAGGCGGGTTTTACCCCGCAGGAGATGATCGACGCCAACGTTGCCGTGAGCCGCGGGCGCGGGCAGCTTGCCGACCGCTTCTACGACCGCGTGATGTTTCCCATCTTTGACGAGCAGGGTCACAACATTGCCTTTGGCGGGCGCATCATGGGTGACGGCCAACCCAAGTACCTCAACACCGCCGAGACGAGCGTGTTCCATAAAAAGCGAAACCTCTATGGCTTTAACTGGGCCAAGGAGTTTATCGTCGCGCAGGATACGGCCATCGTGGTGGAGGGCTATACCGATTGTATCGCCTGCTGGGAGGCGGGGATCAAAAACGTTGTCGCCACGCTGGGCACCGCGCTCACGGAGCATCACGTCAAGACGCTCACCCGCTTTGCCAAGCGTATCGTGTATATGTTCGATGGCGATGCCGCGGGCCAGAAGGCCGCCCGTCGCGCGATTCAATTTATCGAGCAGGATTCGATGGACCTGCGCTGCGTGGTGCTGCCCGACGGCAACGACCCCATGGAGTTCATCACAGCGCATGGTGGACAGGAGCTTCAGGCGCGCATCGACGCTGCCGAGCCGCTCATGGACTTTGTCTACCGTTCGCTGCAGGAGTCGAGTGACATCACCACGCCGGGCGGTCGTGCCAAGGCGCTGGAAGATGCGCTGACGCTTATCTATCCGCTGCGCGATAGCTATATGATCGACACATACTTTATCCAGATTGCCGATCTGCTGGGTTTGGATCTGGAGACGGTTCGCGCGAGTTCGGGTCGCGTGTTTCGCGATGTCGCCAAGCGCGAAGATGCGGAACGACGTCGTGAGCAGAACTATGAACGCCAGCGGGCGCAAGCCGAGCGCTCTGGTAGCGCGGGCGGTCGGACGTCTGGTTCGCAGGGGGCATCTCGCGGTGCTTGGGCATCGGGCGCGACGCCGCCGGTGTCCGCGCCGGTCGAAGAAGAGCCGTATGACTACGTCCCGCTCGATGCCTACGGTGCCGCGCCCGTGGAGGTCGTCGACGACCTGCCGCCGATCGATGTGCCTGATGGTATGGGTGCTGTGCCTGTGACTGATGGTTTGGGCGCTCCGGCTGCGGCGGCGCCGATGGTTCTTACTGATCTTGAGCGCAAGTCCTTGGCAGGGGAGCGCGAGCTGTTGACGATGCTCACGAGCTACCCCGACCTGTTCCGCACGTATGCCGACCGCATCTGCTCTATCGAGTGGGTTGACCCACGTCACGAGTCCATCGCATGGGCCGTTCTGGCAACGCCGCCGGGAACCGATCCTGCAGCCTGCATGGATGCGGCGCGCTCGGTGTGTCCCGAGGCGGCAACGCTTGTGAGTGCCGGGCGCATCTCGGCGACGAGCAAGCACCCCACCGAGACGAACATCGTGTTTATGCTTGATACGCTCGAGCTCTACACCATCAAGCGCCGCATGCGTGCCGCACAGGCCAAGCTGCGCCAGGACCGTTCGCTCGATGATGAGGCCCGTCGCGCGCTGACCGTGCAGGCCGCGCAGGATTCGCAGCGTCAACGCGAGCTGCAAAAGTCTATCGGCGGCGTGGCGGACCCGTTCCGTTTGATCGGTCTGGAGACCGCGGGCACCGAACAGGCCTAGATGTTGTGGTCAAGCAGCGTATTCTCGCCTATATCCAGTCCTCTTTTTGGGTATAGACGTCAATGTGTGTGCTAAAGTAATGAGTCCTGTGGACTATGAAGGGAGAATCTGTGCCAAAAAAGACTGAGAGCACGGGTACTGGGCTGGAATCCTACGTTGCAAAGCTCATGGGCAACGGCTCAAACAGGACTTCGGTAACCGAGGACGAGATTCAGGTCGCCCTGAAGGATATCGATGTTTCTGACGAGCAGCTCACCGCGGTGTATTCCGCGCTGCGCAACAGCGGCATCCAGATTATCTCCGCGAGCGGTAACGACGACGCCCCCATGGACGTCGACGATGACGATAACGATACCGATACCGACGATTTCGATGACGACGACGAGCACGATTCCGGCTCGCTCGACGATCACGAGCTCAAGATGGCCCGTCAGGCCGATGCCGAGATGGGTTCTTCCAAGAGCAAGAAGAAGCGCACCGTGCGCACGTCCCGTTCACGCTCCCGCGTGCGTGGCATCGATGCCTCCACGGTGATGCTGACCGGCGATCCGGTTCGTATGTACCTCAAAGAGATCGGCAAGGTCGACCTGCTGACCGCCTCCGAAGAGGTCGATCTGGCCATGAAGATCGAGGCCGGTCTTGAGGCCACCGAGAAACTCGAGGCCGCCGATGCCGGTGAGCTCGAGCTCACGCGTGCCGAGATGCGTCGTCTTACGCGCATTGAGAACGTGGGCCTCGAAGCCAAGCAGGCACTCATCAGCGCAAACCTGCGTCTGGTTGTCTCCATCGCCAAGCGCTATGTCGGTCGCGGCATGCTGTTTCTTGACCTGATCCAGGAGGGCAACCTCGGTCTGATTCGCGCCGTCGAGAAGTTCGACTACCAGAAGGGCTTCAAGTTCTCCACGTACGCCACGTGGTGGATCCGTCAGGCTATTACGCGTGCTATCGCCGACCAGGCCCGTACCATCCGTATTCCCGTGCACATGGTCGAGACCATCAACAAGCTCGTCCGTGTGCAGCGACAGCTCCTTCAGGACCTGGGCCGCGACCCGACCCCCGAGGAGATCGGTGCCGAGATGGACATGAGCGCCGACCGCGTCCGCGAGATCCAGAAGATCTCGCAGGAGCCCGTGTCGCTTGAGACCCCCATCGGCGAGGAAGAGGATTCCCAGCTGGGCGACTTCATCGAGGACTCCCAGGCAATCGTTCCGCCCGATGCCGCCAGCTTCTCCATGCTACAGGAGCAGCTCACCCAGGTGCTCGACTCGCTTGCCGATCGTGAGCGCAAGGTTATCGAGCTGCGCTTTGGCCTTATCGACGGGCATCCCCGCACGCTCGAGGAGGTCGGTCGCGAGTTTGGTGTCACGCGCGAGCGTATCCGCCAGATCGAGTCCAAGACCCTGGCCAAGCTTCGTCACCCGAGCCGCAGCAGCAAGCTCAAAGACTATATCGAAAGCTAGTCAAGCAAGAAGCGCCCTCAAGCACATCCGCTTGGGGGCGCTTTCATGTGGTCATTGGGGACGTCCCCAATGACTAGGTGGTTGATTTTCAATCTCAACGCAACAGCCTGAACGGACCCCGCGTTTCCGCAGCTAGCGCAACGCGGAGATAGCCCCCGGCACCTGGCCGCCG
>URSO01000062.1 GCA_900550415.1 uncultured Collinsella sp.
GGCCCTGCCGGGGCGCGAGGCATAGGGACTACCCACACGAACTCACGAAGGCTCCTTTTTTGTAGCGAGGAGATTTGCAGCCGGTAACATGCAATGTCATTCAAGTTTCGATGTATGAACATGTCGGCACACGCTGGTTGTGCAGTAATTGACCAATTAGCTCATAACTAATATTTGCAGGTAGATATACTGCCATTCACGGCGCAATTTTGGCCGTTCACAGATTGAGCGGGTTAAAACAAAATGTTGTACAAACAATGGTAAAGTGTCATTTATCTAGATTTGCTAACGAGTTCACCAGCGTCTTTCCGAAATTTAACCCTCGAAAAACAATGCATAGTTTGAATAATTGTCAAGAAGTTAAGGCAACGCGAAGCAAAACTGACATTGTTAGGCTTGCGTTGTTTAAACAAAGAGTAATAATATGCATATCGAGCGCGAGCAATTATAAGTCGCGCGCCCAAGTTTGATGGTGAAAGAGCAAGATCGCGGTCTCTTGGGGAGGAGACATCGATGAAAGCGAATTCGGACAAATCTAAGCAGAGTAATAAAGCGACGCGCCGTGTACTGGCAGGCGTTTTGTGCGGAGCTTCCGTATTGAGTCTGGTGCTGTCGCTCGTCATGCCCCCGATCTCGCAGGCCATTGCCAACGATGCCCAGACGGTTGTCGCCGAGGAGTCCGCCGCGGACGAGGGTTCTTTGGGCGATGGTGCCGGTGCAGACAACGACGCGGACAAGGGCGCCGAAGAGCAGAATAGTGACGACGCCGAGTATGGCGAGGGCGAAGGTCTCGACGCGGCGGACCCGTCTGCCGATGGCGCGGAAGCCAAGGGCGCCGCGCAGCCTTCTGGTGATGAAGCGGTTGATGGAGATGGCATCGCTCCCGTTGCGGAGGACGAAACTAAATACGATATTCATAGTGGGGAAGAGTTAGTTTCTAAGCTTCAGGACAAGAACCTCCGCAATGAGAAAGGCGCCGCTACTTTTAAGCTTGTTGCCGACATTGAGTGCAATGGTGAGGTAAAGCTCGAACAAAACAATGAGAACCTTATCGATGTCGTCTTAGATTTAAATGGTCACAAGATTAAGCACACGAGTGCTGACAAGCCATTATTCGATGTTGCCAACGGCGCAGCTCTTACAATAAAGGATTCTGTGCAGACGGAGGAAAAGGTCAGTAACGGCCAGTCGCTAAATGATCAGGGACAGAATTTAACTCGCGCCAATTATGGCAAGGAAGCCAAACTGTCTTACGACAACGATGGCATTCCGACTTGCTTTTCCTACTATGTGACCGAATCGTCCCCAAAAGGAACGGGCACAACCGAGTCGCTTGTAGAGCATGGTATTGATATTAAAGGCGCCATTGTGGCTTTCGGCGGTTCAAACAGGCTGAAGCTCATCAACATCTATGACGGCGGTCATTTCAGTCTTGAGAGCGGCGTGCTCACACAAAAGAAAGACTGCAGTGTCCGAAACCTGGTGTACGCGGAGAACGGCTCGACCGTCAATATGAACGGCGGTTACGTTTGTGGAGGTTATTGTCCGGACAATGCTGCTGGTGCAGGAATATCTGTCAACAATTCGACTCTTAGCATTTCTAACGGCGTAATTGCCGGCAACCGCGCTCCTAGTGGCGGCGGTGTATATGCCAATGGGTCTGCAGTCACAGTGACCGGTGGCGTAATCTCCGGTAATAGCACGCTTGATAGCATTAACGGATTTGGTGGCGGCATCATGGCCGAAGGCGGCAGCGTTGCCGTTTCCGACGGCTACATTACGAACAATTGTTATGCCAAATTCTGCGGTCAAGAAGGCAACGGCGACCATGGCGGCGCTGGGCTTGCTGCCAAGAACGGCGCCCATGTCACCATTTCTGGTGGCCAGATTACTGGCAATTATTCTGAAGAAGCTGGTGGCGGCGTTTACGTTACCGATGTCGACCGGAATAATCAGTCGTCTCGCTCAGGAATGGCATGGCTGCATATCACGGGAGGAATTATTGCCTCTAACGTGAGCTATCGATCTGAAGGTGCCGGCATCCGAGTGGGCCAGATGGTTGACGCGATGATTAACGGCGCTGAAGGCAGTAACGTCTATATCACTAACAATCACTGTATGTCTCGCTATGACTGGGGTGGCGGCGGCATCTTTGTTCAGGGAAACTCAGATCAAGGCAAGGAATATACTGCTGGTAGGCTATTCATATATAACTCGTACATCAGCGCCAATACAGCTGGCGGCTACGGCGGCGGCGTTGCAGTCTGCCCTACGGGCAAGACGTTGGTAACGAACACTGAGGGCACGGCAATCTTTGGCAATTCGTCTGCTGGCAATGAGCACAATGCCAAGGATTACAATTCGGCAGATAACAGTGGTAATGATGGTACGCCCCATCTTTCTAGCGGCGGTCACGGCAAGAATCAAGATATTGATGCCTACAATGACGAAGCCGATGTGTTTCGTAAGAACGGTCATGCCGATTTCTTCCTTGCGGCAAAGGCTGGCCATCAGGAACCGCTTGCGGCAGTAATCGGCAAGATGCTCGGCGACGGAGACGCCGGGTATTCTGGAAGCAAAGAACTCAGCGAGGCTATCACTATCCCTGCCAATGGCGGCGTGAAGATTTATCGGAGCGTCGGTCTGACTTCGAGTGTCGCAGTTGGAAGTGATGCAGCGAAAAATGCGCGGAAAGCTGCCAGAACTTTCATCACGGGCAACTATTCCTGGGACCATGGCGGCGGCATCATGTCGAATGGCGACTTGTACCTAGGCGTGCCTGCGGATACGTACGTCTACCCGAGCCTTAAGCTGAAGGCGACCAAGAAGTTGGTCGGCCGTGAGCTTAAGGCTGGGGATTTCACCTTTACGGTCTACCGCAAGGATTCGGGTGATCCTATCACTCGCGGGGTATTCAATCCTGACGCTTGCACCGAGGTTGGAACTGCGAGTAATGATAAAAATGGCAACATCACGTTTAACCTTGGTGAACAGTTCGCAGCGAGCGGTACGGCTGGCACGATTACATATTACCTAGCCGAAAATGCCGGAAAGGTTTCCGGTATCACGTACGACTCTGCCGTGTACGAGATTGTGGTGACGGTCGAGGACCACACGACTGTGCTCATGTCTGTTCCGACGCAGAAAGATCCGAACTCGACTAAAGATCTCATAGTTCATAACTACACGATTAATGGCATGACTGTAACCAAGCACTCCGGTGATTCAACTAGCGAGCTGCGTCCTGTGCAGGCAGATCCTGACGGCTATTATTTGGTCGCTGGCTCCAATGGCGAAAAGACCTTCACCAACGTGTACACTCCGTACGACTCTACCGGCTCCTGGATTCCCAAGGCGACTAAGGTCGTTAAGGGTGGCGAGATGAAGGAGTTTACGCTCGAGTTTGCGACCAATAAGGATTTCTCGGAGAACGTTCAGAGTGAGTCGACCCAGGCTGGCGGTGACAAGTCGCAGACTCTGTGCTTCAGCGAGATTAAGTACGAACTTAAAGATCTCGACAAGCTCGCGTCTGACTCCACTGGCCGCGGTGCAAACAGGACCTTCACCTATTACGTTCGCGAACAGCAGCCGAGCGCGCTGTTTACGAACTACAAGTACGACAAGTCGGTCTATCAGATTACGGTCAAGGCAACTGACGACTCTAACGGTAAGATCAACATCTCTGCGACCTACAAGCAGATTCAGGATCGTGACGGCAACGAAGTAACTAACGGCACAAACTACGACCTTACCGACGCTTCCACCCCCACCTTCACCAATATCTACTCCACTTCTCTGCCCTTTTCTGGTATGTCGGGCGTCACGCTGACGTACCTTGCCGGCGCGGCGGTGCTTTGCGCTGCTGCAGCCTGGATGTACATTCGTCGCAAGGCGAATGCGAAGGGAGGTGAGCGTCGTGAATAAGAAAGTTTGCTCCTTCCCGATCTTGTTTGCGCTGCTTGCCCTCCTGATCGGCACCTGCGCGGTTGTGTTCCCCGCATCCGCGCAGGCCGCGTCGACCTCGACCGGTTCCATCACGGTGGGCGGCACCGTGGCGAGCAGCTACGACGCCTACCAGATCTTTGACGCCCACGTCGTCGACGGCGACAACGACGCCAAGATCGCCACTGACCTCGCCTGGGCAAGCGACGCCGTGCGCGACGCCGCGCTGCCTGTGCTGCACAGCGCCGGCATGCCCAATTCCCAGACTACCGCGCAGGAAGCTGCCGAGTGGCTCAACGCCGATTCCCACCTTACGAGCGCACTGAGCGCACAGCTCGCTCGTTCCTTCCAGAGCTCTGGCGCCGCGTCCGTGGCCCTTAACGCGGGCACGGCGGCCGAGCTGCCCTGTGGCTACTGGCTTATCGTCGCCGACGACGACGTCATCGCCCAGGGCGAGGCCGACGCCGCGCCGATCATGGCCCTGGTCGGCGGCAGCGCCGTCACCGTCAAGCCCAAGGCGGCGACCCCCAAGGTCGCCAAGCACGTGCTGGAGGACAGCACCGCCGCATGGCAGAAGGCCGCCGACGCCACGGTCGCCGATGACCTGTACTGGCGCCTCTCTGCCACGGTCCCGGCGGGCCTTGCCGCCTACGACACCTACGCGGTGCAGTTCGTCGACGCTATGAGCACGGGACTCGACCCCTCCAAGGTGGTCGCGAGCATGCGCGTGTACGTGGCGGCGGGCGCGGACGGCGGCTTCGGCGCCGTCTCGACCGGTAAGGACGGCCGTGCCGGTACCGAGCCCGCGAAGGGCTGGACCGACATCACGGCCCAGTGCGCCACCAAGGTAGCGGCGGACGGAACCTTCACTGTGTGCACCAGCGACCTGATCGCCACGCTCGGCGGGGCCGACGCCTTTACCGCGGGCGCCCGCGTGGTCGCCGTGTACAATGCGCCGCTCAACAGCGCGTGCAACCACGGCATCGCGAAGGGCAACCCCAACGAGGTCTACCTGCGCTACCCGCGTTCTCCCTTTGCCGACCAGTCCGACGACGCTGGCTTCACCCGCACGCCGAGCGACGATGCGTGCGCTTACACCTGGGATCTCGCGCTCACCAAGCGCGGCAGCGACGGCGACAAGCCGCTGCCCGGGGCGGTTCTGAGCATCGCCGACGATCGCGGCCGCACGCTGGCGGCCGACGGCACGTGGGATGCGGAGGGCAAGGCCACCGTCACCACGGGTGAGGACGGCCGTGTGACCGTCTCGGGCGTGAACTCGGGCAAGCTGGAGGTCCGCGAGCTCAAGGCGCCCAAGGGCTACACTGCCTTCGGGGGCACGCGCTCCGTGACGGTCAAGGCCGAGGGCCTGGACGTCGACCAGGTGGCCACCGCCAAGCCCAAGCTCACCATCACAGCTGAGTCGCCCCTGCGCGCCGACAGCGCGGACGGGTCGACGGGCAGCCTGGAGGCGTCGCTCATCAATACGCCTGCCGGCACGCCCCCTAGCATCTTCACCGGAGGCTTTATGCCCTCGACTGGCGATATGGCAATGTTCACCGCGGCCGCCGTTGCGGTCGTCGGAGCCGCGCTCATCGCGGTCGCGCTCCTGGTCAAGCGGGGATGTGGCAGCCATAAAGATTAGCTGGCAGCCCCACAAAGAGCGGGGCGAGACGTAACAAAGCAGATGCTTAGAAACAGACAGATGATGACCGATTGAATGAGAACCAACCGGAAAACGGATGAAAAGAAGATGAACATGAACAAGAACATCGCACGCCTTGCAGTGACGGCAGGCCTTACCGCAGCGTTGAGCTTTGGTGGCGTGATGGCCCCGGTCACGATTGCGTTTGCGGCTGAGGGCGACAACAGCATCACGATCAGCCATGTCACGGGCAACGAGAGCACCAAGTTCAAGGCATACCAGATCTTTAAGGCTGATGTCGTGGATCCTACTGAGGCGGGGGCGACTGATAAGATCATCTCCAACGTCAAGTGGGCGTTTGATGACCAGGAGATCCAGAAGGCCATCATCGACGCTATTAACGGTTGTCATCTGAATCCGCTGAATTCTAATGCCAGTGCACAGGACGTCGCCGACTGGCTAACCGCGAACGCGAAGAACGCCACTAAGGAGACGCGAGTCGGCAAGGATAGCGTTCTCAATAAAATTGCCAAGGTTGTTAAGGACAAGGTCACGCCGACGGGCAGTTCGTTTAACGCGAATACCCCTTTTGTGCCTGAGAATGCTGCTGATCATACTCCCAACACGGGCTATTACCTCTTCCTGACCGATGACACCGCCATTGGCCAGTCGACCGAGAACAAGAAGAACACTGGTACTTCTCCGATTTTTGCTGTTGTTGGCGGTAGTCCCGTGGTCGTTGCCGAGAAGACCAGTATTCCCACTGTCGACAAACAGGTTCGTGAGGGCGATGCCTGGGAAAAGGTGAGCGACTCTCAGATTGGTGAGAAAATCGATTATAAGCTGATCGGCACCGTTGCCGATAACATCGACACCTTTGTCACGTACAAATATGAGTTCCAGGATCACCTTTCCGTTGGATTGGAGGCCGACAAGGATTCCGTTGCTGTGACTATTGACGGCAAGACTGTCCAGCCTGCAGATAACTACAGCGTCCAGGTTACGGATACTAAGGACGAGTCCAATAAGGTTACGGGCCATGATCTGACGATTTCCTTCATTGACCTTAAGGCTGCCGCAAAGGCTTCGAACGTCGTCTTGACCAAGCAGTCCAAGGTTGTGGTGACTTATAAGGCTAGGCTCACTAGCGATGCTGAATACACGGCCACTGGTAACACTAACGAGGTCAAACTTGTCTACTCCAACAATCCCATGACTAGTGACACTGGCACCTCTACGCCAAAGGAAGTCACCGACTACGTTTTTGGCCTGGATATTACCAAGGTTGAGGAAGGCAACCAGGATAAAAAACTTGTCGCCGGCTTTAAGGTCAAGGTTGTTAATAACGGAGATTCTGAATCTGCTGGCAAATGGTTGACAAATAACGGAACCCTTGTCAGGACTGAAGAAGAGGCTTCTGAGTTTATGACCGATAACGCGAACGGCAAGGTCTTTATCCCTGGTCTCGTTGCCGGTACGTACGAGATTACCGAGACGGCCACTCCTTCGGGTTACGACACTATCGCTCCCTTCCGGATTACGGTGACGCCGGCATACAATGCTGGTGGCGAGCTGTCGGGGCTCACTGTTTCCGATACATCCAATATGGTCAACTCGGAACAGACGAATGAAAGTGTGACTACGACCGAGATCCCCGTCATCATCAAGAACAAGAAGAGCTTCGGCCTCCCGCTCACTGGTCTCAACGGCGTGACCTTCACTTGGATTGCTGGTGGCGCGGTGCTGTGCATCGGCGTGGCTCACCTCATCCGCAGCCGTAAGCAGGCTGAGGAGTCCGATCAGGAGTAACGCTCACTCACCACCCATCCCTTTGGCAGGTGGGATGTGATGGCCATGAGATTTGCGGACACTTTTCTCGCCCATCCACGTTCTTGCTTTGCCATTCTCTTTTCGGGGCAGACTCCGCACTGGAGTCTGCCCCGTTTTGTATCTGCGAGCCCGCGCTGCGCTATCCTGCTTGGTGCAGCTCTCTAGCGTAACCTGACGAAAGTGGTGTGGCCGATGTCACGTGCAAACAAACACTCCAAGCCCGCGGGCGGCAAGCGTCGCCGCAAGCGGCTGCCGCGCTGGGCCGACCGGCTCATCACCATCGTCATCATCCTTATTGGCGTGGGCCTTATGACCTGGCCGTGGATCTTGGACCGGCTCGAGGCCTCGGGCGTGTTCAACCAGATCAGCACCGTGTCCAGCACCGTGGACGCGCTGTCTGCCGAGGAGCGCGAGCGCATCCTGCTCCAGGCGCGCTCCTTTAACGAGCAGCTGGCGGGCGAGGCCACCGAGCTCCCCGCCGACCGGATCGAGCCCTACGCTCAGCAGCTCATCTTTGACCGCGACCCCATGATGAGCTGGGTCGAGATCCCCTCCATCGACGTGAGCATGCCCATCTACCACGGCACGAGCGAAGAAGTCCTTATGGCGGGCGTCGGCCACCTGGAGGGCACGAGCCTGCCGGTGGGCGGCACCTCGACGCATTGCGTGCTCACCGCGCACTCGGGCATGCGCAACCTGAGCATGTTCGACGACATCCATTCGCTGGAGCCCGGCGACCTGGTGCTGCTGCACACCATGAACAAGACGCTCGCCTACAAGATGGTGGACTCCGAGGTGGTGCTGCCCGAGGAGATGGAGTCGCTGACCATCGAGCCCGGCGCCGACAAGGTGACGCTCGTCACCTGCACGCCCTACGGCGTGAACGACCACCGCCTGCTGGTGCATTGCGTGCGCACCAAGTACAACAAGAAGGACGTCGACAAGCAAAAGTCGCTGGCCGGCCGCCACTGGGGCAAGCGCGAGTTCGCCGTGCTCATTGTGGTCATGGCCATTGTACTGTTGCTGCTGGACATCGTGATCCACGCGCTCCGCAAGCGCCGCAAGGCCAAGGCCTCGGCATAGGACATCGTTCAGAACTACCACAACGGGGACAGGCACCTTTGTGGTGGTCGGGGCTTCCAAACCATCACAACATTCGATGAAAATCTCGATTTTGGCGAAAAGTGTCGAATGTTGTGATGCTTTTCGCTGTGGGCGAGACGGTCTTCGCTGTGGGCGAGACGGTTCTCATTGCGGACAGTACGGTTTTCGCTATGGACGGTGCGGTTTCGCTGCAGAGCCGCCAGCCTGCAGCCTGCCAATCCACCGCCCTCGTTACGTTTTCGCTGCATTTGGGTAAAGCGCCTGCTCCAAGCGGCGTTGCCTTGTATACTAGAGCGGTTTATCTGTTATGCGGAAGGGAGCGCCTATGGCACTCAGCGAGAAAGACGTGCGCGGCATTGCCGAGTACGCAAAGATCGCACTGACCGATGACGAGCTCACCCAGATGACGTCCTACCTGAACGACGCCGTCCAGATGCTCGAGCCCGTCTTGCAATATGACTTGCCCGACGTGGAGCCCACGTTCCATCCCATCGGAAGCCTGTCCAACGTGATGGGCGATGACCTGCGCGAGCCCGAGCGCGATCTGCCGCTCGACGTCGCGCTGGAAAACGCCGGCAGCGCGCGCGACCGCTACTTCCGCGTGCCGTCCATTTTGGGAGAGGGGGAGAGCGAGTAATGGCGCTAAGCTTCGATTCCCTTACCGCCGCCCAGATCGCCGCAGGCGTTGCCGCCGGCGACTTTACCGCTACCGAGGTGGCCCAGGCTTCCCTTGCTGCCATCGAGGCGCGCGAGGGCGGAGTCCAGGCATTCCTGCAGGTGTCGCCCGAGCTCGCGCTTGAGGCTGCTGCCAAAATCGACGCCCGTCGCGCCGCAGGCAAGCCGCTGCCCCCGCTTGCGGGCGTGCCGCTGGCCATCAAGGACAACATGAACCTCGTGGGTACGCGCACCACCTGCGCTTCCCGCATGCTCGGGGACTACCAGAGCGTCTACACCGCCACCTGCGTCCAGCGCATGCTCGATGCCGGCTGCCTGCCCATGGGCAAGGCCAACATGGACGAGTTTGCCTTTGGCAGCTCTACCGAGAGCTCGGCGTTTCACCGCACCAACAACCCCTGGGATACCGAGCGCGTGCCCGGCGGCTCCTCGGGCGGCTCCGCTGCCGCCGTCGCCGCGGGCGAGGTCGCGCTCTCGCTGGGCTCGGACACCGGCGGCTCCATTCGCCAGCCGGCGTCGCTGTGCGGCGTGGTGGGCTTTAAGCCCACGTATGGCGCCGTGAGCCGTTACGGCGTGGTTGCCTTTGGCTCGTCGCTCGACCAGGTGGGACCCTTTGGCCGCACGGTCGAGGATGTCGCGCTGGCCATGAACGCGCTTACCGGCGCGGGCCACGATCCGTACGACTGCACCAGCCAGGATTGCGCCGTCGACTTTACCGAGCATCTCAACGACAGCATCGAGGGCAAGCGCGTGGGCATCATCACCGCGTTTATGGAGGCCGAGGGCCTGACATCCGAGGTCAAGGCCGCTGTTCAGCGCGCCGCCCAGGAGCTGCAGAACCAGGGCGCCGAGCTCGTGGAGGTCGACCTGCCGCATTTGGACGCCGCCATCGCCGCCTACTACGTCATCGGCCCGGCCGAGGCGTTCTCCAACCTGGCCCGTTTCGACGGCATTCGCTACGGCTACCAGGAGGAAGGCTGCGCCAACCTGTCCGACCAGAGCTCGCTGTCGCGCGCCCACGGCTTTGGCGCCGAGGCCAAGCGTCGTCAGATGCTCGGCGCCTACCTGCTGAGCTCGGGCGTGTACGACAAGTACTACTACGCTGCGCAAAAGGCCCGCACGCTCATCACGCAGGACTACGACGCCGCGTATGCCAAGGTGGACACCATCCTCATGCCCGCCTCGCCGCGCACGGCCTTTAAGTTTGGCGAGATCAGCGACCCCACGCAGATGTACCTCTCCGATCTGTACACCATCTCGCTCAACATTTGCGGCAACGGTGGTATCTCGGTGCCGCTGGGCCTGGGCGAGGATACTCAGCTGCCCGTTTCTGCCCAGCTGGTGGGACCTGCCTTTAAGGACCGTCAACTGCTCACGTTTGCCCGCGCCCTGGAGCGCGGCTTTGCCGATGCCGCCACGGGTGCGCCCGCACTTTCCGTCGCGCCCGATTTTGCCGGGAAGGGAGGCGAGCTGTAATGAAGGAGCTTTCCGAGGTCCTGCAGGATTGGGAGGCCGTGATCGGCCTGGAGATCCATACCGAGCTCACCGCACTCGATACCAAGATGTTCTGCAACTGCAAGCTTAGCCACGATGACGAACCCAACGCCAACGTGTGCCCGGTGTGCCTGGGCCTGCCCGGCGCCCTGCCGGTGCCCAACAAGCGCGCCATCGAGAGCATTGTCAAGGCCGGTCTGGCCACCAACTGCGAGATCCAGCGTCACTCGATGTTCTACCGCAAGCACTACTTCTATCCCGATATGGCCAAGAACTTCCAGACCACGCAGGGCCCGGTCGCCTTTGCCATGTACGGTCACCTGGATCTGGACGTGACCGGTCGCGGTGCCGCCGAGCGCCCCGACTGCGCGTTTGGCGAGGCCGAGGCCCAGAGCCTGGCAAGCGCCTCGGCCAACGCCGAGGGCCTGTCCACGTCCATGACGTCGACCATGCGCGAGGGTAACCAGCGCGCCGGCCATCTGGCCAGCTACGATGCGTCCAATCTGCAGATGCCCGAGCGTCGCGAGGACGGTTCCTACACGGTGCCCATCCGCATCCTGCGCATCCACATGGAGGAGGACGCCGCCAAGATGGTGCACGTGGGCGGTGCCGAGGGCCGCATTACCGCCGCGGCCGAGTCGCTCGTCGACTACAATCGCTGCGGCACGCCGTTGATTGAGCTCGTGACTGAGCCCGACTTGCGCACGCCCGAGGAAGCGCGCCTGTTTATGGAGAAGCTCCGTCGCATCTTTGTGACGCTGGGCATCTCGGACTGCTCCATGGAAAAGGGCTCCATGCGCTGCGACGGCAACGTGTCACTGCGCCGCCGCGGCGAGACCAAGCTGGGCACCAAGACCGAGCTCAAGAACCTCAACTCGTTTAAGAGCCTGCACGACGGCCTTGCCTACGAGATCTGCCGTCAGGCCGAGGTGCTCGAGGAGGGCGGCATCATCTACCAGGAGACCCGCCACTGGGAGCCCAGCCGCAAGCGTACCGTGGTCATGCGCGTCAAGGAGACGGCAGACGACTATCGTCTGTTCCCCGATCCCGACCTGGCGCCATTCGATCTGGACGACGAGTTCATCGACCGCTGCCGTGGCGAGATCCCCGAGCTGCCCGATGCCAAGCGCGCCCGCTTTGAGGCCGATTTTGGCATTAAGGCAGCAGACGCCGAGCAGATCGCCGGCGACCCCGAGTTTGCCGACTTCTTTGAGGCCGCTGCTGCTGGTATGGCTGGCAAAGAGGCCCAGACGGTCGCAAACCTGCTGGTCAACGAGATGATCGCCTACCTTAAGGGCGCAGGCGTGTCGCTCGCCGAGTCCGGCATCGCGCCGGCTCAGGTGGCAGCGCTGGCTAAGCTGCTGGCGACCGATGCCATCAGCTCCAACCAGGCGCACGAGGTCTTTGAGGCCATGGCCCAGACCGGCGACGATCCCAACAAGATCGTCGACGAGCGCGGTATGCGTCAGGTGAGCGACGCCGGCGCGTTGCAGCCGATCGTGGACGAGGTGCTGGCAAACTGTGCCGAGCAGGCGCAGCAGTACCGCGACGGCAACCAGAAGGTCATCGGCTTTTTGGTGGGCCAGTGCATGAAGGCGAGCCGCGGCAAGGGTAATCCGAAGCTCTTCAACGAGTTGCTGAGAACGTCGCTCTCGTAAACGGGAACCCGGGAGCCCCGG